>CAYMAP010000011.1:7740-24233 GCA_964388425.1 uncultured Planctomycetaceae bacterium
GGCGGGTAGGGACCGGCGAGGGCCTTGTCCAGCAGGCGTGCGGCGAGGTCGGCTTTCATCGGGCCCCTGGGGCGCTGGTCCCGGGATCGATTCCAGCCATGCACACACAAGGGGCACTGCAGGTTGCAGGTCCCGCAGGTCTCCAGAACGTAGCCGACCCGCTGAGGCGGAGGCAGGGGAATGTCCTCCGAGGCTGACTGTGGAACCTCAGCCGAAGGCGACTGAGCTACACATTCCTCCACGGCCGGACGTGCGATGGAGCCCGTGCGGTCGTATTCCTCGAGGAGGTCTTCGACGACCTTTGCGAAGTCCGCGGAGTATCGTTTCGCATCGGTGCAGCGCGGCGAGGCTTTCAGAACCTGGGCGATGCGGTCGGCCAGGTCGGCCCGTCGGTCGGCGTCCCGGCCGAGTTCGATGGCAATCCGGGCGTAGTCGTTCAGGTCCGCGGCGACGAGTTCGTCCAACTCGAGGTCGCGAAGGATGGCCGCGCCCTGCCGGCTGGTCATCTGCCGGCCCTCGGGGACGACGGGCGGGACGGAGACTTCCAGCGGGTCCATGTTGCTGTTCGAGCCGGTGTAGGGCCAGGAGTCCAGGTAGACCTCGGCGTTGCGGAGCAGGGCCTTGACGGCCTCGCGGGAAGGCAGGGCGTCGACGATGCGGATGCGCTCCATGCCGATGCCGCCTTCGGTGAAAGTCCGGCAGAACTGCTCGGAGAACAGCCGCTTGGGGAATTGGCTGTACCAGCTCGGGGCGTAGGGGTAGACCACCAGCGCGGAGTTCGGCACGTCGCGGAGAATCTCCGCCCAGCAGGCCCAGAGTTCCGGGGTCATCTTGTTGACGACCGCGCCGGAGGCGAAGAGGACGGCTTCGTCGGGCAGGGAAAGGTCGCGCCGGGAAATCGCCCTCGCGGACCCGGCCGGGACCTTGCTGAAGTCGAAGCAGAAGCCCGGCCCGTCGAGCAGGACGAGCTTTTCGGTGTAGTCCCGCTGCGAGCCGTCGGACTGGCTGAGCGTGCCGCTGATGTAGGCGTCGACGTTGCGCAGGCCGGTCGTGACGGGGCTGGAGAAGTTGGTCATCTGCACCCGCGCCAGTCGATAGGCCGCCAGCAGCGAGAGCGGCTGGTTCACGGCGGTGACGTTCGTGCCGATCAGCAGCGCGTCGAGGTCGTCCTGGCGGATGCGGTTGACCTGTTCGGAAATCGAGCCGGACAACTGGACGCGGCGGTCGGCGTGGGCTTCGCAGTAGCGTTCGAGGTCGTTGCCCTGCCACTGGTGGTGGTAGAGTATGATCTCGAACTTCGAGCGGTCCAGCCCGGTGAAGTACGGCAGTGTGGTGTAGGTTTCGGTCTGGTGGGTCCAATGGTTTTTGAGGATCCCCAGGCGGATGCGTTTGCGCCGGGGCCGTTTGCCGAAGTCGTGGTCGAGGGGCTGGTTCTTGGCCTGGAGGATGTCCTCGACGAGCTGTCCGCGTCGCTGCCAGAGCACCCGTCGGGGCTGGTCGTTGAAGTAGGCTGCGATGGTGTTGCCGGTTTCCAGGAAGGCGTTGATGGCGGTAACGACGGAAGGGGGATAGATCAGCGACTGGTGGTCCCGGCGGACGGCGTCGCGCAGAACGCGGGTCCATCGGGCGAGGTGGTCGTAGAATCGCTCGGCGTCGGAGGCGTCGCGGAAGAACGGCGGGGCTGCGTAGAGCCGGCCCAGCAGATACTTCGCGGCCCAGGTGGGCATCCACGCGGGGCTGGCGGGCAGGTCGCGACAATACAGCCCGCCGAGCAGGTCGCCGGCCAGGACCGCGGCGAGGTCGGGGGAGGTGGCTCCGGCGAGGCGGCCGGCGATCTGCCGGTCGAGGTCGGCGTCGGCGGTGCCGGCGGGGTCCCAGCAGAGACCGGCCTGGATGAGCAGGTTGTGCATCCGCCCGACCGGTCCGGCCCAGCGGGTGCGGAGGTCTTTGGCGGGCGTGGCGAGCCAGCCTTCGGCGAGACGGCGACGCATCCGCAGCGCCTGGCTGACGACCCACGGCTCGGCGTGGTTGTGGTCTTTGGCGAGTTCCTCGCGAAGCGGGCCGGCGAGGTCGCTGTCCTTGCTGTCGAGGTAGGCGAAGACGGCCGAGCAGGCCAGTTCGAGTCGTTCGGGCAGGGGCAGTTCCGCCGAGGGCGGCTGGTCCATGAGGTGCCCGAAGAGGATCATCGCCAGGCCGGGGTAGTGGTGGTTGCGGTGGAAGGGGGTGTCGAAGGCTTCCGAGCCGTTGGCGGCCCACTCGATGGACCACTTGTAGTCCTTGTGCATGTGGGTCTCGTCGGTGATCCGCATCCCCCCCTGTAGGGCCAGTTCCGTCAGGAGCATGAGGTCGGGCGCCTTGACGGTGAAGGGGTGCATGGCCCGGCGGAGGAGATCGAGGCGGTGGACGCCGAAGAGCCCGTTGTTCTCACAGGACCCGCTGACGTAGGCCAGCACGCGGTCGGTGGGGTCGGGCAGGCGGATGTCGTTCTCTGCGGAATAGCGGAAGAATTCTCCGTCCCTGACGTGTCGCGTCCGTCCGGCGGCGGTGACGAGGGAGGGGTCGTTCAGTAATTCACGGACGCAGACGGAGATGTAGTCGGGGTCCATCCAGTCGTCGTCGGAGAGCCACATGAAATACGGCGTGTCGGCGACGTCGACGGCGTGGGTGAAGTTGGTCGCCATCCCGCGGTTCTCGGGGTACTGGTTGTACTCGATACGCGAATCGGCGTCGGCAAAGGCCCGGCAGAGTGTGGGCGTGGGTTCGGCCGAGGCGTTGTCGTGAATGACGATCTTCAGGTTGGGATAGTCCTGTGCGATGGCGGCCTGGAGGGCATGGGCGAGCCCCTCGGGCCGATTGTACGTCAGCACGGCCAGCGTCACGGCCGGGGCGTCGGAGTCGTGTCGGGGTGGCTGATGCGCCGCCAGGACCTGCCTGAGACGTTCAGGCAATTCGACGGGGGTTTGGGTCTGGGGCTCGTTGGACACCAAGGCTTCATTCTGGGCAGGACCGGCCGGGCTGAGCAGTTCGCGGGCCGAGGGCAGCGTCGCCTGGGTGGGTTCGGCGGTGGGTTGCGGAGCCTGAGCCTGCGGTGCCGATGCGGTCTGAGGCGCGTTGGCGGAGTTGCCCGACTCGGACTCACCGGGTTGGGGCGCGAAGAAGGAGCCGTCGATTGCGGGTGTCGGGACGCCTTGTTGGGCGCACCAGCGGTACCACATCTGGCGGTAGGCGGTTTCGAGGTGGCCGCAGAAAATCCGGGCGTTGCACAGGGGCGAGTGCATCAGCCGATGCCGCATGGTCTCGCGGATGCCCTGGCGGGCGTCGTCCTGCTGGGCGAGTCGGGCGGCTTTGGCGATGTATTCAGCCGGGCTGGTCGCGCAGCACATGTCCATGCCCAGGCGATGGAGGATGCTGTAGCCGACCCGGCTGGCGTGGTGGTCGCCGAGCAGCGTGATGACCGGCACGCCCTGGAGGAGGGCTTCCATGGTGGTCGTCGTGCCGTGGTAGGGGTAGGTGTCCAGGGCGATGTCCATGCGCCCGTAGGAGCGGAAGTGGTCGACGGCGTCCTGGACGCCGATGATGTCCAGCCGATCGCGCTGAATACCGCACTCGGCGAAGTCGGCGTAGACTTTGTCCATCAGGGCGGTATCGTTGTGGGCACGGATTTTCAGCAGCATGCGTGAGTCGGGCACGGCCCGGAGGACTTCGGACCACAGCCCGATCACCAGGGGGGTGATTTTCCGCTGGTTGTTGAACGAGCCGAAGGTGACATAGCCGTTCTCCCGGGAGGGCATTGGCGCGACGTCGGGCGCCCACTCCGGAGCATGGTAGCAGAGGAACCCGTCGGGGAGGTAGACGAGTTGTTCGGCGTTGTAGGCCGGGTGTGTTTCGGGCGGGTCGGCGAGTCGGTCGGAGATGCGGTAGTCGATGGTCTCGACGCCGGTGGTGTCCGGGTAGCCCAGCCAGGTTGCCTGGACGGGGGCGGGTTTCCGGGCGAAGGCGGGGAGGTGACATTCCCCGGTGTGTCCGCCGAGGTCGACGAGGATGTCGATTTCGTCGCGGGCGATCTGTTGGGCGAGCTGGTCGTGGTCCAGGCCTGCGACCTCATGCCATTCGTCGGCGAGGGCTCGGAGTCTGTCGGTCATCGCGTCGGGTCGGAGGGTGGTGGAGTAGCAGACGTTCCGGACGTGATCGGGGTTGTGGCCGTTGAGGACGGACTCGAAGAAGTAGGCGCAGGAGTGGATGCGAAAGTCGTTGGAAACGTAGCCGATCCGCAGGGGCCTGTCGGGATCGGGTCGGTTGGGGTGCATTTTGCGTGCCCGTTCGGGCGGGGCGTAAGTTCGCCCGTAGCGGAGGTGTTCCTCGTGGAGGATTTCCGGTTCGAGGCGAGGCAGGTAGTGGAGGTTCATCAGGAAGTTGGAATGGACCTTCGGGTCCTGCCCGGCGGTGGCGCTGACGGCCCGGGCCATCAGGTCCAGGGCTTCGGCGGCCTGTCCCTGCATGCCGAGGATATTTCCAAGGTTGCTGAGCACGCCGGGGTCATCGGGTGCGAGTGTGCGGGCCTGCTGGAGGTAGTCCCGGGCCTGGGTGATTTCACCGGTGATCTGGCAGATCAGGCCCAGTTCGGTGTAGCAGCCGGGGTTGGGATGATGTTCGACGATCCGCTCGCAGATCGCCCGTGCCTGGGGGTGGCCGCCGAGATGGCGGAGTCGTTTGGTCGTTGTGTAGACGTCTTCCGGCAACTGGGTGGCGATCTCAAGCAGCAGTTGGCCGGCCCGGTCGAGTTCGCGGTCCTGGAGGCACAATTTCGCAAGCGACAACCGGACGTGGGCGTCGTCGGGGTTGAGTTGGGAGGCTCGTTCGGCGGCTTGTTTGGCTTCATTGTCCCGACCTGCCGCCAGCAGCGCTTCGGTGAGTTTTGCCGAGGCGATCGGAGATTCGGGGTTGGTCTCGCACGCCCATTGAAGGTGCTCGACGGCTTGATGAGGGTTCTCGCGGTGGAGGGCAATGCGCCCGAGTCCGAGGTGGGCTTCGAAGAGATTCTCGCCGGCCCGGAGGGCATCCTGGAATAGGGCGACGGCCTGGTCGTAGCGACCTTGGCTGATGAACTGCTGGGCGCGGTCGGTCAGCGCGGTCCGCCCGGGGCGGGGGGAGACAGCCGACGACGACCGGGCTGCATCGGGTCGACGGGAGGTGCGCTTCTTGCGGACTTTGTTGCGGGAACGTTTGGACCGACCCATGGGGGCATCTCCTCGGGTAACCGTGATCGGGGTGTTGTGCGAACAAAACGCCGCCGGAGGCAGCGCTGTACATTTCGGAATGGAGGGGGGGCAATCTGAGGGGAAAAACGGCACATTGGACGCGAAGCTCGGCAGGATGCGGGCGGTCTTCCACGCCCCTTCAAAGCCCGGCCGGAAGCGCCTCGGGCGGGAATTCCCTCTCAGTTTGCTCCCGCCTGTTCCGAGATGTATCCGGCGTGCGCTGCGCGCGAGGTTCCGGGGCACCCGGGCGCCGTAGGGCGTGGAAATCAAGTCGATACTGGAAGTTACGCCAAAACAGACAGCCAGATCGGTTGCGGTGCCTCGGAGCAGAGAAAAACGATGAATAATCGGCTCAAGTTCGGCAGGCAGGACCCGACAATACCCAAGGAGCGGTCCGCTCGACAAGGCGGCCGGTCCGCCCCCCCGGCTTTGTCCGAGCCCCCGGGGGGGACTCAACCTCACTCCGCGCCTGCTGATGCAAGGCTCGCGGAACGGAAGCAGTTGGCCCGTTCCGGAACGTATCCTAAAGTTCATGAAGTGGGTGTCGAGAATAATCATGGGCGGGCGGAGGTCTCTCCGTCCCCCGCAGCCGGCCGGACCGGCAGGAGCGAACGATGACTCTGGCATTAGGTGGCGTGTTTACGTCGATCGACTGGGACTCGATGGTGGACGGTCTGATGCAGGCCGAGTATCGGCCCTACAATCGGCTGTCGAACCAGAAGGCGGAAATCCAGTCCCAGCAGAAGGCCGTCAACACCATCAAGTCGGCCTTCAACTCGTTCCAGTCAGCCTTGACGTCGCTGAGCAGCGAATCCTCGCTCCGCCAGGTCAAGGCCTCCAGCAGCGACTCGGCAGTGGTGACGGCCTCGGCCGGCAGCGGGGTCTACGAAGGCACGCACAACCTCGAAGTCAACCAGCTCGCCCAGAGCCATCGCATCGTCCAGAACACGGGCGTCTCGGACCTCGGCGAGAAGATCGGCCCGGGCGGATCGAAGTCCAACGCCGCCAACAGCAACACCGTCGCCGACGCCGACGCCCCCTGGTTGACCACCACCGCCAACGGCGCGTCCTACACGTTCGACTTCGGCGACGAGGAAGCCTTCACCGTCGAGTTCGGCCCCAGCACCGACTACACGATGAATGAGGTCGTTTCGATGATCAATACCGCCGCCGGCTATACTGCCGCGGCCGCTCTGGAAGACCCCCCCGGCACGTTCAGCCTGGAACTGGCAGCCCGTTACAAGGGCGCGACCGGCACGATGACTCAGACGCTGACCTCCGGAGACGCTATCGACGAACTCAACGACGAGGCCGACTGGGCCAAGACCGACGGAACGGACCCCACCGCCGGCATCTTCAGCTACACCTACGCAGGCACGACCCGCACGCTGAACCTCTCCGCCGACGCCTCCATCGAAGACCTCGGCGACGCCATCAACAACGACGCCAGCAACCCCGGCGTGACCGCCAGTATCCTCCAGTACAACGGAACCTATCACCTGGTGCTCGACGGCAACGAGACCGGGGCGTCCAACACCGTCACCATCAACGACGCGCAGACCACCGCGGTCGGGTTCGACACCGCGGATTTCTTCGTCGCCCAGCAGGCCCAAAGCGCCGAGTACCGCATCAACGGCTCGCCCCCGGCCGGGACGTGGATCGAAAGCGAATCCAACACCCTCAGCGACGTGGTCTCCGGGGTGACCTTCAACCTGGCCGGAACGGGAACCGCAACCGTCAGCATCTCACGAAACACCGACGCCATCGCCGGCAACATCGAAAAAATGGTCTCCCAATACAATGCCCTCGTCGAGACCGTCGACCTCTACGTCGGGTACAACGTCGGCAGCAAAACCGGCGGGATCCTGCAGGGCGACTCGACCCTCCGGTCGCTGCTGACCCCCGTTCGGAACATGCTCACCACACCGATGGATGGGTTCGATGTGTCGAACGACGGACTTTCGATGGCGGCCCACTTGGGACTGGAAGTCGACCGCGACGGGGTCCTGAGCTTTGATCGCGAGACCTTCGACTCGCTTCTGGAAACCAACTACGACGACATCATCCGATTCTTCGGCGCTGAGAACCGCGCCGTTCTCAGCAGCGATTACTTTTCGCTGGATTCCGCCCTCGATACCGCTGTGGCGGGGGAATACGAGATCAAGACCGAGTTCTCCGGCGGGGTCCTGGACAAGGCCTACTTCCGCGAGCAGGGCGATACCGGCTGGACGGAAATGGACGTCGACGGCAATACCATCACGGGCCGGGAAGGCACGGACCTGGCCGGGCTGGCGCTGAACGTGACCTGGGACGGGGTCAGTGACGGAACGGGCAACCCGCAGACGTCCGACCTCCGCTTTCAGGACGGGATGGCCAACGCGCTGGACAACATGCTCGATGAAATGCTCGACAGTTCCGACGGACCTTTCGCGGTCCGCGTCGAGCAGTACGATACCGAGATCGAGAGCATCGAAAGCCGGATGGAGATCCTCACGGATCGGCTGGCGCGGAAAGAAAAGACGTATACCGCAAAATTCGCCCGGCTGGAGGCTTCCCTCGCCCAGCTTCAGGGCCAGCAGGCCGCCTACCAGTCGCTGTTCTCCCAGTTGGCCGGTTCGTCGACGAACCAGAACAGCGGAAAAAGCAGTTAACGACCGAGGTGACGCATGGCAGCAAATCCGTACCACGCGTACAAGACCAATTCGATCACGACCCAGACGCCCGGACAGATCGTCGTCTTGCTGTACGAAGGCGCGATCAAATTCCTCAAACAGGGCGCCCAGGCCATGGAAAACAAACAGTACGCCGAGAAGGGGAGCCTTCTCGGCCGGGCCACGGATATCATCGGCGAACTCAACGCGTCGCTGGACCTGGAAGTCGGCGGGGAGATCGCCCGGAACCTTCGCAACCTCTATATCTTCATGATTCAGGAAATCACCCGCGCGAGCTTCCAGAACGATCCGGAAAAGGTCCGCGGAGTGGTCGGTTGTCTTGAAGAACTCCTGGACGGCTGGAAACAGGTCGCAGCCTAAGCCCGCGCGGCCCGCGAAGAGCCTGTCCGAAAAACGTCTCGTCTCGACCAGGGAGAATTCCGCGCAAACCCTGCTCTATGTTGACGTTCTGAAGCAATGCGCCAAACCGCCCCGAGGTACGATGTCAAGACCCGCACGAGCGGGAAACACAACGGTCTGTCCGGCAAAGACGCATTTTTATGAAATCCCGGCCGGCTGTCTCCGATAAGCAAGAGGTCCGGCCTGTGGATTATTGCCACTGCGCAGGAACACGGTTCGGTATGCGTACCGGCCGGACCGGGTGCAAAAGGGACGACCGGGCCGACGCGACCCGGCCTTGCAGGAAAGGCCATGCAGCAAAGAAGGAAGGCATGTCATGGAAATTAACGCAATGGTTGTGGACGATTCGGGCATCATGCGGAAAATGGTGATGCGATCGCTCGCCGAAGCGGACATTGCCGAGTTCACGTTCACCGAGGGCGTCGACGGCAAGGACGCGCTGGAGAAGTTCGATCCAGACGTTCACGAGATGATCTTCGTGGACTGGAACATGCCCAACATGAACGGACTGGAGTTCGTCAAGGAAGTCCGCAAGCAGACCGAGCACCACATTCCGGTCATCATGATTACGACCGAGAGCACCATGGGCAAGGTCGACGAGGCCATGGAAGATGGCGGTGTGGACACGTTCATCTGCAAGCCCTTCACCACGGACGTGCTGACCAAGAAGCTTCAGCCTCTTTTCGAGAAACTCCAGGACGCCGCCGGTATGGGCGATGGCTTCTTTGGTTCCCTTTCGAAAAAGTTCGCCTGATTCTTCCCATTGCTTGTTCCGGTCCTTCAGGCCGTCATAAGGAGCGCATCGTGACTGAAACCAGCGTAACCCCGCAGCTTCCTCACAGCGACGCCGTCCCCGAAGCCGTTCGCGAAATTCTGATGATGGCCTGCGGTACCGTCGCCGAGCCGTGCGACGAATTCGGCGACGACGTGATGGAGGACGGCGTGATCATCGCCGTGATTTCCATCATGGGCGGGGTGGACTGGTCGATCTATCTCGGCTTGCCGCGCGAGACCGCCCAGCAGATGGCGATGGCGTTCTGCGGGTTCGAGATCCCCTTCGAGGGCGAGGACATGGGCGACGCCATCGGGGAAGTCGCCAACATCCTCGCCGGCAACGTCAAGCAGGTCCTCGACAAGCGCGGGGTGGAGGTGGAAATCTCCCTTCCCAGCGTGATGCGCGTCGACGGGCTGCACGTGCTCAAACAGCGAGACAGCACGTCGGCAAAAACATGCTACGAATCGTCAGTTGGTAAGTTCTGGACAGGAGTCGTTTCGGGAAAAGCCCAGGGTATCGTCGCCTGAGAACGTCGGCCCGGGCACATGAGGAAAAGAACCCATGGCCTCAAAATCCAAAACCATCGCCGTGCCGGATGAATTCAAGGGCCTCGCCGAACTGATGGGCAAAACCCAGGGGGAGGACAAGGAAGCCATCGTGAAGGTGGGCATTCGGCTGGAACAGGGGTGGACCACACTCCGAGTCGCCGGGGCGGACAAGACGTTGCTGGGTCTGCTCAAGAAGACCCTCACCGCCCTGCAGACAATCTACCAGGATCAGTTCTCCGACCCCGCCGCGGTCTGGAATGTCATCACGCTGGCTATCCAGGCCGTCCAGGACGTCCTCGAGGGCAAGGACGGCGCGGAAGATGAACTCGCCGCCGCCGCTGACAGCCTCAAGATGCTCATGGAAAGCGACGGCGAGGTCGCCGGAGTCAAGGCCGACCAACCCGCCCAGGCGGAGGGAACGACCGATCTGGCGGAGACCCCCGACTCACCGCAGGACATCCTTTCAGCGATCGAGGGGGTCTCGGCGAAGCTCATGGGACTGATCCCCGCCGACACCGACGACCTCGCCGCGCTGCGGGACGAACTCGTGCAGATCGCCTCCGACCCCCGCACCGCCGGGGCGGCCGTGGGGCACCTGACGCTGTCGGCCCAGCAGATCGAAGCCCTCCTCCAGGGCCAGGCCGACGCGCCCGACAAGGCACTCCAGGCGGTCAGCCAGACCCTCGGCATCGCCGCCGACGTCCAGGAAAAGGCCCAGGAGACCGGCTCGGCTGAAGAACCCGCCGAAGACCCCCAGGCCGAGCCCTCCGACGAATCGGCCGCCCCGGAAGAGGAAGACGCACCGGCCGAGGAAAAACCCACCCCCGACGCCGCGCCGGCCCAGGAAAAGAAACCCGCCGCGGACATCGACTTCCCCGGCCCGGCGGTGATGCCCGAAGACGCTGACACCGATTTGCTCAACGAGTACATCGTCGAGTCGACCGATCACATCACCAACGCCGAGGGCGCCCTGCTGGAACTGGAAAGCAACTTCGAGGACCGCGAGAAGATCGACGTGGTTTTCCGAGCCTACCACACCATCAAGGGGACCAGCGGATTCCTCGGATTCGACCGTATCCAGAAGCTCGCCCACCTCGCCGAGAACATGCTCGATCGCGCCCGCGAGGGCCAGATTCGCATCATGGGCGGCTACGCCGACCTCTGCCTGCGGAGCTGCGACTCCCTGCGGACCATGATCGAGGCCCTTCACGGCATCGAGCCGGGCCAGCCCCTGACCGTCCCGGACGACCTCACGGAGCTGCTGGAGTACCTCTGCGATCCGGAGGCGAACGGCTTCAGCGAGGCCGGCACGGAGGACGCCGACATGCGGGTCGGCGACATCCTCGTCGCCAAGGGCAAGGCCAAGCGACGCGACGTCGAAAAGATCAACAAGGCCAAGGGCGAAAAGCGCATCGGCGAGGCGATGGTCGAGACCGGCGCGGCCAAGGCCTCCGACGTCGCAGACGCCATCCGCACCCAGAAGCAGATCAAGCAGGGTCAATCCGCCGGCATCGAGAGTTCCATCCGCGTCTCGACGGGTCGGCTCGACAGCCTGATCAACATGGTCGGCGAACTCGTCATCGCTCAGTCCATGGTCGCCCAGGACCCCTCCGTCTCCGCCGCCGGCAGCCAGCGCCTCAGTCGATCCGTCGGCCATGCCGGCAAGATCATCCGCGAGCTGCAGGACCTGACGATGAGCCTCCGCATGGTCCCGCTGAAGGGCATCTTCCAGAAGATGAACCGCCTCGTCCGCGACCTCGCACGCAAGAGCGGAAAGAAGGTCCAGTTCATCACCGAGGGCGAGGACACCGAAATCGACCGCAACATGGTCGAGAGCCTCAATGACCCCCTCGTTCACATGATCCGCAACAGCGTGGACCACGGGGTCGAATCTCCCGAGGACCGGCTCGCCAAAGGCAAGGACGAAACCGGCACGGTCTGGCTGAGGGCGTATCATTCAGCCGGTAACGTCGTGATCGAACTCGAAGACGACGGCAAAGGCCTCGACCGAGATCGCATCCTCGCCAAGGCCCAGGAACGGGGGGTCCTGGAGAAGAACCGGGAGATGTCCGATCCGGAGGTCTTCGGGCTGATCTTCGCGGCCGGGTTCAGCACGGCCGAGAAGGTCACCGATGTCTCCGGGCGCGGCGTGGGCATGGACGTGGTCAAGCGGAACATCGAGTCCCTCCGCGGGCGCATCGAGGTCAACAGCAAGCAGAACGTCGGGACGACCTTCAGCGTCCGCCTGCCGTTGACCATGGCCATCACCGACGCCATGATCCTCCGTGTCGGGCAGGAACGCTACCTCCTGCCGACCGTCTCGATCGAACAGAGCTTCCAGCCCGAGCAGGGCTCGGTCTCGACCGTCGCCGGACAGGGCGAGATGGTCATGCTCCGCGGCGAGCTGCTGCCGCTGTTCCGCCTGCACGAGATGTTCGGCGTCAGCGGGGCCAAGACGGACCCCTACGAAGGACTGCTCGTGGTCATCGAGGGCGACGGCAAACGCTGCGCCCTGATGGTCGACGAACTGCTCGGCCAGCAACAGGTCGTCATCAAGAGCCTCGGCGAGGGCATGACCCGCGTGGCGGGCGTCTCCGGCGGGGCGATCCTCGGCGACGGGTGCGTCGGACTCATCCTCGACGCCACAGGCCTGCTGCAATTGGCCCAGGGACAGGCCCAACTCGCGCCGGTCTGACCGGCGATCAAGGACATTCACATTCACCGTTCATCCTGCATGAACAAGGAGCACACCATGACAGAGGTTGTTGAAACAACCCGACGGGCGGGCATGTACCTGACCTTCTCCCTCGCCGAGGAAACCTACGGGGTCGAAATCCTCAAAGTCCGCGAAATCATCGGCATGATGGACATCACCTCCGTGCCCCGCGCCCCGGTCCACGTCCGGGGGGTGATCAACCTGCGCGGCAAGGTCATCCCCGTCATCGACCTGCGGATGCGGTTCAGCCTGCCCACCGTCGAAGCCACCGACGAAACCTGCATCATCGTCGTGATGGTCGGCAACGTCGAGATGGGCGTCATCGTCGACAAGGTCTGCGAAGTGCTCGATATCCTCAACGACGAGATCGAGGACGCCCCGAGCTTCGGTGCGACCGTCGATACCTCCTTCATCCTGGGCATGGGCAAGTCCGAGGGCAAGGTTACCATCCTGCTGGACATCACCCGCGTCCTGGGCGAAGAAGAAGCCGCCATCCTGTAATCGGTCCGGCGCGGCGGGCCGATCCGGGGGGTGCTTCAGTACGTGTGATGACCTCCGGGGTGTAGGGACCGCGGCCTATGCGATGAGCGACCGACTCTTGCTGACAACCAACACGCACCGTTGCGGTGCGAGGCGCGTGGCCGATCCGGATCGATCCGGACCGGCCGCGGAGAACAACGATGACCGCAGTCAAGGAACTCAGTGCCGAGATCACCGAAGCCCAGTTCGAGGAAATCAGCGAACTGGTCAAACGGCTGGCGGGCATCAACCTTCATGAAGGCAAGAAGGAACTCGTCAAGGCCCGGCTGGCCAAGCGGACGCGTCAGCTTCGGCTGAACAACCTGGAAGACTACATCGCCTATGTGCGAAACGACTCGACCGGACGCGAGATCATCTGCATGCTCGACGCCCTGTCGACGAATTTGACGTACTTTTTCCGCGAGCCGCAGCATTTTTCCTATCTGTGCGAGCAGATCCTGCCCAAACTGCGGGCCTCGGGGACGCGCCGCCTGCGAGTCTGGTCGGCGGGCTGTTCCAGCGGCGAGGAGCCCTACTCCATCGCCATGCTCCTGCGGGAGCACCTGCCCGACCTCGATAAGTGGGACGCCCGCATCCTCGCCACGGACCTGTCCACGCGGGTCCTGGGGATCGCCTCGCGGGGCGAATACGGCGAGGAACGCTTCAAAGACACGCCGAAACAGTACGTACACAAGTACTTTGACGTGGTCCAGTCCAAGCCCGCGCGTATCTACCGGGCGACGGAAAAGCTGCGGGGACTGATCCATTTTGCCCGATTGAATCTGATGGAGTCCTGGCCGATGAAGGGCCCCTTCGATGTGATCTTCTGCAGGAATGTGATGATCTACTTTGACAAACCGACGCAGAATCGGCTGGTCAACCGCTATTATGACCTGCTGGCCGACGGCGGGATGCTCTTTCTGGGCCATTCCGAGAGCCTGACCGGCACGCAGCACCGATTCCGCTACGTTCAGCCCGCCACCTACGCGCGGTAGGCGACACGGGGAGACCAGACGGTGAAACACATCGTTGGCGTTGCAGACATGAAGGCCTCCGACCAGTCGGGCGACATGATCGTCACCCACGCCCTGGGCAGTTGCCTGGGCGTGGCGGTGTACGATCCGCAGGCCAAGCTGGGGGGGATTCTGCATGTCATGATGCCCGTCTCCAGCATCAACCCCGACAAGGCCAAGGCCAACCCCTACATGTTCGTCGACACCGGGCTGCCGGCGTTCTTCAAGAAAATCTACGCCATGGGCGGCGAGAAGAAACGCCTCCAGGTCAAGGTCGCCGGGGGCGCGAACGTCCAGAACAACGGCACGGACCGGTTCGCCATCGGCAAGCGAAACTACATCATGCTCAAGAAGATCTTCTGGAAAAACGGCGTGATGATCGACGCCGAAGACGTCGGCGGGACCAAGGCCCGCACGATGTACATGGACATCGACACCGGGCGGGTCTGGCTGGCTAACGCCGGAGCCGAATGGGACCTGTAACGTACTCATGGAATGACCATGCCAATCCGAAACATATATGACGAAACCAAGCTGACGAACCTGGACCCGCGCTGCTCCGAACGGACAGGGCCCGGAGGTATGCAATCATGGCGCTGAACGTACTGGTCGTCGATGACAGCTCCGTCACGCGGGCGATGATCATCAAGACAATGAAGATGGCCTCGCTGCCCCTGGGCGAGGTCTACCAGGCCGGCAACGGCCAGGAAGGGCTCGACCAGCTCGACCAGCACTGGATCGACCTGGCCCTGGTGGACATCAACATGCCGGTGATGAACGGCGAGGAGATGATCGAGAAGCTCCGCGAGAATCCCGAGTGGGAGAACCTCCCCGTCATCGTCGTCTCCACCGAGGGCAGCCAGACGCGCATCGAACGCCTCCAGCAGAAGGGCGTGAAGTTCGTTCACAAACCGTTCAGCCCGGAAACCGTACGCGAAGTCATCTCCGAAATCACAGGAATCGATCATGAACCCTCCGAATCCGAAACCGACTTTTGACGACTTGATCTTCCAGGTGGGCGAGATGACCTTCGGTGAACTGGCTTTCATGCTGGTCATCCCCGAGGAGGTCCAGTCCGTCGACGCCCCCCCCGCGCCCTGGGGCTATGCCGGGCACGTCGACTTCACCGGACCGTTCAACGGACAGCTTTACTGCGTGATCTCCGCGGACCTGCTCGAACCCCTGGCGGCGAACATGCTGGGCATCGACACCGACGAGGAACTGCCCGAGGGCGTGCGGATGGAGGACGCGCTGAAGGAACTGCTGAACGTCATCGCGGGCAATCTCCTGCCGGCCATCGCCGGCGACGAGGTCGTCTTTCACATCGGCGGGCCGGTCCTCATGGACAGACCCGCCCTGCCGACCTCCATGCCGGGCAAGCAGTTTGCCGGCAAGGCGGAGATGACCCTCGACGCCGGGCGGGCTGCCCTGGCGTTGTTTGTCGACGAAGACGCCCAGCTCCCTGAACCCGCCTGAGTTTCCAACGCCAGGTCCCCACGAACAGGGATGAGGATGCACAACGCAACCGACAACTTCGAGAAGCTCCGTCAGCCCGAGCGGTTCCGATTTGGCTGGCATGGTCCGTTCACTGGTACACGGGGAGGCCGAAAGGACGCGTTATGATTAAAGTCCTGGTCGTCGATGACTCCGCGATCGTCCGGCAGGTGCTGTCGGCGGAATTGTCCAAGGCCCGCGACATCGAGGTCGTCGGGACCGCGATTGATCCGTACGTCGCGCGAGACAAGATCGTCAACCTCAAGCCCGACGTCATCACGCTGGACATCGAGATGCCCCGCATGGACGGGCTGACGTTCCTCAGCAAACTGATGAAGTTCCGCCCCATGCCGGTCATCGTCGTCAGTTCGCTGTCGACCAGCGGATCGGAAACGGCGATGAAAGCCCTGGAACTCGGGGCCGTCGAAGTCGTCGCCAAGCCCGGCAGCGCGTACACCGTCGGGGAGCTTACCCGGAGCCTCGTCGACAAAATCCGCGCCGCCGCCAACGTCCGCACCTTCCAGACCCCCCGCCCCCGAACCGGCGAATCGCCCAGGCCCGTCGCCGCTCCCGATGCGCTGGTCGCCACGACCCACAAAATCCTCGCCATCGGCGCCTCGACCGGCGGGACCGAGGCCATCAAACAGGTCCTCACCCGCCTGCCCCGCAGCACACCCGGGACGCTGATCGTCCAGCACATGCCGGAAAAATTCACCGCCAGCTTCGCCGAACGCCTCGACCAGCTCTGCGCCATGGACGTCCGCGAAGCGAGCGACAACAACCCCGTCACGCCGGGGACGGCCCTGCTGGCTCCGGGGAACTTTCACATGGTCCTCAAGCGAAGCGGCGCCCGCTACTTCGTCGAAGTCAAAACCGGCCCCCGCGTTCACCATCAGCGGCCGGCCGTCGACGTGACGTTCCACAGCGTCGCCCGCTACGCCGGCGCCAACGCCGTCGGGGTCATCCTCACCGGCATGGGAGCCGACGGGGCTGAGGGACTGCTGGCCATGCGCAACGCCGGTGCCCGCACCCTCGCCCAGGACGAGGCGTCCTGCGTGGTCTACGGCATGCCGAAGGAAGCCGTCCAGCGCGGAGCCGC
>CAYMAP010000012.1:0-24024 GCA_964388425.1 uncultured Planctomycetaceae bacterium
ATTTGATCTCCGCCGGGGACGACGGAGCTACACTTTTGGACGGAGCCTAATTCAGGCGCCTCCCTCAGAACTGCCAAGAACACGCTGGGAGGACCGTTTTGGGGATGTCACTCTATTCTTTGCGTTGACGAATCGCCCTGATGTTCCACTCCGTCGACTTTTGAGGGGCGCATCAATTCAAAGCCATACCCGTATGGGCATGCCACGGGAGTTCATGGGCGGGACGCCCATGCCACGTGCTCGGACAGGAAGGCGTCGAGGGTCTCGAGGTAACGGTCCGCGCAAAGCAGGAACCCGTCGTTGTGCCCGCCCTCCAGTTCGAGGAACTGCTTGGGCTGCGGGGCGGCGTCGAAGACGGCTCGGCCCTGCTCGAAGGGCACGAGGTCGTCGTCGCACGAATGAACCACCAGCACCGGACAGCGGACGTTGGCGATGCGGGATTGCGTGTTGTAGCCGATGCGGACGAGGAAGCGGGGATAGATCGGCAGCATCGCCCGGGCCATGTCCGCCGCGGAGGTAAAGGTCGACTCGACGATCAGCACGGCCGGGGTGTGCTTTTCCGCGAGATACGTCGCGACCGCACCGCCCAGCGATCGGCCGAAGATGACGATGTGCTCCGGGGGAATCCCGCGGGTTTCGGTGAGGTATTCCCAAGCGGCGTCGGCGTCGAGGTAGGTGTTGCGCTCGCGGGGTTTGCCCTCGGAGCGACCGTAGCCATGGTAGTCGACGATCAGCACCGCCAGGCCGAGACGGTGGTACAGGGCGAGGCTTTCGGTGCGGTGGGAGATGTTCCCCGCGTTGCCGTGCAAGAACAGCATCGTCGCGCGGGGTTCGTCGTGCGGGACGAACCAGCCGTGGATGGTCCTGCCGTCCGCGCAGGTCAGGCGGACGTCCTCGTAGTCCAGGTCGAAGTCCGCCGGAGAGCCTTCGAGTTCCCGCGTCGGGTGGAAGGTCAGCCTCGACTGCAGCGCGACGATCATCACACCGACCCCGACGTAGGCCACGAGGAGCAGGACGGCCAGCCGAAACGCCTGCCTCCGCCAGCCCATGCGTGGGCGATGCCTATCGGAGCGATCCGGTTGGCTTGGGCCTTTGGCCATAGGTGCGTTGTACGTTGATGGAGGGGCATGGGGTGTGGCGCCTGCATCCTGCCGATGCACGGCAGGGTGAACCTGGCCCTGGGATTCAACAATATCAGGCCCTCGCCGGCACGGGCAAGATGCCCGTGGGACTCATGGGCGCGACGCCCATGCCACGAAGAGGTCAACCCAGCCATTCGGTCTTGTCGACGGTGGTTTCGGGTTTGGGGTGGACGACGGTGGGCATGTCCTCGTCCTTGACGGCTTGGCGGTCGGCCTGGGAGGGCGTGCCGATTTGGACGATGCGTTTCATGGGGCATTTTTCCAAAACAACCTCCATGGTCTCCTCGACGGTCTCGGGGTCGTACTGGTCGTAGTCGATCGTCGAGATGTTGTCCTCGACGGTAAACAGTCCCTTGCTGAGGCGTTCACAGGCCTTGCAGCCTAGGCAGCCGACCTTGCAGACGCCCTTGACGTCCTTGCCGAAGTCCTTGTTGCTGCAGGCGACGATGAACATCCGCTCGTCCTTGAAGGGGACCATCGAAATGATGTGCCTCGGGCAGGCCTTCTCGCAGGCACCGCAGCCGACGCACTTGTCGTAGTCGACGACGACCTGCCCGTCGACGAGATGGATCGCGTCGAAGTCGCAGCTCTGCACGCAGTCGCCGAAGCCCAGGCACCCATAGGTGCAGCCGATGACGTTGGCGACGAGGTTGGCCGTCGCGCATCGCCGCTCGCCTCGGTACTCGTGCTTGCCGAGCTTGTCGTCGTACGTCGCGCCGCAATGCACGGCCGGTCGATAGGGGTAGCTGGCCTCAACGGTCACGCCGAGAATCTCGGCGATGGCTTTGGCGCAGCTCTCCCCGCCGACGGGACACTTGTTGACGGGGGCGCGTCCCTGGGCGACGGCCTCGGCGTATTCGTTGCAGCCGACGTATCCGCAGGCACCGCAGTTCGCGCCGGGCAGTGCGGTGTTGACCTTGGCGACCTTGGGGTCGACCTCGACGGCCAGCGCCTGGTTCGCCCAGCCCAGCACGAACGCCATCACCAACGCCAGCAGCAACATGACGGCGGCGGAAAGGACGATTACGATGGTGGTCATGGTTCAGCCTCGTTCTAAGAATGTGCGAATATCCGGTTTTATTAAATGCGAGAAACGAAATGCAAAACTCGAAACAAGCACGAAATCTAAATGTTCCAAAACCACGTTTTTGGACACGGAGACGGTGGTTCATGTTTCGTGTCTCGAATGTATTTCAACGTGGACTCCCTGAAGAAGCCGCAGGGGGCACAGAGACGTTCAAAGAGCGCAGGGAAAAAGAACGGAAACGTTTGTGTCTGTGTTCCTCTCTGTTCTTTGCGCCTCTGAGGTTGCATTGTTCAGAACTCCCAGTTTCATTGAAGCAGCGCCGCGAGGCTCTTGCCGACGCCGGCGAAGCCCATGAAGGCCATCGCGAGGATGCCGGCGATCAGCAGCGTCACGCCCGCACCGCGAAGCGATCGGGGGACGTCGCAGAGATCGAGGTCCTCGCGCATGCCGGCCATCAGGACGATGGCGATCGTGAAGCCCAGCCCCGCGAAGACGCTCAGCGTCAGCGCCTGGCCGAAGTCCCACATGCTCGCCGGGTCGTCGGCGCCGACGATCTTCGAGAGGATCATCAGACAGGCGAAGAGAATCGCGCAGTTGGTCGTAATCAACGGCAGGAAGACGCCGAAGCTTTTGTACAGGGCGGGGAAGAATTTGCGGACGTACATCTCGACCAGTTGGACGCTGGAGGCGATGACGAAGATGTAGACAAGGTAGTTCAGGATGGACAAATCGCTGGGGCCTTGCCCGCCGAGGGCGTTCCAGACGGCCGTCGCCAGCGGCGCCGCGGGGCGGAGGACGTAGTAGGTCAACAGCCAGCTCAGCGAACCGGCGATGCTCATGACGAAGGTGACGGCACAGCCCATGCCGAAGGCCTGGTCGACCTTGCGACTGACGCCGAGGAACGGACAGATACCGACGAAGTAGAACAGCACGAAATTGTTGATGACGGCGGCACTGACGGCGATGAGGATGAGGCTTCCGAGGTATTCCATGGTCAGCCCTCCACCCTGGCGGTCTTTTTGGCTTTGAGATTTCCGAGCCAGTTGGCCACGCCCAGCAGAATACCGAGGGTGAAGAACGCCCCCGGCGGCAGGGCCAGCAGGGCCCATCGGTAGCTCTCGGCGGGCGTGCCTGCCTGCCAGAACAGGGGGATGTCGAACCACGCGCCCTTGCTGAGCAGCTCGCGGACGGTGGCCATGCTCGCCAGGCCCAGAGCGAAGCCGATACTGTTGCCCAGCGCGTCGGCCAGGGCGGTCCCGACGCGCTGCTTCGAGCCGCAGACCTCGCAGCGACAGATAATCAGGCAGTTGACGATGATCAGCGGGACGTACGGGCCGAGGTCCTTGCTGACGGGGTAGAGGAACGCCCCCAGCAGGCGGTCGGCGATGGTGACGAAGGTCGCGATGGTCAGCACGAACACGAGAATGCGGAGGTGGGGCTTGAGCAGTCCGCGGATGAGGCTGACGATAACGTTGGCGCAGATGAGCACGAACGCGGTCGCGGCGGCCATGGTGACGGCGTTGGTCATCGTGCCGGTCACCGCCAGCGTCGGGCACATGCCCAGGAGCTGGCGATAGACGGGGTTCTCCGGCAGGATGCCGTTGATGAACCGTTCCAGGGGTGTGGGGCCTATATCGGGCATGGCGTCAGTCCTGCTTGTCTTTCTTCCAGTTGCCGTCGGTGGCGTGGGATTCGGCGTCGTCTCCGGAGGCGGACTCCTCGCCGTGCAGGGCGGCGGCGAACTGCTCCGACGCCCGGTTGACGATCCGGGTCAGGGCACTGGAGCTGATGGTCGCGCCGCTGATGGCTTCGATCTGGTTGTCCTTGCGTGGATCGTGCTTGACGACGACCAGCGGCGGTTCGACGGACTTCTCGTCGAATTGCCCGTTCCACGGCGATGCGATTTTGCTGCCCAGCCCGGGGGTTTCCTTCTGCTCCAGAACGTAGACGCCAGTGATGGTTCTCGCCTCGGCGTTCAGTCCGATGAGGGCCTTGATCCGGTCGCTGTAGCCCATGCCCGTGGCCGGGACCACCCAGCCGATGTGTTGGCCGTCGGCGTCGAAGACCTTCAGTGCATGGACCGAGCCGACCTGGACCTCTTCGGTCTTCGCGACGTCAGCTCCGGGGACGAGTTCGGGAATCTGCCCGTAGGTCTCTTCCTTCTGGTTCTGCGCGATGATGGGCGCGAGTCTGCTGTCGATCCCAGCCAGGGCGGCTCCGAACAGCAGCCCCAGGAGGATGACCAGCCAGCCTTCTTTGAGGTAGTTCAGCATGCGGGGATCGCTCCAGGATTTTCAGAGGCCGGGTTCTGGAAGCTGGATGCTGCTTCGCGAAACAGCCCTCCAGCATCCAGCATCAAATATCCAGCATCCCGGGTCATGTTGTTCTCGCCTTTTCTCCCAACGGCTTGGGAATGGTCCACCGGTTGACCAAAGGCGTGACGGCATTCATGAGGAGGATGGCGAACATGACGCCCTCGGGGTAGTTGGACAGTTTGCGGATGAGCATGATGAAGGCCCCAACGCCCAGGCCGAAGAGGAATTTGCCCTTTCCGGTCACGGGGCTGGAGACGGGATCGGTGGCGATGTAGAACGCTCCGAACAGCAGCGCCCCGCCGAGCAGTTCGTGGAGCAGTCCCCAGTGCTGCGTGTCGCCGAGGAAGCCCATCACGCCCCCGCCGGTATTCGCGACGGCATGGAGGCTGATGAGTGCGGCGATGAAGGTGGTCGCAATCAGCACGCCGGCGGGGATGCGCCAGTCGGCGGTCCGCCGGATCAGCAGATACGCCCCGCCGAGGAGGCAGGCGACGGCGGAAGTCTCGCCCAGCGAGCCGTAGGTGTTGCCCCACAGCAGGTCTGCCAGGGGCGTGACGGCGTGGTCCTCAGCCAGGGCGGTCATGGGCGTCGCACCGCTGATGACCTCGACGTGTTCGTGGAAGGGATTGTCCTGGACGTCCTGGACGTAGGCGGGGGCGCCGACGGCGCCGGCGAAGCTGAGCATGACGAAGGCCCGGCCGACCATGGCGGGGTTGAAGAGATTGAACCCCACCCCGCCGAAGATCGCCTTGCCCAGCCCGATGGCGACGAACGAGCCGATGACCCCGACGTACCAGGGGGCATTCCAGGGCAGGGAGAAGGCGAGGATTCCGCCGGTCACGACGGCTGAGAAGTCGCCGAGCGTGGGTCGCTGCCGGCGCATCAGGGTCAAGAGGGTCTCGGCGGCGAGGCAGCTTCCGATGCAGATGCCCAACTGGTACCACGCCCAGCCGTCGAAGAAAATCGTCGCCGCCACGGCCAGCGGGATCATGGCGATGAGGACGTCGAGCATCATCCGCCTCGTGGTGTTCGAGCGGTCCTGGATGTGCGGGCTGGGCGCGACGTGCAGGGTCGGGCCGGTCTCCGGCGGAGAGGTCTGCGGGTCGGCGGGCTTATCGTTGTTGTCTTGGGTCATGTTGTTTTCGATAGGTTCTGGTCGCGGGGAGGGCGGGGGGTTACTCCCGGGGCAGTTGGGCTTTGCCCATGCGCATGAGCTGGACGAGGGGCAGGCAGGCGGGGCAGGCGTACGCGCAGCAGCCGCACTCGATGCAACGGGTCAGGTGGTAGCGTCGTGCGAGGTCCCAGTCCTGGTGTCGGCTGGCCAGGGCGAGTTTGGTCGGCACGAGGTTCATCGGGCAGACGTCGACGCACTTGCCGCAGCGTACGCAGTGGGTTTCGTCGGCCTTGCGGACGTCGTCTTCGGTCATCGCGACGACGCCGCTGGTTCCCTTGGTGACGGGCAGGGAGAGTTCGGCGATGGCGAAGCCCATCATCGGCCCGCCGGCCAGGACGCGGGCGGCGGAGGGTTTCAGGCCCCCGCAGGCATCGACGAGGTCCTGGTAGCTGCAGCCGACCGGGGCCAGGAGGTTTTTGGGCGTCTGGACGGCCGAGCCGGTGACGGTGACGACGCGGTGGGTCAGTGGCTTGCCGCGGAGGACGGCCCGCGCGACGGCGGCGACGGTGCCGACGTTGACGACGACGACGCCCACGTCCAGCGGCAGCCCGCCGGCCGGAACCGTGCGGTTCAGCGAGGCGAGGATGGCCTGCTTCTCCCCGCCCTGGGGATATTGGGTCCGGAGTTCGACGACCTGGACGTCCGTGCCTCGGGCGGCTTCGGTGAGGGTTTCGACGGCGAGGGGTTTGTTGTCCTCGACGGCGATGACGGTGCGGGAGGCCCCGGTGGCACGGGTGGCCAGCAGCGCCCCGGCGATGATGGGGGCGGGGGCTTCGACCATCATGCGGTAGTCGGCGGTGAGGTAGGGTTCGCACTCGCAGCCGTTGACCAGCAGGGTGTCGATGGGCTTGGCTTCGTTGCGTGTGAGTTTGACGTGGGTGGGGAAGGCCGCTCCGCCCTGGCCGACAATGCCGGCCTCGCGGACGACGGCGGTGATGTCCTCGGGCGCGTGCTGTTCCAGCCCGGTCGTGGGCCAGTCCCCGCCGAAAATGTCGTCCAGCAGGGCCTCTCCGGCCAGGGACTGCCGCTGGGCGGGTTTGAGGATGACGGCCTGCATGTGTCGGGCGTTGGGGAGAGTGACGGCCGCAGGTCTCTGGACCGTGCCGTCGACGCTGGCGTGGGCCGGTGCGGATACGAAGGCGTCGCTGTCGGCGATCTTCTGGCCGAGGGTGACGTCGGCCTTGGGTTCGACGACGGGCGAGCAGGGGGCCCCGACGTGCATGAGGTAGGGCACGCGGACCTCGGCGGGCGTGGGGAGGGCTTCGATGGCGGCGTCGGAGGCCAGCCCCTTCCGCTCGGGTGGGTGGATGCCGTGAGGAAACGTTCCCCGTGAGGAGACAGCAGCGCGTGTCATGGGCTCGAATTCTCCATGTGGGTTCGACGTCGTGCGTGGTCTCTGCCGGCCCGTGCGAGGACAGCCGAGGCGAGGATGGCCACAGCCAGTCCGGCGAGCAGGCCGATCAGACCGCCGACGACCTGCCGGTCGGTTTCAGTCCCGGCGAGGATCGCGCCGAGGATGGCCAGTCCCAGCGGTAGCAGGAACGCCCCGCCGACCGTCCCGACGAGTTTCCAGCCGGTCAGAGCGCCGGGAGGCAGTCCGTCCGTGCCGTCCTGGTTGCAGGTCGGACAGCCGCCGTCGCAGCCGGTCTTGTTGTGATCGTGCATCTCCATGGGCAGGCCTCAGGCTCTCCTGAGAGTAGCGAAAGATGGGGGATTGTAGCAACCCCCTGGGTGGGTGTAAAGCGCCGGAAAGCCTCTGCCGCGAAGCGGCCGAACTCCGCCTTGACGTGGGTTGGGTTCGTGGTATTCTCCGGCGGAAGGGAGTTTGCGATGCCCAACACAGCGGTCATCATCCCGGCGGCGGGCTCAAGCAGCCGATTCGGGGCCGAGCAGAGCAAGATTTTCGCGCGGATCGGCGAGCAGGCGATGCTGCTGCGAACGTGCGAGGCGTTCAGCAGTCGCAACGACGTCAGCCAGTTGCTGGTGGCGGTGAGTGAATCAGACCTCGATGCGGTACGGGAGAAGTTCGGGGGGCACCTGGAGTTCATCGGAGCGGAGCTGCTGACCGGCGGACGGACGCGGACGGAGACGGTCCGCCTTGCGATGGAGAAGGTTTCCGATGGGGCGGACCTGGTGGCGGTGCACGACGCGGCCCGGCCCTGCGTGGCCCGCCCGTGGATCGACGCGGTGTTCGACGAGGCCGCCAAGACGGGGGCGGCGATACTCGCGCTGCCGGTCGTGGGGACGATCAAGCGGGTGGCGGAGTCCGGCGTGATCGACGCGACGCTGCCGAGGGAGGAGTACGCCAATCTCTGGGAAGCCCAGACGCCGCAGGTCTTCCGGGCGGACGTGCTTCGCAGGGCCTACGCGGCCGGCGGGGAGGCGACGGACGATGCGGCCCTGGTCGAGGCGACGGGGCACCCGGTGAGCGTCGTCGCCGGCGATGCGCGGAACATCAAGGTCACGACGAAGCGGGATCTGGGCTTTGCCAGAGCGGTCATCAAGACGCTGCCGAGGGGACGGACGGACGGCCTGTTGCACCCCTTCGCGGAGGGGCCGTTCTGAACCGTGTAGCTTAGCCGCCCCCGGCTGAGACCCTGTAGCTCAGCCGGCGGTGGTTCTCCTGTTAGCGATATGTCTGGTTTTCTGTGGGGAGGCGACTGGCGTTGACAGGGCATGGGGGAGTCATTATAGTTTCGCGGCATGACGCCCGATACGACTCGAATCAAGCTTGTCCTGCGCCTCGTGCTGGCCGGCTGGATGCTGGGCGTGATGGCTTTGGCGTGGTTGATCCTCGGCGGGCCGGGGGTCAGCTCGGTCGCGAAGCGCCACGCCGGTTTTGAGCGGTTCGTTCGAGCTGTCACCGATGCGTTCGGGTACGTAGCGGATTCGTCCGAGGCCGGCGGGGAGGGGTCATGATTCTCTGGGCCTTGCCTTTGCTGGCGGTGCATGCGTTTGTCTGTCTGTCGGCGGGGACTCGGCTGGCGGATCGGCTGCTGGGACCGGCGTGGTCGGCGGAGATCAGGCCGATGGTCCTGCTGTCGCTGAAGGTGCTGCTGGGCGGGGCGTTGCTCAGCGGGGTCTACCTTTTGCTGAGCCTGCCGCGGGCGGGATGGTTCAACACGCTGTCGGTCTCGGCGGTGTGGGTGGGGGCGTTGCTGGCGGGGTTCGGCCCGGCTTGCCGGGACGTGCGTTCGCTGTTGCGCGACGTGGGGCGGTCGTTTCGGAATCTGCACGTTCGCGAGCCGTTGTGGTTTCGGCTGATCGCGGTGTTGACGCTGGGGGTGTTTCTTCTGTACGTCGTCAGTTCGCCCCAGCCACCCAACGGGGACGCGGAGGCGTACTACTCGGTGATCGCGAAGCTCGCGGTCCATGCCGGCCGTCTGACCCTCGTGCCGATGTTCGAGGAGTTCATGTCGGCCGGCTTGGTGGGGGAGATGCACCAGGCGGCGCTGCTGGCGATGGGCAGCGAGATGGCGGCGATGGCGATGGTGTCGGTATTCGGCCTGGCGGGGGTAGGGGTGCTGCTGGGGCTGGCCCGGCTTCTCGGGGCGGGCCGGCGGGGGGAGTGGTTTCTGCTGACCGTGGTGGGCACCTCGACGGTGTACATGAGGCTGTTTTACGGGGGAAAAGTGGACGTCTACGCTGGGGCGCTGGGTCTGGGGGCGGTGTATGCGGTGATGCTGTTGGGGCCAAAACGAGGCTGGGGTGTTGCGGTACTTGCCGGTCTGCTGGCGGGCTGGGCGGTGCAGGCGAAGGTGACCTACCTGGCGACGCTCGTGCCGATGCTGGCGGTGCTGGGGTTCTGGCGTGTCCTGGCGGGGGGGGCGGGAACCGGGCCGACGCGCAGGCTGCGCGCGGTGGCGGCTACGGCGGGGCTGATGATCGCGGCCGGGGCCGTGACGTTCGTGCCGCACGTCCTCAAGGACGCGGTACTCTACGACAATCCCTGGCTGCCGGTTCTGGGGATGATGGGCGAGTCTTCCGAAACGTTGAGTCGCCCGGAAGCTTACGGGCGAAAGGTACTGCAAATCTATCCGATCGCGCCGATGTTGGGGACGTTCAACATGTACGGGCGACTCAGCGCGCTGGTGCTGGCGTTCACGCCGGCGGCAGTGTTCCTGCCAAGGCCCGCGGGGTGGGGCGGATTCCTGCGGTCGCGCGGCGTGCAGGTGACGACGGCCGGACTGCTGGGGTTCGGCCTGTGGGCGGGGGTGGTCTGGAAGACGGGCGTGTTCATTCCGCGTTACCTACTGCCGCCGTTGCTGCTGCTGGCGGTCGTGCCGGCGTGGGGGGCGGAGGCGGCGACGCAGCGGGGGGGAGCGATCCTGCGTTTCGCGGTGGCGGGGTGCCTGTTGGCGGCTCTGGCGATGACGTACAACCGCCCGCGAACGCACCCCGACGACGCGATTCAATACATGCTGGGCCTGTCCCCGAAGGCCGGGCTGGTCAGCCCGGAGGGCCGACTGGCGATGCGGATCAATGAACAGGCCCGGCCTGGGGAGCGGGTCTTCGCGACCACGCTGACGCGCTACTGCCTGCGGGGCGACTTGCTGGCCGGCGCGAACGGCAGAGGGATGTACGCCGAACTGCGAACCGAACCCACGCAGACCGAGCGATGGTGGGAACTTGTTCGGCGGGGGTATCGGTACCTGCTGCTGAATCCGCGAAGCGCAGCCTTGGGCGACGACGGCCGGCCGGTTATCATCGACCTGGGCGGCGGCGTGACGCTCGACAGTCGACATCTCCCGCCGGAACTTCGGCTGGAGGTCATCGGGCTGGAAGGGTCCGGCGGCAAGTCCCCTCCGCCGGCGCTGTACGGTGCGTATCGGCTGGTCGGTGCAGGCCCGCCCGATGCGTCAAAGGAATGAGACGATGACCGAAACTCTGCTGAGCGATGTGACGCTGGTGATCCCGGCGTACAACGAGGCCGACTCGATCGCCGAGGTCGTGCGCTCGCTTCGGCAGGCCGGTTCGTTCGGGCGGGTGCTGGTGGTCGACGACGGAAGCTGCGACGGGACGGGCGACCTTGCGGCCGATGCGGGCGCGACCGTCGTGGCGCACGAGGACAATCGCGGGTACGGCGCGTCGCTGGCGACGGGGATCGAGTCGGCGGATACGGCGTACGTCCTGTTCGCCGACGCCGACGGTCAGCACGACCCGGCCGACGTCGTCCGCGTCGCCGGGGAGCTGTCGAACTGGGACATGGTGGTCGGAGCGCGGACCGCGGAGTCGCACGTCGAAACCGCCCGCAGGCCCGGCAAGCGGGTGCTGCGGTGGTTCGCGAATTTCCTCACCCGACGCAACATCCCAGACGTCAACTCCGGGCTGCGGGGCTTCCGGCGGGAAGTGATCCTGCAATATCTCCACCTCATGCCGGACGGTTTTTCCTTCTCGACGACCAGCACGCTGACGTTTATCAAGAGCAACCGCCGGATTCACTGGGTGCCGATCCGCACCCGCCCGCGGGTGGGCAAGAGCACGGTTCGGCAGATGAAGCACGGCCCGCAGACGCTGCTGCTCATGCTTCGCCTGACCGTGCTGTTCGAGCCGATGCGCGTGTTCCTGCCGGTCTCGGCCGGGCTGATGGCCGCGGCGGTGGTGATGACGGTCTTGAACTTCGTTTTCTTTCGGTGGGCGATACCGCAGACGGCCGTGTTCTTCGGACTGGCGGCGGTGATCATTTTCATGCTCAGCCTCGTGATTGACCAGGTCTCCGCGATGCGGAGGGAACTGCATGAGCGGTTCTGACCGACAGGCATTCGCACGGACCGGTTTTACGATCGAGGAGGTCCGCCGGTTCTGGGACGGCGTGCTGGAGGTCTACGACCGGGCGAACGACAAGATCGGCTACGGTCACTGCCAGCGGTTCCTGCACGGGCTTGCCTATTTCGATCTGCCGGGCGATGCGAAACTGCTGAACGTCTGGTCGCGCATCGGCGAGGCCGTGCCGTACCTCAGGCAGCGCTACCCGGACGCGACGGTCATGCACCTGGAAGTCTCCGGCGCGATGGTCGACGAATCCCGCCGGCGGTTTCCGGGCGAGGACTTCCGACAGACGGACCTGCTGGACCTGCCGATGGAGGATGAAATTTTCGACGCCGTGCTGTCGCTGGAGACGCTCGAGCACTGCCCGGATCCGTTCGGATTCGTCCGCGAGCTGTTCCGCGTACTTCGGCCCGGCGGGCAACTGGTGCTGAGCTGCCCGCCCGCACTGGCTGAGCCGATGCTGCAACTCTACGAACTGTTCTTCGAGAACCACGGCGAGGGGCCGCACCGTTTCCCCTGGTCGCGAACGGTCAAGCGAATGCTGCGGACGGCGGGGTTCGAGTTGATCGAGCACCGCGGGACGGTCTTTCTGCCGGTGATTCCGGATCGGCTGGCGGGGCTGGATGCGTTTCTCTCCGCCACACTGGGGCGGGTGCCGGGGGTGCGGGAATTCGGGATTCGGCAGTTCTACTTTTCCCGCAAGCCCGCCGCGGGGGCCGGGCGGTGAGTTCTGCGTGGGATCGACTTTTGCGGGAGGTGATCCGCCCGGGCCTGTGTACGCGCTGCGGGGCGTGCGGCGCGGTCTCGGACGGAGCAATCGGCTTCCCCGACCGGACCGGCGCGTGCCTGCCGGAGTTGGTCGGCCGGGCCGAGGACGTCCCCGACGTCACCCGGCAGGGCTGCGGCGGCCGGGAGGTCGACTTCCCCGCCCTGAACGATCGGCTGTTCGGGAAGCAGCCGGTCAATCTGCTGCTGGGTACGTTTCGTCGGCTGTGCATCGCGCATGCGACGGATGCGGGCGTCCGTCGCGGCGGGGCCAGCGGCGGGGTGCTGACGGCGGCGGCGCTGCATCTGCTGCGGACGGGACAGGTAGCCGGCGTGTGGGTCCAGGGCATGGACCGGGAGAATCCGTGCCTGCCGAAGTCGTACCTGGCGAGAACGGAGGCGGACGTCCTCGCCGCGGCCCAGAGCAAATACGTCCTCAGCCCGCACCTGGCCGGGTTGGGTGAGGCCGAGGCGACCGACGGACCGCTGGCGTTCGTGGGCCTGCCCTGCCAGGTCCACGCGCTGCGGAAGCTCCAGTCGGCGGGGCACGAACTGGCGGGGCGGTTCCGCTACGTCCTCGGGGCGTACTGCGGGAACATCCTGCACTTCGGGTCAATTCGGACGTTCCTGTCCGCCCACGCCGTGCGGGACCTCTCGCGCGTGCGGTCGCTGGACTTCCGCGCCGGCGACTGGCCGGGCAACCTGCGCATCGAACTGTTCGGCGGGCGGGTGATCGAAATGCCGAAATTCCACGCCAACTACCTCATCCCGTTCCACATCATGCGCCGCTGCCTGTTGTGCGCGGACCTGGCCAACGAGTTCGCGGACCTCTCCGGCGGCGACGCGTGGGCGCCGCGATACGAGGAGCGGGGCAAGGGCTTCTCGCTGGTGATCGCGCGGTCGCAGCGGGGCGAGGAGTTGCTTCAGCAGATGCAGCGCGACGGGCAGCTCTGGACCCAGCCGATCGAAGCGGACGAGGCGATGGCGATGCACAGTCACGGCCTGGACCTCAAGAAGCGCGGCGCGTTCCTGCGGATCAAGCGGCAACGGCGGGCCGGCCGGCGCGTGCCGGAGTACGGCTTCCGACTGGCGGGGCGCGTACCGCTGGCCCGGAGGATCATGGAAGCGGTGATGGGGCTGATCTTCCGCATCTGCTGGACGCGACAGGCAAGGCGGGCGGTGGAGTGGATTCCCGACCGTTGGATCGGGCTGCTCTTTCAGGTCGCGCGGAAGCGGTGGAAGGGCGCGACGCGGGCGACGAAGAAGACCGGGCTGGGGACGATCCGCTTCGAGGTCGACCCGCCGGGACAGGCCGGTCGACGGGGCGGATCGCCATGACAGCTCGAACCGGGCGGTTGCCGAAGACGCTGCTGTACCTCGCGGTGCATGCGGTGGGGCTGGCGGTGTTCGGGTGGATTCTCTGGCAGGTCGACCTGTCGAGCCTGGCTGGTGCGCTGGAGCGGTTCGGGGTCGTGCCGTTCGCGATCGGCGGGGCGCTGGTGTCGGGGCTGTTTGTCTGCAAGGCTGTCCGGTGGATGCTGATCTGTCGGGCGCTGGGCGGGAAGCTGGGGTTGTTCGATGCGGTGGCCTACTACGTGGTGGCGGTGTGTTTCAGCGTGGTCACGCCGGGGCGTGTCGGGGACTTCGCCAAGGCGGTTTTCCTGCAGCGGTCGGGTGCGATGCCGATGAAGCCTGCGCTGCTGGCGACGTTCGCGGACCGGATCTGGGACGTGCTGGTGCTGGGCTGTGCGGGGCTGCTGGGGCTGTTGCGGTGGGGCGGGCTGAGCGGCGTGTGGCAGTGGGTGGCGGCGGCCGCGGTGGGGCTGCTGCCGGTGCTGTTTTTCTTCCCGGAAGTCTGGGTGCCGCCGGTGCATGTCGTCGCGGGGGTTTCGCAGCGACTGGCCGGTCGGGTCGATCCGCTGCTGGAGTCGCTGCGGTCTTCGATTCGATTGCTGCGTGGCGGGGTGGGGTTGGCTGCGCTGGGGCTGTCGGTCGTAAGCTTCGCGATGTTGGTGGGGATCGCCCAGGCGTTCGTACAGCGGACGGCTGAACCGTTGGGCGTGGCGGAGACGGCAGCGGCGGTGGCGGTGGCGAATATCCTGAGTTTCCTGCCGATCACCGTCGCGGGGATGGGCACGCGGGAGCTGGTCTACGTGCAGGCCTGGTCCCAGGGGGGGCAGGGCAAGGCCCCGGCCGTGGCGGTGTCGCTGGGGTACTTCCTGGTGGTCTACGTCGGAACGGCCGTGCTGGGCGCGGTGCTGTACCTGACGACCGCGCGGAAACTGCTGGGCGGGAAAGGACTGAAGTCCGTCGTCGATGCGGCGCAGCAACGTGGAGACGAATGAGACGATGGGAAATGCCAAATGCCGAATGGAAAGAATGCGGAGAGTCCGAAGTTCCGGCCGGGCAAGACAGTAACTTCCTGTACTTAATGATGTTCGTGTTGAGGCTACTGTAAGGTTGCTGGGAACACCTGATTTTTTTCATCGCGGCGTCCTGCAGCGGTGTCGGACCCCAGGGGTCGACCCGCTCGCGGGAACAAGGCAGCGGAGAATATGCCCGCGAAAGGGTTGATCGGCCGATCGGACTACGCGTCCGACCGCCCCGCGCCGTTTTCGAGATATTCCGCCGCGTCGTCCATGGTCGGGAAGTCCTCGATGGCCACCAGCTGATAATGGGTCGTTGAATCGTCACGCAAGGGTCGGATTTCCTCAAACGCCGGGTCGTGGGAGAATTGTTTGAGGTTCCGCAGCGTGGGGTATTCGATGATGCCGCAGTACTGCTGGGCGACCCCGCCGAGGTAGATCATCCGCGTCAGGCCGTACACCAGAACCCGCGCTCGGTGCCGGTCCAGGATCGGCTGGACCCGGCGGAGATACTGGGCGTAATCCCACTCCTTCCCGGGGATGATGTCGAAGAGGTTCAGGACGATAATCAAAGGTCGGGGTCCTTTTCTGACGTGTTCCGGTACGGGTGCATCAGCTTACGGGGCGGGGCGGGGTCGTGACAATTGCAAAGTTCGCCGGTGGGCACATCAGTGGGACGGTCCGACGTAGAGTCCCAAAAACATCGCCAGCAGGAACGTGTAGATGTAGGCCTGCAGACCGGCGACGAGCAGTTCCATCAGGTCGACCAGGACACTGCCGACGATGCAGATCGGCCCGACGTAGAAGAAGTGGATTTCGTTGGCCAGCGTCGGGTCCATCGCGGTCTCGACGGTCGCGACGAATGTCTGGACGATGAACATCATCAGCACGGCGAGCATGATATGCCCGGCGACCATGTTGGCGAAGAGGCGGATCATCAGGGCGAAGCATTTGGCGATCACCCCGACGAGCTCCAGCATCGCCAGCGGAACGGCCAGCACCTTGCCCAGCATGCCGGGAAGCTGCGGTGCCAACGAGAGAAACCACAGCAGCGGACTGAGGAGGACGGCCAGCACGCCCGGCAGCCGACTGGCGCGGGCCGCGGCGGCCAGGCCCGAGCCGATGATCGTCACCATCGCCATCCCCGCCAGGGCTGCACAGACCGTCAGGATGCTCGTGGGTGTGTGCCCCATGGGAAACCGCCCGCCGGTGGCCCATTGCGTGCATGCAGCCAGCGGGGTCAGCCCCGCCAGGTTCATGCCCAGCACGAACACGAACAGCGTCAACAGCACCGGCAGGAAGCGGTGGGACGTCTCGCCGAGGGAGGGCACGGCGATCTGGTTGCGGACGAACAGCACGAGCGATTCGAGTATCCCGCCCGTGACGGTGCAGCGCCCCTCGCTGAAGGCCCCGCCCGCGCGGAGGTATCGGCGGGTCATCCAGGGCAGCAGAACCGCCAGCGTCACGCCGACCAGCACGATCGTCGCAATGCCGCTGGACATCAGCGTCACCGGCAGGCCGAAGACCTCGACCGTACACCCCGGCCAGGGGGTGTCGGTGACGTGGTCCAGAAGATCGCTCGAAGCCAGCAACATGGCGTGTTCTTGTCGATGGGGGGATTTTCGGTAGAGTCGATTGTACGCGCTGAAACCGGCAAAGCCAACGGGGTTTGACATGGCGGAGGCCCCAGGCATCGTATCCCCCTGTTTCCGATCGCGGCGGCTGGGGTCAGGAATCGTTCTGCGGTTCCGTGGTGGACTGCTGGTTCCGCCGCAGGGCGGCGACGAGCCAGGCGACCTCCAGCGCCAGGCAGCTCAGGTAGCTGATGACCAGCCAGACGGCGACCGGACCGGCCGGCAGGGACGAGGCCCACCACGCCAGGCTGACCAGGCCGGGGCACAGCAGCAGGCGGAGCAGGCTGAAGCCGAGGAACGTCGTCGAGGCGGGTCCGGCTCCTCCGGAGGCGGCGGCTACGGTCACCGACCCTGACCCGGCCATCACCGCCAGCACGCACCCCACGGCCAGCCATTGGCCCGCCACGCCAGCCCCGCCGGCTACCAGCCACGTCGCCACCGAACCGAACGCCGAGGCCCCCAGGACCGGCAGCACGACCCACCCGGCCAGCGACCGCAGCGAGAGGGGGATCGGACGGGTGTCGGTCATCGTTCGCCGGACTCCGACGCCCCCGGATCGGTTTCGTCCTCCGCTGCGGGACCAGCAAGGCCGGATCGCCCGCCCCCAGTCGTCCGCACGGCTCGCACCAGTCGCCACAACGCCACCGCAAACCCCGCCGCCAGCCCCGCCAGCGTCAGCCCGGGCAGCGTCCCCAGCCAGGCGTCCAGGGCGTATCCCCCGGCCGTGCCCAGCCCCAGCAGCAGGGCGAACTCGATTCCCGCCGCCGCGAAACGCCCCCCGGACGCGTCGGGCCGGCGGGCGGATCGAGGGTCGGGCTGATCGGGCATGGGCGGTCTCCGGTCCCGGGGGACTCTGTGCCGGGTTCCCATTGACACTACGCCTAGGTCCATCGGCTGTCAAGCGGATCGGCCGCCGCTTGCAACGCCGCCCGCGCTGCGGTATACAGGCAGCCTCGATTTCCTTACGAGACAAACACCCAAGGAGCAACAGCCATGTCAGATTCCGTGATCGCCGCACAACTCTACACCCTACGCGAACATTGCACGAACGAGGACGATCTCAAGACGACCTTCGAGAAAGTCCGGCAGATCGGCTACCAGGCCGTCCAGGTCTCCGGCGTGAAGGTCGAGGATCCCAACGTTGTCGCCCAGGCGGCGAAGGACAATGGGCTGACCATCTGCGCGACGCACATGAATTGGGACCGCTTCATGGACGACCTCGAGTCCGTCATCGAAACGCACAAACTCTGGAACTGCACGCACTCGGCAATCGGCGGGCTGTTCGGCGAAGAATGGGTCGGCCGGGCGGGCGTGGAGAAATTCCTCGACCAGCTCGGACCCGTCGGGGAGAAACTTGCCGCCGAGGGCATGGACTTCTCCTACCACAACCACAGCCACGAACTCGTCCGCGTTGACGGCACGACCTGGCTGGGCATGCTCTACGACCAGGCGGACCCCAAGCACCTCAAGGCCGAGATCGACACCTACTGGATCGCGCAAGGCGGGGGGGACCCGGCCGCCTGGGTCGCGAAATGCGCAGGCCGGGAGCCGCTCCTGCACCTCAAGGACATGGCCGTCACGCGAGGCCGGGAGCAGCTCTTCGCCCCGGTCGGCGAGGGAAATCTCAACTGGCCCGCCATCCTCCAGGCCGCCCGCGACGGCGGGGTCGAGTGGTACATCGTCGAGCAGGACAACTGCTACGACCAGGACCCCTTCGACGCCCTGGCGACGAGTTTCCGCAACCTCCAGGCGATGGGGCTGAACTGAACGTGACCTCTCCGACCGTCGACAGTCTGTTTGCCGCCGACGCCCCCGCCGTCGGGCTCCGCGTGGTGCACCTGGACCTCAAGGGCGTCCCGCCGACCTTCGAGCACCTGCTGGAATTGCTGGAGGTCTTCGCCCACTGCCGATACAACGCCGTTCTCGTCGAATGGGAGGATATGTTCCCCTGGACGGTCGACGAGCGTTTCCGCTGCGCGACGGCCTACACGCCGGACCAGGTCCGGCGATTCAACGAGGAAGCCGACCGGCTCGGCCTGGAGGTCATCCCCCTCGTGCAATGCCTCGGCCACCTCGAATGGATCCTCCGCACGCCGGGTCTGGAGCATCTCCGCGAGACGCCCGAAGGCCCGGATGTCATCCATCCGCTGGCCGAGGGGGCAGGTGAACGGATCGCCGCGCTGGTCGAGGACGTCCTGAGCCTGACAGCGGACGCCCGCCGGTTCCACCTCGGCGGGGACGAAGCCTGGAGCTTCGGCGCGCACCCGGACTCGAAGGCGTTCATCGCCGAGCACGGCAAGGGGGCGCTGTATCTCAAGCACATCGAACCGCTGCTGGATCGACTGGACGCACGCGGCATACGTCCGCTGCTGTGGCACGACATGATGGTCGACTGGGACAGCGAAGATCTCCATCGGCTCGCAGCGCGGGCGGACCTCGTCGCCTGGGGCTACTGCGGTCACCCGGACGAAATCGAAGGCCATTGGAAGACCGACAACGTGCTCCGGCTGGCCGACCACGGATTTTCGCTCTGGGGCGGCTGCGCGTACAAGGGGGCGGACGGGCAATCCGCCGATCTGCCCGACCCGGCGGTGCGGGAACGCAACGCACTGGGTTGGATGGATCTCCACGAGCGGGTCGGCTTTGTCGGTGTCGTCGCCACCGCATGGAGCCGATACTCCGGACACCGCCTGCAGAACGAACCCATCGACGGGGCGCTGGATTCACTGCTGGACATCGGCGTGGTGTTGCACGACGCCCACCCCCCGGTGGCCGGAGGCATCGACGCCTGCCGGGCCGCCCTGGCCGGCCTGGGCATCGGCGGAACGTTCCGCGCCTGCCGAGACGCCCTGCAGGCCCTGACCGACGCCCGCCGATTCGCCTGGCAGGTCGTCATGGAAATCCACGAGCAGTTGCACTTGGCCCGGCTGGACCCCGCCCGCGCCGACACCGCCGCCCACAACGGCCATCACCATCGGTTTGGCGAGGCCCGCGCGAAACTGGATGAAGCCGACCACGCCGTCCGCGGCGCCCTGGCCGGCCTCGTGCCGGACGTCTGGATCGAGGAATATCTCGCCACCCGCATCGGTGCCTTCCGCGATGCCGAAGCCCACCTCCTCGAGCGCATGGACGAGGCCCGCCGATCGTAGGGAGGGCACTTGTTGCCCACAAATCCTCCCCGCCCCATATTCGAACGGTATCCGTCATGGCGTGGTGAAACGCGAGCTGGGCAGGAGGATGTCGGCGGTGGTTCGCCATCGGCTCTTGCCGGTGGACTTCTCGGTGTAGACCTTCGCGGGCAGGACGTCATCGAAATGCACCGCCAGGGCGATGGTTCCCGTTGACGCCAGGGACGCTCGTTCGATGCGGACAATCCGCCCGCAGAGGGTCAGCCCCTCCTCGCCGACGCGAAGCGGCGGGCTGGACTGCGGAACGTGCAGTTCGACCGGTTCGGAAACGTCCACGTGTGCAAAGCCCGGTACGAGCAGCAGCATGCCGTCAGGCGAGACGTCGATTCCGTGGGCTTGGTAGCTTCGCCCGCTGAGCGGATGATACAGCCGAAGTTTCATGCAGCAGGGGCTGCGATGAAACGCCCGGCGGTTCGGTCCGGCTTGTGCGGTTTCGGCGTCGTTCATGCCACGGCTCCATGGACGGAACGTCCCAGCACGTAGAGCCCCGTCAATAGGAGGTATCGGAAAGAAACAGGAGACGCTTTTGTTAAAAAGGCGATTCCCTCAGAACTACCCGGGACGCGGTTGTAGGACCCTTTGGGGGACGCAACTCGATTGTTTTCGTTGACGAATCGCTCTGATGTTTCGTCCCGTCAAATTTTGAGGGAGACGTCTAAAAACTCTGACATCGCCGGCTCCGGCACGAAAGTTGCCAACGTGGTTTTTCCTCGCGTGGGCGGGTACGATGAGGCCATGGGAAGAACTGCACGAATCCTGTTATCGGCCCTGCTGTTGGGTCCGGTGGTTTCTGTGGTATCGGCCGAGCCCGGCGTGGCGACCGCCCAGGACGCCTTGGGCGATCGACTGGCGGGGCTGGTCAATGACTTCCTCTCGGAACGCGGGCACGTGCAGGTGGGCGTGGCGGTCGTGGACCTTTGCAGCGGCAGGTCGATCTACGCGTGGGAACCGGACCGCCCCCTTGCCCCGGCGAGCAACCAAAAGCTCCTGACCTCCGCCTTCGCGCTGGAGACGTTGGGGAGCGACTTCGCGTTCACGACCCGGCTGCTGGCCGACGGGCGGGATCTGCGGGTCGTGGGCGACTTCGATCCGCTGCTGGCCGATCCCGTCCTGGCGGATCGGAACGGGACGAGCATCTACGCCGAGCTGGACCGCTGGTCGCGGACGGCGGCGAAGCATCTACCCGACGGCCGGGCGGGAAGCCTGACCCTGCAGGTGCCGTTCGGCCCGGAATCGTACCGCCCGACGGACTGGGCGAAACGCCACCGTTACCGCTGGTTCGGCGCGCCGGTGGCTGGGCTGAATTTTCACGACAACTGCTACGACGTGACCTTTGCCGAACGCGACGGGCGAATTGTGCCCCTCGTCGCGCCGGCCAGTTCACTCATCCAGATCGTCAACCGGACGCAGCCCGGCCCGAAGCAGCGTTGGCGGCTGAGAAGCAACCCCGCCGAATCCGAGGTCGTCCTCAGCGGGACGGTCCGCAGCGCCAGTCCGGACCCGATCTCCGCGCCGATGGCCAATCCCCCCGCCGTGCTGGGGCGGGTCCTCGCCGACCGGCTTGAACGCGCGGGCGTGGCGATCGACGGACCGGTCAAGCTCCTGATCGCGTCGGGGAACGAACCGCCGAACGGTACCGAACTGGCCCGGACGCGGACGCCCATCGCGGACGTCGTTGCCCGGGCGAACGAGCGGAGCCTGAACCTCGCCGCTGAGTGCCTTCTGCTCCGCGCCGGCCGAGCCGACTGGAACCTCGCCGCCGAAACAATGCGCACGACGCTTCTCAAGCGATTCGACCTTCATCCCGACGCCCTGCGCGTCCGCGACGGCAGCGGACTCAGCGAGACCAACCGCGTTTCGGCCGGGAATATCGTCCGCCTTCTGAACGGCGCGACGCAACGGAAATGGTTCGGGATCTTGCTGGCGAGCCTGCCGAGGTCGGGTCAGTCCGGGACGCTGCGTCGCCGACTCCGCGGCCCGGGGCTGACCGGCCGCATCGCCGCCAAGACGGGCTACATTCGCGGGGTGGTCTGCCTGAGCGGCTATGCGCTCGACGCCCAAGGCCGCCCGCGCTATGCCGTCAGCGCCCTGCTCAACGGCGTCCGCAACGTCGCGGCGGCCAAGACGCTGCAGGACCGGCTCTGCGGAATTCTGATCCAGGCTGCCGATACTCCCCAACGACGTTGACGCCGACGTTTTCCGTCATGCTCCGCGGAGGCGAGGCCGTCGCCTGTCCCTTCGTCCGCATGCTCGTGGAACGCGCGGATCAGTCCATGGCGGCGATGATGGCGTCGGCCATCTCCTGCGTGCCGACGGCCGACGGGTCGTCGCGGTGGGGTTTCATGTCGTAGGTCACGTCCTTGCCGGCGGCGATGACCTTGGCGACGGCGTTCTCGAGTGTCTTGGCGGCGGCCTTCTCGCCGAGGCAGTCCAGCATCAGCATGCCGGAGAGAATCACGGCGGTGGGGTTGACCTTGTTCTGGCCCTTGTATTTCGGGGCCGACCCGTGGGTGGCCTCGAAGACCGCTCCGCTGTCGCCGATGTTCGCGCCCGGCGCGACGCCCAGCCCGCCGACCAGCCCCGCGCAGAGGTCGCTGAGGATGTCGCCGTAGAGGTTTTCGGTGACGATGACGTCGTAGAGTTCGGGCTTCTGGACGAGCTGCATGCACATGTTGTCGATCAGGCGTTCTTCGTTCTCGATGTCGGGGTAGTCGGCAGCGACACGCTCGGCGACGGCTTTGAACAGCCCGTCGGTGTGCTTCATGATGTTGGCCTTCTCGACGAAGGTGACCTTCTTCCGGCCGTGCTCTTTGGCGTACTCGAAGGCGAAGCGGACGATCCGCTCGGAGTTCTGCTCGCTGATGGGTTTGATCGAAATACCCGTCGACTCCGGCGGGGTCTTGACCTTCTTGTCGGTCGAGAGGCGGTTGACGGTCTCGATCAGCTCGCGGACGCCGTCAGAGCCCTTCTCGAACTCGACGCCGGCGTAGAGGTCCTCGCAGTTTTCGCGGACGAGGACGAGGTCGATATCCTTATATCGGCTGCGGACGCCGGGGTAGCTCTTGCAGGGGCGCAGGCAGCAGTACAGGTCGAGCGTCTGGCGGAGCAGGACGTTGACGCTGCGGAAGCCCGAGCCGATCGGCGTGGTGATGGGGGCTTTGAGCGTCGCGTCGGAGTTCCGAACCGCCTCGATGGTCTCCTCCGGCATGGGCGTGCCGTGGGACTCCATGATGTCCACGCCTGCGACGCACTCGGTCCAGTCGAGGGTTCCCGAGCCGGGGGTTTTTTCGAGGGCGGCGTCGAGGCACTTGCGGGCGGCGGCGGCGAGTTCCGGGCCGGTCCCGTCGCCGGTAATCAGCGTGGCGCGATGCGTCGTCATGGAATCGTATCCTTTCGGCTGGGGTCGTGGAAACGGGGCATGCTACCACAGCCGAAAGAAACCGTCAACCGCCACGCGCAGCACGCGAGCCGGCCAGCGGGGTTCGCAGGGGGTCGGGCATTGGGAGGTCAGTGGGCCTGGCGGTCGTTGAGTTTCGAGAACGTCAGCAGGAGAATTTTGAACTCCAGCCACCAGCGCCGGTTCTCGATGTATTCGAGGTCGCTTTTGAGTTTCTCGCCGAAGCCCTCGACGGAGGCGTCGTAGCCGTTGCGGATCTGGGCCAGTCCCGTGATGCCGGGGCGGACGGCGAGCCGTTTGCGGGCGTCGGGATAGGTCTTTTCCAGCTCGGTGAGGATTTCATCGCGTTCCGGGCGCGGGCCGACGAGGGACATCTCACCCTTGATGACGTTGAGAATCTGGGGCAGTTCGTCCATGTGGCTGCGACGCATCCATCGGCAGGTGGGAACGACGCGGGGGTGGTTTTTCTGGGCCCAGACCGCACCGGAACGCGTTTCGGCGTCGATGTACATCGTGCGGAATTTGTACATCGTGAACGGCTTGCCGTCCTTGCCGACGCGCTGCTGGGTGTAGAACAGCGGGCCCCGGCTGGAGCACTTGATCATCAACGAGCAGAGAACCATGACCGGTAGGCAAAAGATGAACGCCACCACGCCGAGGAGGATATCGACGACGTCCTTGGCGGTGTTGAAGTATCGACGGGCCAGGTGCGCACTCAAGCCGCCCAAGCCCGTTCCGAACGCAATCAGTGTCATCGGTTCCGGCATGTGTCTGTCTCCTATCGGCAGGCATCCGTTCGGGTCAGGACGCGCCAAACAGATAATCGTTACCTATCAACAGGGCAGCGGTGCGGCGAGTTGCAACCGGTAAAAGCCACCTTGTTCCTCGCGGGTCGAATGCGGTCGGCTGCGGACCGACCGGTGTCCATTATCCGGTAACTGCCCTTTTTCGTCAACCCGTCATAGGCCCCGCAAGCGGGGAATCGCGAAAAAAACATCAAACCGCACGAAGCAAACATTCGATGCAGCCTGTACTGTGTGCACAAATGTCTGTTATTCAATAGATCACGGTTTTCGCCGGCTTTTTAGACGCCTCCCTCAGAACTGCCAAGAACACGCTGGGAGGACCGTTTTGGGGATGTCACTCTATTCTTTGCGTTGACGAATCGCCCTGATGTTCCGTTCCGTCGACCTTTGAGGGGCGCATCTTTTTAGACCCAACGCCACCAGCCCCGCCAGCAGCACGGC
>CAYMAP010000013.1:0-15974 GCA_964388425.1 uncultured Planctomycetaceae bacterium
CACCTGCTCGACCGTCGGCAGTGGTCGGCCCCGCAGAAAAAATTCCTCGCCGACTACTTCCACCGCGACGTCCAGCCCACGCTGACCCCCATTGCACTGGACCGCATCCACCCCGTACCCCTCCTGCCGGGGCTCAGGCTGCATCTGGCCGTGGTCCTGCGCGACGCCGAAGGCGACGAGCACCTCGCCGTTGTCCCGGTCCCCCACGTCCTGTCCCGCTTCGTGACCATCCCCGCCGGGCAGGGCCTGCACCTCGCCCGCGTCGAGGACGTCATCGCCGACCAGGCAGCCGAACTCTTCCCCGGCCACCAGGTCCTCGCCACCGACTGCTTCCGACTGACGCGCGACAACGACGTCGCCGTCGACACCGATGACGCCGGCGACTTCCTCCAGAGCATCGAGGAAGCCATCCACCAGCGCGTCCGCCGGCGCGTCGTCCGCCTCGAGTTGTCAGCCCGGCCCGATCGGCGGATCAAATCCGCCCTGATCGATCTGTTCGAAATCGACAGCGACGACATCGTCGAGGTCGACGGCTTGCTCGACGCCAAGGCTCTGATGGATGTTGCAAGCCGGGGCGGACAGGAAGACCTCAAATTCGAGGACTGGCCCGCCCAGCCCGCACGCGACCTGCTCGACAGCGACGACCTCCTGGCCAGCCTCCGCGAACACGACGTCCTGCTGATACACCCCTACGAAACCTTCGATCCCGTCGTCGAACTCGTCCGCACCGCCGCCTCAGACCCCCAGGTCCTCGCCATCAAGCAGACCCTCTACCGCACCACCGGCGACTCGCCCATCGTCGCCGCACTCCAGCAGGCCGCCACGTCCGGAAAGCAGGTCACCGTCCTCGTCGAACTCAAGGCACGCTTCGACGAGGCCCGCAACGTCGGATGGGCCAAAGTCCTCGAAGACGCCGGCGCGGACGTCATCTACGGCATCGCGGGACTGAAAACCCACGCCAAAATGCTCCTCGTCATCCGACGCGAGGAGTTCGGCATCCGAAAGTACCTTCACCTCTCGACGGGCAACTACAACGACAAAACCGCCAAGCTCTACAGCGACATCGGGCTGATGACCACCGACCGGGAACTGGCCGCCGACGCGTCGGCCTTCTTTAACCTCCTGACCGGCTATTCCCAGCAGGTCGGATGGAACAAACTCACCATCGCTCCCACCGGACTCCGCCAGCGCATCGTCGAACTCATCGACCGAGAGGCCCAGACCTCGTCGGCCGATCAGCCCGGACTCATCATGGCGAAAATGAACTCTCTCCAGTGCCCGGACATCGCACGCGCCCTGTACCGTGCCTCCCAGGCCGGCGTGAAAATCCTCCTGAACATCCGCGGCATCTGCGTCCTCCAACCCGGCATCGAAGGCGTCTCGAAAACCATCGAAGTCACCAGTATTATCGACCGCTACCTCGAACACGCTCGCATCGTCTACTTCCGCAACGGCGGGCACGAGGAAGTCTACCTCTCCAGCGCCGACTGGATGGTCCGCAACCTCGACAAACGCCTCGAAACCCTCTTCCCCGTCACCGACGCCAACCTCAGCAAACGGCTCATCAGCGCCCTGCGACTGTATTTCAGCGATCACTCCAACGCATGGTCCCTCGGGGACAACGGGCAGTGGACCCCCGTGGAAAGCGACGGAAATAGAATCCGAGCCCAGGAAATCCTCTATCGCGAAATCGTCGAGGACGTCAAAGCCGCCCGGCAGACCCGACTGCAGTTTCGGCCCCTGACCAAACAAAAGGGTCAATCCAAGTCCCGCTAACCCTTGACGGGGTGATGTCCACTGCATACCGGTCAAAAACCCCTTGAAAATCACTTCGCCCGGGGCACAATGGCATGTCTATGGTCCTCTCGACCGCACAATCCTCCATCGCTCGGCCGGGCTTGCCCGCGGGTCAACCCGGCCGACACCCCCTCCTCACCGCCTTCCGGAACGCATCATGATCGAACTGGAGTCTCTGAAAAAATCCTTTGACCGCGGCGAGACCTGGGCCGTCAACGGCATCTCCCTCCGTGTCGAGGCCGGCGAGACCCTCGTCCTGCTGGGTACGAGCGGCAGCGGCAAGACGACCACCATGAAAATGGTCAATCGTCTCGTCGAGCCCACCGCCGGTCGCATCGCCGTCAACGGCAAGGACATCCGGGAGCAGGATCCCATCGAGCTGCGTCGCGGCATCGGGTACGCCATCCAGCACATCGGCCTGCTGCCGCACATGACCGTCGCCCAGAACGTCGCCATCGTCCCGAGCCTGCTCGGGTGGGCCCGCAAACGCATCGACGCCCGCGTCGAGGAACTGCTCGGCATGGTCGGGCTGGAACCGTCCGACTTCCGCGACCGCTTCCCCAACCAGCTCTCCGGCGGGCAGAAGCAACGCATCGGCGTCGCCCGCGCCCTGGCTGCCGATCCGCCCATCGTCCTCATGGACGAACCCTTCGGCGCCCTGGACCCCATCACCCGCGAACAGCTCCAGAACGAATTCCTCGAACTGGAAACCGAAATCCAGAAGACCATCCTCTTTGTCACCCATGATATTTTCGAGGCCGTCAAAATGGGCGACCGCATCGCCCTGCTCGACGAGGGCAAGCTCCGCCAGCTCGCCACGCCCCGCGAACTCGTCGAGCACCCCGCCGACGAATTCGTCGACGCCTTCCTCGGCCAGCACCGATTCCAGCTCGCCCTGCTGACCCGGACCGTCGGCACCATGGCCGAGCACGTCGACACCGATGCCGAGGCGCCCCCGCAACGCCCCAGGGTCTACCTCCCCGCCCGAAGCTCTCTCATCGACGCTCTCGACCTCTACAAACGCACCGGCCAGAATCGCATCCCCATCTACCGCGGAAAACAGTTCGTCGGGCAACTCACCCACGCAGCCCTGCTCCGCGCCATCACCTCCGTCTTCCAGGAAACGGGGGATTCCGCATGATCGCCGACGGGTCCCTCCTCCAGATTTTTCAGCGGTTCTTCGAACGGCACGGCACGGTCATCCTGCACGCCGCCGGCAAGCACATGATCCTCTCCGTTGCGGCGATGCTCATCGCCTGCTCCCTGGCGATTCCGCTGGGGATCCTGCTCAGCCGATGCCGCAACCGCCACCTCGCCAACGGCATCATCGGCATCGTCAGCATCATCCAGCCGATCCCCTCCCTGGCGTTCGTGGCCATCACCGCCGTGGTCTTCGCGGCCATAGACTGGCCCACCATCGGGTGGTCCCCGGCGCTGGTGGCGCTGGTGGCCTACGCGCTGCTGCCCATCCTGCGGAACACCCACACCGGCATCCAGCAGGTCGACCCGACGGTCAAGGAAGTCGCACGCGGCATGGGCATGAAACCCATGCAGATTCTGCTGAACGTCGAACTCCCCGTCGCCATGCCCTTCATCATCACGGGCATCCGCATCGCCACTGTCTGGACTATCGGGGTGGCCACCCTCGTCTCGCTCGTCGGCGCGGGAGGCCTGGGCGACCTGATCTTCCAGGGACTGGACACCAACCACATGGACATGATCCTCGCCGGGGCCCTGCCCGCGGCCGCACTGGCCCTGTCCCTCGACGGGCTGCTCAGCCTGCTGGAACGCTGGCTGACTCCCAAAGGACTTCGCTCCCAACGAGCCAATCCGTAACCTCAGGAGAGTCCCACCATGTCAATGAAAAGCAAGTTGCTCACGACCCTGCTGGTCTTCGTCGTCCTCGCGGCCGGGCTGGTGATCTACCTCGCCTCCCACGTCGGACAGGAGGGACTCAGGGCAGGCTTCAATCCCGAATTCCTTGCCCGGCCCGACGGCTACGAAGGTCTCGCCAAAGCCTACGACTTCCGCTTCCCCTCGCCCCCCGTCCAGCTCCAGGCCGGTCGAATGTACGAAGCCTGCGCCAACGGCGACGTCGACGTCATCAGCGCCTTCGCCACCGACGGACGCATCAAGGCCTACGACCTGAAGGTCCTCGAAGACGACCAACACTTCTTCCCCCCCTACGACGCCGTCCCCCTCGCCAGGCAGGCCGTGTTGAAATCCCACCCGAAGTTGCGCGACATCCTCGATACGCTCGCCGGGACCATCGACACCGCTACGATGCGCAGCCTCAACCTCGAAGTCGACCGGAAAAACGACCCCCGGACCCCCGCCGAAGCCGCCCGGGACTTCCTGGCCTCCGCGGACCTGCTGGGCGAACGAATCGCACCCGACTCGAAAACAAAACCCCTCCGCGTCGGCAGCAAAAATTTCACCGAGCAACGCATCCTCGGCGAAATCCTCAAGCTCCTGCTCGAGCACCACAGCAACTACGAAGTGAATCTGGTCGGCAATCTCGCCAGCGACCGCACCTTCGCAGCCCTGAAAAACGACGAACTCGACCTCTACGTCGAGTACACCGGCACGGGCCTGATGAATTACCTGCGGCATGAACCCCTCTCCGACGCCGGCGAGGTCTACGACCTCGTAAGCAGACAGTTCAAGGACAAGTGGAATCTTCTCTGGCTCGAACCGCTGGGCTTCGACAACTCCTACACACTGACCATGCGCAAAGCCCACGCCGAACAGATCGGCATCGAGACCCTCTCCGATCTCGCCGAACACCTCCGCAACGAACAGACCGACTGATCGGCAGGGAATCCAGAGGGGGCACGGTCATCGGGCAGCGTGACCATGAATCGCTCAGGGCACCGCCTGGGTGCAGGCACCCATCCTCCAGGCGTGGCATTCGTCATTCGCCACTCGGCATTTGACCCTTCGCACTTCCTGTCCGCTTGTCGTATGCTGTTGCGAACTGGGAACCTGTTTCGGTGGTCGGCCTGGTGACCCTCCGTTGCCCGGCCATCGCGGGACTGCTGCATGAAGCCTGTTTTGACAGACCGGATGGCCGTTGTGCTCATCACCGCGGCGGTGGTGGTCTGGGTCTTGTCGCTGGGGGTTCTGTGGGGCTGGACGTTCGACGCGTCGGGGACCTTTTCGCTGACGGTCTGGGGGCTGGGGCTCGCGGCCGGCTGGTGGACGTTGCGCCGTCGAGTCCGGCTCGTCGGTCACGCCCGGCGGGTTCTACGTTGGTGCGGGCTGCACCCATGGGAGCCGTTCGAGGACGCCCTGGCCGGTCGGCTGGGCAGCAGCAGGGAAGACGCCGCCGCCCGCATGCGCGTGCTGGCGGTCTCGGGCGTCGTCGTCGGAGCCTGCATGGTCCTGGCGACGCTGTGGATTCTCGCCTCGGCTGCCCTGGCGACGCTGGGAGGGCAATGGCTGCTGCTGGGTGGCTTCCAGTGGCGGCTGGTCGAACTGCTCTGCCTGGGCGTCGGCTCGGTCCCGGTGGGCCTGGCGGTCGCCGCGGTCTGGTTCGGCGCGACCGTCGTCCGCGCCACCGGCGGGCGGGACACCTACGCCGCTGCCCTCCGCGACGTTCTCGGCGGCGTGGCCGTCGGCCTGGCCGGAATGGCCGTCGCGTGGTGGTTCGGCGCGAACCTGGTCTACCTCGTCTTCGCCCTGGCCGGTGGCGTCGTCGCCGTCGGGATCGTCGCCGTCTCCCGAGGCGAACTCAGCACGCACCCCCGCAAGCAGCTCCTGCCCTTCGGGCCGCCGGGGCGGTGGGACCGGCCGGCCATCGCCGCCGGTTTCGCCACCCTCCTGGTCGTGCTGGGGCTGCAGAATCGACTGTTGGCGGACGTCCTCGGCGTCAGCCTGACGCGCAGACTCCTCTGGGCGGGGCTGTCGGTGGCGCTGCTGGTGTTTTTCATGGCCCGGCAGGACCGCAAGGGCCGAACCCCCGGACGAGCCCAACTCGCCGGGACATGCATCGGCCTCGCCGCCGGGCTGGCCGTCCAGGCCGTCGAGCTGCTGCTGTGCCTCTCGCTCGTCGGCGGCGCGGGCGTCGTCTCCGCCTTGGCCATCGCGACGCAAATCCCCCTTGCCGCCCAGGCGTCGATCGTCCTCTGCGCGCACCGCCGGGAGTTTGCCACGGCTGGAGGTTCACCCCCGGCGTACGCATCGATAGCCCTGTTCGGACTGCTCGCCGGAGCCGTCCTCCTGCTGCTGGCCGGGACCGTTCCCGGCGGGTGGCGGCTGGTCGCAGCCGTACCGGCCGGGCTGATGCTCGGAGGAGCCCTGGCGGGGGGCTGGCATCTCGGACGGTTCTCGCGAAAAGCCCAATGGCTCGTCTGGTCGGCGGTGCTGGCCGGCTCGCTGTCGTGGGGAATCGTCCACACCGCCCGCATCGCCAAGGCCGAGGACGTCTCGGTCTACCCCGGCGTCTGGCTGACCGCTGAGGGCGAGGTCCACCGCTGGCGGAGGCGGTTCGTGCAGTTCGGCGTCCTGCCCGAACCTGAACCCCGCCGATCCCAAGCCGTCACCGACTGCCTCGAAACCGTCCTGCGACTCCGCAAAGGTCGCTGGTGGATCGTTGCGACCTCCGCGCGGGACCTGCCCGACCCCGATACCGTCGAACCGACCGTCTACAACCGCGTCGTCCGCGTCGGAGCAAGCCCCCAGCCGACCCGACCGACCGGTACGATCAAACGCCGCTGGCCCCCGCTGTCGTACTCCCACCCGAACGTCTACCGCTACGCCCGCGCGAGCTTCCTGGCCGAACTCGGCAGCGATTTCTACGACGTGGTCTTCCTCGCGCCCCTGCCGGCCGACCACCCGCAGGCCTGGCGATGCTACCACGAACGACTGCTCCTGCGATGCGCGAAGCTCATCGAGACCCGCCGATACCAACTCCTGGACGGGCGCGAGGTCGTCACCACCGCCCGCGGGCTGATGGTCCTGCGAACCCAGACCGCGCCGCACCGCGTGCGAAGGGCGCTCGGCGTCGCCCGGACTTTCCATCAGGCCGTACGCAGCGGCTGGGCCGTCGCCGCCGTCCAACGCAACGGGCTCGACCTCCTCCTGCTCGGTCCCGACAACGCCCTGGCCGAACAACGCAGCCCCGACGGGGCCGTCGCCCTGCCCGACCTCCTCGGGCCGATCGAAAACATCGCAGACCAACGCTCCGGCGTCTACGTCGTGCCCATCGAAACCCTCTGGGAAGCCTACTCCGACGTCCGCGCGATCCGGCTGGCCAGCCCGCCGCCCGCACGCCTCGCCGACACCCCCGAACTCCAGGGCCTGCGCAACGTCCTCGAAAACAAACACGCTACCCTCGAACTCCGCCGACAACAACAGCCGACAGCAGGTACGGATACGCCCTGAGCAACCCGGGCCGATAGCCGACGGCCTTGCGGAAATGTTCGCGGGCCTCGGCGTACCGTTTCTCGGCAAGCAACCCCCGACCCGCGGAGTAGTGTACCTTCGCCAGCCGACGCATCGCCTTGTCCTTCGCGACGTACTGCTCCCCGCCCTGGCGATAGTAGAACCGTTCGAGCACCTCGGCCTTGAGGACCCGCCCGCGCGTCCGGGAGCGTTTGGTCAGGCTCTCGGTGCTCCAGCGGCGCAGCGCGAGCGGCTCGTCGATCAGCCCGAACTCGAACGCCGTCGAGACCCGCAGCCAGAATTCGTTGCCCACGCAGACCGGCAGGGATTCGTCAAAGCCCCCGCAGGTTTCGACCACCCTCCGATGAAACACCGCCGACGGGTCGTGGACGAAGATGCTCAGGAAGAGTTTCTCCGCCAGCCGGCCGGCGTGGCAGGGCTTGGAATGACCCTCCATGCGGATGCCCGTCCGCCCGTCGAAAGGTTCCATCGGCGTGTAGACGATCGACAACTCCGGGTGCCCGCGGAGGAAGTCGACGCAGCGGTCGAGTTTCTCCGGCAGCCAGAGGTCGTCGGCGTCCAGCAGGGCCAGCCATTGCCCCCGCGACCGTTCGACAGCGACGTTCCGCGCCGCGGCCAGCCCGCGATTGGACTGATGAATGACCTCGAATCGTCCCCGCTCCCATCGGCCCGCCAGCGCGTCAAGAATCTCACCCGTCCGGTCCGTCGACCCGTCGTTGACGGCGAGTACCTCGAAGTCCCCGAACGTCTGGTCGCGAAGGCTGTCCACCGCCTCGGCGATGGTGTCCTCGGCGTTGTAGGCCGGCAGGATGATACTCACAGCAGGCTCCGTCATGCCGGAAGTATAAACCACTTGACCCGCGTGAAGGAACCCGACGTCAAGAGCATCGCCCCTCCCGAGTGCCCCCGCGACGCCGTCGTCGAAGCCGATCTCGCCGGTATCGCATGCTCGGCCTCAAACCCGCCGGGACCTGACCGGACCGGCCGATGAGGGTTCCTGTCCGCAGCAGAGGTACGCAAGCGCGCGTATGACCCCCGGCCTTGATTGGATTCCCGCCTCCGCGCAATCACCACGACGGATGCGATACTCCGCGTGCAACCGGTTTGGCAAGCTCGCGTCGCGCAACATGCACGTTTTACGTTCGGTTTTTGAGCGTTTCGGCACGGCGGGTGAAGCGGGCGGTGTCTTCGTTGATCTGCTGGACGAAGGGATTGTCCTCGGGTCGGCCGAACACGGCGGCGTGTTCGTCGTCGTTGCCGACGGTGTTTCGGCGGAAGGGGTTGTCGTAGTCCTTCCGGCGGGACTCGAAGGTGCGTCGTGCCAGTCCCTTCTGGATGGCGACGGCGCGGTCGAGTGCGTCTGGCCAGACCTGGGCGGTCAGTTCGCCGTCGGGCAGCAGGTCGAGCAGGACGGCGAAGGCGTGACGCTGTTTCTGCAGGGGATAGGCTTTCGAGAGTTCGTCGCATCGGGCGTGGATGGCGTCCCAGTCGGCGAGCGAGCCGGTGCGGATGTCGGCGCGGAGGGTGTCGACGTCCGGGGCGGGGATGAGCTGTCCGCCGAGGTTGACCCAGTCGGCCTGGCGGGGGACGTCGAGGGCGTCGGTCATCTCGGCGATCGCCGCACCGTCGTGGAACTCCAGCCAGTCCATCAGATTCCGCACGGCGTAGTACAGGAGCATGTCGCGATAGGCGTGCCATGCTTTGCGGTGCTTGAGGATGACGACCTCCCGGCCGGAGTGTTCCATGCGTTCGCCGCGGACGGCGAGGTCGACGGTTTCGTGCTCGGCTCCGTCGAGCAGGGTCGTGCCGCGTTCGGCGAGGTCGTCCTCGCGGAGGTCCTGGGTGGAATTGCCGGCCTGGTGGAGGCGGGCCTTGGCGGTCCAGATCGCCAGGAGCCGGCGTGCGGTGAGGATCTCCTCGACGGTGTCGGGTGCGAGGAAGTCGAACTCGACGTGCTGGGTCTTGACGACGCGCTTGTCGCGGTGCTGGAACTTCCAGGTGTTGCGCATGAGGGCGTAGGCGTTGTAGAGCCACCAGTACGCCGGCATGACCAGGAGTCGGTCGCGGGAGACGTCGTTGCTCAGCAGGCTGAAGGGCAGGGGGATGTTGAGTTCGGCGGGGTAGTCGCCCTTGGCCAGCAGGGTGAAGGAGGCGAATCGGCAGGAGTGCTTCAGGCTGGTGCAGAGCCCGGGCCAGAACCCGCGACCGGCGAGGATTTCGCCGTCGTTGGCCCGGCTGTTGTGGTTCGAGCCGATGGTCGCGCCGGCGGCGATGTTGCTCTGGCCCAGAACGGTCGAGGCGATGAGGAAGGAGTTGTTGTGGTGCTGTTCGTGGGCGGGGAAAATGAGGTTGTTGAGGATTTCGCAGCAACTGACGGTCGAGTTGTCGCCGAGATAGCTGTGGATCAGTCGAGCGCCGTATTTGAGGTTGCTGCACGGGCCCATGATGAACCGCACGGCCTTGCAGCCGTAGAAAATGTGACAGCCCTGGGCGATGATACCGTTGACGAGTTCCACACCCTCGCCGATCTGTGAGGGTTCCTCGTCGGTGGAGTTGATGGTGAGGTTCTTGAGTTTGTTGGCGCCTTTGACGTAGGCGGCCGATCCGAACTTGACATCCTTGATGATGCGGCAGTTTTTGATCACGGTGCGGTCGCCGACCTGGCCGTAGTATCCGCGTTGGCTGTCGAAGCGTCCCTGGGTGATGAGGGCGAGGCGGTCCATGAGTTGGCGGTCTTGGCGGTATCGGCTCCAGAGGTATGCGTCGCCGGGCGTCATGCCGTCGAAGGGCATGACGGAGCGTCCGCCGGCCTCGTTGCCCAGGTCGATCCGGATTCGTAATTCCTCGTCCTCCCCGTCCTTGACGAAGCCGTTGCCGAATTTGGCGTGGTTGGAGGTCTGCATTTCATCGATATTCAAGAGCATCACGTTACTGCCGATAATATAATGGGATAAATACCGCACGTTGTGAATGGCGGTGTTGTCGCCGATGTCGCATGCGACGATTCGGCTGTTGGTGATGCCCACGGGCACCTGCAGGTCGTGATGGCGGAGGCTGACATCCTCGATGTGCCCGATGCGGACCAGCCCGAAGAATTCGCAATTCTTTACATGCAAGGGATTAAAGCGATCATCAACGAGGATTTCCTCCCAGTTGTCGCTGGTGTTGCCGTTTTTGACGAGGGTTTCGATTTCTTCCGGGCGGAGTCGGCGGAAGGCGTCGGGCGGAGCGTCGAGCTGGCGGTTGCGGAGGTGGTATTCGTCGGTCTCGGGCGGGAGGAATTCCCGGGGCACGAACTGCCGGCCGAGGGACTGCATCGGAACGACCTTCAAGTCGGTCATGGTGTATCTCCTTGCAATGGGTCTCGAGTGCTCGGGGTATGCTGCCTCTGATGGTTGAAGATAGACCTCGCCGGGGTCTGAGGCAAGGTTCCGCTGTTGCACAAAAGCCGGAGAATGGATTGCCGAATTTCTAGCTTTGGGTTAGACTATAGCTTACGGAGCCCGGGCCGATGGAGAGGGTCCGTCTCCGCCAGAAAGGAACAGGCGAGGTGTGTGCCCGCGCCAAGGCCCCGTCGGGCCTGTCGCGGGGAGGGATTGACGCCGCCCGCACCCCGCCGGTTGGTTTCCGCGAGGGTCCGCCCCGAGGAATGTCATGATGAACGACCAGCAGGGCATGCCGGATTCCCGAGAGTCCGATAAACTTCACGGCGGCACGTCAGAGTTGCCTGTCGATGTCGATGCGCTGTCGGTCGCTCAGGCCGAGAAGTTGCTCGAGGAGCTTCAGCGGCGTAGACGGTCCCGCAGCATTCCCGCCGAGCCGGTCTCGGGTCCGCAGCGGGGCGACTCAGCCCCGGCCGGGTCGGCCCATGAACAGGATTTTCCCCCGCCCGCCTCCGCGGGGTCATCCTCGGCCTCTGCGGGGTCGGAGATGCCGCACCGAGGTGGTGAAGCTCTCAGCGCGGGATCGGGCGTCGAATCGGGCGGGTGGGATCGTCCGATGATGGAAGCCCTGCCGGACATGGTCTTCCGCATGAATCGGCAGGGGCAGGTGGTGAACTTCGTTTCGACGCGGGCGCTGGAGAGGTCCTGTCCCCGGGAGCGGTTCATCGACCGCATGCCCGAGGAATTTCTTTCCAGCCGATCGGCTCAGCGCGTCCGTTCCGCCGTGGCCCGGACGCTGGAAAGCGGAGCCGGACAGACCGTAAAGCTGGAGCTGGCGTTCGACGGGTTCCACAGGCAGTGCGAGGGGCGGCTGGTGCTGGCCGGTCCGGAGGAAGTGGTCCTGATCGTCCAGGACACCGAGGTTCCTCCTTCACAAGCCTCGCCACCGCGGATGCAGCAGGTACTGCAGGAGAACGTCTGCGAAGGATGCATGGTCGTCGACGACCGGCACCGGGTGGTGGGGTACAACCGCCGGCTGGTCTCGCTGCTGGAGCTTTCGGAAGAGATTCTTTCGGATCGGCCTGACGTGCGAGTGGTGCTTCGGCTGTGGGCGGAGCGTAGCGGACTGGGCGAGAGGCGGACGGAGCGGCTGCTGTCGGACATCGACCGCCGCCAGCCCTTCACGATGGACCTCGACGACCTCGCCGGGGGGCGGGTGCTGGAGATGCGGCACAGCCCCTTGCCGGGCGGGGGCTTCGCCCGGACCGTCACGGATGTCACCGAACGGCGCCGCCAGGAAAAACTTCTCGAAGAAACCCGCACGCGCATCGATCAGATGCTCGAGGCCTGTTCCAACATTCTGTATCGCTACAACGTCCGCAGGCAGCAGTACGACTATATCAGTTCGTCGGTGGAGGAGATTGTCGGCACCCCGCTCGACGACGTCCGCCGCATGCCCTGGAACGAATTGTCCCAGGCCATCCATCCGGAGGATCGACCTGAACTGGAGGCAATTCTCGACCGCGCCCGCCGGGGCCCCGTCGACGATCCCCAGCCGATCACTCTCGAATACCGCCGAAAGGTCGCCGACGGAAGCTGGCGGTGGTTCCGCGATCGGTTCTGCTTGGACTACGGCGATCAGGGCGAGTTGCTTCACATCACCGGCGAGGCCTGCGACATCACCGACCGCAAGCAGACCCGCGACGAGCTCGGCCGACACAAACAGTTCGTCCAGGCGCTCTTTGACGCATCCCCCCAGCCAATGTTCTCCAAGGACGCCTCGGGCAGGTATCGAGGCTGCAACCGGGCCCTCGAAGAATTCCTCGGGCTCGAAGCGGAGCAGATTCTCGGCAAGACGAGTTTCGACCTCTTTCCCGACCGCCAGGCCGAGGTGCTGTTCCACTACGACCAGGTGCTGATGACCAAGCCGGGCCTGCAGCAGTTCGAGACGCAACTGGTCACCGCGGGGGGCATGAAGCGCGACGTCCTGATCAGCCGGGCCACCTACGCCGACGCCGGCGGGCGCGTCGCCGGAATGGTCGGGGTCATCAGCGACATCACCCAGCAGGAAGACGGCGAGCACGCCCTGCTGATGCGCGAGGACCAGTACCGTCAGATGTTCGAGCTGAACCGCGCGGTGAAGCTGCTGGTCGACAGCGAGACCGGAGTCATCGTCGACGCCAACCCGGCCGCGGCGGATTTCTACGGCTACAAGGTCCGCGAGCTCAAACAGATGAGCATCTCCGACATCAACATCCTGCCCCGCGAACAGGTGGTCGAGGAGATGATCCGCGCCCAGAGCGAGCAGCGCCCGTATTTCGAGTTCCGTCATCGGCTGGCGACGGGGGAAATTCGCGACGTCGAGGTCTTCAGTGGACCCGTCCAGGTCGGAGACCAGACGCTGCTGTACTCGATCATCACGGACGTCACCGAGCGCAACGGCGCCGAAGAGGAACTCCGCCAGAGCCAGGAAATGTACCAGACCCTCTTCGAGACCATGCCGGTGGGCATCTCGATCCTCGACGAGCGGGGCATGATCGTCGAGGCCAACCAGGAATCCGAGCGTATTCTGGGCCTGTCCGCCGCCCAGCAGAAAGGGCGTCGACACGAGTCGGAGGACTGGAAATATATCCGTCCCGACGGGACGCGGATGGCCCCGGAGGAGTACCCCTCCGTCCGCGCGTTGCGCGAGGACCGCCGCGTCGAACACTGCCAGATGGGCTTCGTCCGCACCGACGGGCGGGTGTCCTGGCTGGAAATGACCGCCGCTCCCATTCCCCTGCCCGGGTACGGGGTGGCGGTGGCGTATCGCGACATTACAGGCCGACGAATTGCCGAACGCGCCCTGTCGGAGCGCGAGGAACAGTACCGGCAAATCTTCGAGTCCGTCAACGACTGCCTGCTGGTCTACGACCAGGACCACTGCATCGTCGAGGCCAACCCCGCCGCCTGCGAGACCTACGGCTACAGCCGGGACGAACTCCTCCAATGCCGCGCCGGCGACCTCATCCAGCCGGAGTACCTCCAGGATTTCGAAAACTTCGGCCGGCAGCTCCAGACGCAGGGGTACTTCTACAGCGAGTCCGTCAACGTCCGCAAAGACGGCTCGCCGTTCGACGTGGACATCCGCGGAACGTACTTCAACTACCTCGGCAAACCGCACCTGCTGGCGATCGTGCGGGACATCACGAAGCGCAAGCAGGCTGAACGCGCCCTCCGCGAGAGCGAGGAACGTTTCCGCCGGGCCTTCGAGGACGCCGCGATCGGCATGGCGCTGGTGGGGACGGACGGGGTCTTCATCGACGCCAACGCCGCCCTCTGCGAAATGCTGGGCTACGGCAAGGACGACCTCCGGGCCGTCAGCTTCCAGGACATCACGCACCCCGAGGACCGCCGGATCGGTCGAGAGACCCTCCCGAAGATGCTCTCCGGTCAGCAGCAGCGCGTCAGCCATGAGAAACGCTACCTCCACAAGAACGGGCAGGTCGTCTGGACGCAGGAGACCTCCTCGGTGATCTGGGACGTCTACAACCGCCCGCTCTACCTGGTCTCGCAGATCCAGAACATCACCGACCGCAAGCAGGCTGAAGCCGCCCTCCGCAAGAGCGAGGAGCGCTACCGCATTGTTTCGGAACTGGCCAGCGACTACGCCTACGCCATGGTCGTCGGGCCCGGCGAGACGCTCCGGACCGAGTGGATGACCGACGCCTTCAAGCGCATCACCGGCTACGACCCGCGCGAACTCGACGAACTGGGCTGGGAACATCACGTCCATCCGGACGACCTGGCGGACTTCCAGCGGCACGTCTCGGCCGTGCTCAACAACCGCCACGACGCCGCCGAGTACCGCATCTTCACCAAGGACGGTCGTGTGATCTGGCTGGCCGACAGCGCCCAGCCGGTCTGGGACGACGCCCACCAGCGGGTCGTGCGACTCTTCGGGGCGGCCAAGGACGTTACCGAACAGCGCCTCGCCGAAAAGGCCCTCCGCCAGGCGCGCGACGAACTGGAAGTCCGCGTCCAGGAGCGGACCCGCGACCTCACCGCCGCCAACAGCAACCTCCAGGCCGAAATCGCCGAACGAAAACGCGCCGAAGACGCCCTCCGCGACAGCGAGCGGAAGTTCCGCACCCTCGCCGAGACGGTCACGACCGGCGTGCTGATCCTCGATGGCTCGTCGGTCAGCTACGCCAACCGCGCCGCCGAGCGCATCATCGGCCACGACCGCGACGAACTCTACGCCATGGACCTCTTTCAGGTCGTCCATGAACCGATGCGCGATGCACTCCGCAGGCGGTGCGACCAGGCCCTCCAGGAAGAACCCCAGCCCTGGCGGGGCGAGGTCCGCCTCGTCACCCGCGACGGGCAGAACCGATGGATCGACTGGTCTCTGGCGTCGATCCACTACGAAGGCAAGCGCGGCTCGCTGGTCAGCCTGCACGACATCACCGAACGCAAACAGGCCGAAAACGAACTCCGCGAAGCACACCTCCAACTGCTCAACGCACGCGAGCAGGAACGCCGAAGCCTCGCCAGCGAACTGCACGACTCGTTCGCCCAGGACCTCGTCGTCCTGCAACTGATGCTCCAGCGCGGCATGACGTCGCCGCTGGGCGCCGGGGGCAACCGGGGGGAATGGCTCGGGCAGGCGGGCAAGATGTGCTCACGCCTCATTCGCGACATCCGCCACATCTGTCACGGCCTGTACCCGCCGCAACTGGAAACCCTCGGGCTGAGGCAGGCACTGGTCTCGCTGGGCGAATACTACGAAGCCGGCGACCTGCATGTCGACATCCGCTGGAACTGCGGGCCGGACGACCTGCGATTCACCCCGGAAGTCGAGATCGTCCTGTTCCGCATCGCCCAGGAAGCCGTCAGCAACGCCATGCGGCACGGCGAGGCCAGGAACTGCAGCGTCGACGTCGGCCGAGAGGGCGCGATGGTCCTCATGACCATCGAGGACGACGGCATCGGGTTCGACACCGGGAGCAACAAGAAATCCGGCCTGGGCCTGCAGACCATGAACGACCGCGCCGGTGCCATCGGAGGCTACTGCGAAGTCCAGAGCAGTCCGGGGCACACCGTCATCCGCGCCTTCCTTCCCTGGCGCGAATCGCAAGCCCCGGTGGTTCCCGCCGACGCCGAACCCGCTTCGCCTTCAGGGTCTCCGGAGGAACAGACGGAGGAAGCGACCGATTCGTCGGCTGCCCCCGAACCCGACGCGCCGGACGACAACCTCTACCCGCCGCAATTCTGACGCCTCCGCCCCGTTCCACGTTGCGAGGGCCCTTTTTTCCTGTTGGTGCTGCCCGTCGTTCTCTTGCAGTCGTCTCGCATCGAGGGTACAACGTCAGGGGAAACGCAACTTTCAAACGGCAAAGGATCATT
>CAYMAP010000013.1:16074-22516 GCA_964388425.1 uncultured Planctomycetaceae bacterium
AACTTTCAAACGGCAAAGGATCATTTCATGTACGGACAGATCAGCTACTGGTCGTTTCAGGGCGGGTTGACGGGGCAGCGCGACATGGTCGAGGCCATGGACCTGGCGGCCGGGAGCGGTTTCGAGGGCATCGAGCTCTGCATCGGCCCGGCCGGGGATCTCACGCCGAAAACCTCCGCCAAGCATTGCCAGCGACTCGCCGAGGAAGCCAGGCGTATCGGCATCGAGCTGGGGTCCGTCGCCAGCGGGCTGCTGTGGGAAGCCAACCCCGCCAGTGCCAAAAAATCCGTCCGCGACAAGGCGCTGCGGACCGCCAAAGACTGCCTCCGCGTCACGGCCGATCTGGGCGTGGGGCACCTGCTGGTCCTCACCGGGCACGTGGACGTGTTTTTCATGCCCGACGGCGAGGTCGTGCCCTACGACGACTGCTACAAGCGGTCGCTGCAGTTCGCCCGCGCCGTCGCGCGCGAGGCCGACCGGCTTGGCGTCCAGGCCTGCTTCGAGAACGTCTGGAACCGCTTCCTTCTCAGCCCGCTGGAGTGGAAGCAGTTCATCAACGATGCCGGCAAGGGCGCGGGGATGTACTTCGACGTGGGCAACGTCTGGGCGTTGGGCTACCCGCAGCACTGGATCGACATCCTTGGGCGAAAGATCCGCCGCGTCCACGTCAAGGACTACAAACGCTCCGTCGGGACCGTCGAGGGGTTCGCGAATCTGCTGGACGGCGACGCACCGCTCTCCGAGAGCCTCAAGCTGCTCAAGAAGAAAGGCTACAACGGACCCGTGACGGCGGAGGTCTTCCCGGGCGCGAAGGACAAGGACGAAAAACGCTTCCTGCGAACCATCGCGAACCGTCTGAAGAAAATCCTGCCCTGACCGCCTCGGTCCGTCAGTTGCCTACCATGTGCCGCGGAGGCCAGGTCGTGTCGATAAGCCACGGCGCGACGTACTGCGCGGCGAAGGCCTGGGAGCAATCGGCGAAGTGCGGGTCGGCGAAGTCGTCGATCATGTCCGGGAGGATGTCGACCTGGTAGAGTTTCGGGCGGTTCGTGCTGAACCCCACGCGGCCGGCCGACGGGCCGTGCCCGCCGTCGACGTTGCCCATCACCGCCGTGCCGAACTGCAGCAGCGCGACGTCCTTTTCGTTGTAGAAGTTCACGATGCCCTTGCGCGACCGGCTCAGAGCCCCGGACAGGTCGTAGTTCGCCGAGACGCTCGCGTCCAGCAGGACGATGCCGGTGACCGGCTCGCCCCCGAGCGTCGCGAGGGCCTCGGCCGTGAAGATGCCCACCCCCGCCCCGCCGGACTGGCCGATCAGATAGACCGGCCGATTCGGATACCGCTTCCGATAGGCCAGGATTTCGCGGGCGATCCTCTCGCCCCACTGCCGGTTGCCCAGCACGTTGGTTTCATTGACGGCGAGGTTGATGCCGGGAATCTGACAGCCCCAGGGATGGATTTTGATTGCGCAGCGGATGCCCGCGCCGAGCAGCCCGGCGCGAATGTTCTTGTAGTGGTAGTCCACGCCCTGGATGCCGGGCAGGATGTAGACGATCCCGCGCTCCATGGCCTCCGGCGTGGTGTAGCGGGCATTGAGCCGGTCCTCGCAGCCGGTGGCGGACAGCAGACCGGCCAGTACAAGCAGTAGCGTGCGGTGCATGGCAAACCCTTTCGTCGTCAGAAAAGCAAACTGTGTCTCAACCGTGTAGCTCAGCCGCCCTCGGCTGAGGGTTTCCGCCGCATGCCTGCAGGAGCAGTCATGGCACCCGGCGTTTCGTACTGCTGGTCGTACTGCTGGACCTCGTCGTGGAGGTAGTCCAGTTGGAGGTCAGCCTTGGCGAACATGGCTTCGGATTCGTCGGCGGCGTGGTAGCGTCGCTCGCAGACCACCCGGGTAATGCCGACCGAGAGGATGAGCATGGCGCAGATCCGGCAGGGGGTCATGCGGCAGTAGAGGGTGGCCCCGGCCAATGCGATGCCGAGTTTGGCGGCCTGACAGATGGCGTTCTGCTCGGCGTGGATGGTGCGCATGCAATGCTGCGTGACCCGCCCGTCCTCGTGCGTGAGGGTTTTCATCTGGTGGCCGACGTCGTCGCAGTGCGGCAGGCCGGGCGGGCTGCCGACGTAGCCCGTGACGAGAATCTGCCGGTCCTTCGCGATCACGCAGCCGGATCGACCGCGGTCGCACGTTGCCCGTTTGCTGACGGCGTGCATGACCTCCAGGAAATACTCGTCCCACGACGGGCGGTGGTAGGCCGGGGGAGCAGAAAGTCGGGCGTCCGTGTCCATGCCGGGAGTGTAGCATGCCGGGCGATCGGCGGGCAACAAGACAGGCACGGGACGGAGCCGGTTGCGTGCGGATCCAACGCGAAGTCCTGTTCTGTCGGCATACTCGCGCAGGTCGCAGGCAAGACTGAGGACAGAAGGATGGAATCCCCGGGCATGGCCGGGACTATTTGTTTCGCTGTTTGTGTCCGGGCAGGCCGTCGTCGCGGTCGTAGGGTCCTCCGGGGGCGGCCTTGCCGCGGACGCAGAGGGTCTGGACGTCGGTGGCCTTGCCGGTGGTGGAGTCGGCCTTGACGAGCAGGGCGTACATGCGGGGGTCGCCGGTGGCCATCTCGAACCGCTGGGGCATGGCGGTGGTAAGGAATTTCAGGACGCGGTCCTTGCGTCGCCCGAGGATGCTGTCGTAGGGCCCGGTCATGCCGAGGTCGGAGATGAAGGCGGTCCCCCCGTCGAGGACGGCGGCGTCGGCGGTGGGGACGTGGGTGTGGGTACCGAAGACGGCGGTGACGCGCCCGTTGGCGTGCCAGCCCATGGCGACTTTTTCGCTGGTAGCTTCGGCGTGAAAGTCGACGATGCGCAGCCGGGCGTCGTCGGGGAGTTTGTCGAGGATGTCGTCCAGCGCCGACCAGGGCGAGTCGTTGTTGCCCATGTCCATCTGCCCGAGCAGGCTGATAACGGCGACGCGGTGCGAGCCGGACTTGGTCGGCAGGACGCACCAGCCCCGCCCGACGGCGTGGCGGGAGAGGTTGGCCGGCCGGATCAGCCCCTCGTCCTTCTCCAGCGCCGGCAGGATGTCGGCCTTGCGGAAGCAGTGGTCGCCGAGGGTGATGCCGTCCACGCCGGCGTTGCGGAGCTTGGCGAGGATCGAGGGCGTCAGCCCGCTGCCGCCCGCTGCGTTTTCGGCGTTGCAGACGATGAAGTCGACCTCGTGTTCCTCGATGAGGCCCGGCAGGTGGTCGGTGAGGACGACTCGGCCGGCCTTGCCGACGAGATCCCCGATGCACAGAAGGTTCACGGACATGGAGACTGACCTTTCCAGGGGGTTGGCCCCGGGGCATTATAGCACGCGGCCAGCGGACTGCCAGAACTGCCGGCTTGGCTCGTCGAACGGCGAACCGAAAACACCGGATCACGCCAGGACCCCGGGGTGCATCCCCGGCGGTGGGGAGCTTCGCTACCCGCCCGAGAGGAGATCCTCGGGCCAGCGTTCGGCCAGGTCGGGGGTTTCGCCGCGGAGAAACGCGGCGAAGGCTTCCAGCACCAGCCCGGCATCGCCCAGGGGGCAGGGGAAGGCGGTCCAGTTCTCGCTGTCCTCGCCGTCGTGGTTGGGCAGGACGAAGTCGAAGCAGCCGGCCAGTTGCAGTTCACGGTAGCAACTGCTCGCCCGCCGTTCGGTGTTCTCCAGGTCGGGCAGTCCCAGCAGGGGCTTCTGGCGGCTGGTTCGGCGGAGGAGTTTGCGGCGCATCACGTCGGTGACGACCTTGGGCAGATCGGCGTGCAGGGCCGAGGCCCGGAGACGCTGCAGTTCGGCGAGGCTCAGCGGGGAAACAAACGCGCTTCGCCGCGTCGCGTCGGCCGGCAAGGGGACGTCCAGCAGCGCCTGCCCGACGAACGGGTTGCCCTCGAAGAACGCGTCGCCGCCCCGGAGCCGGTCCTCCAGATCGCGGAGGTCGACCGCCTGCAGGTCGCCGCGGACCTCCATGACGAAGTAGCGGTCGTTGCCGTCGAGATGGCGGATTTCCTTGCGCGTCCGGAAGTGGTAGTCCACTCCGTCCCGCTCCCCGGGCCGGGGCGAGCGGTCGTTGTACAGCACGATCGGCTGAAGCCTCCGGGCGAGGTCCGGGTGGTGGGCCTGCAGAGCCCGGACCAGCGGGCTCTTGCCCACGCACGACGGGCCGGTAAGGACGATGAGGTCGGACATGGCAAAGGGTACATGGCGAATGGCGAATTTCAAATGGGCGTCGGAATCCACCCGTCCGCGTGTTCTGTTGTCTACCCGGTCAGTTGCTGCTGGTAGTCTTTCAGCGTCGCCAGTTCGCGAGGCAGGTGTTCCTGCCAGGGCGACCAGTTGATCCATTCCCCGCTGAGGAACCCGTCGTAGCCCATGTCCGTCAGCAGTTCCAGGGCGCGTTTGTGGTCGATGTCGCCCTGACCGATGGGTTTCATTTTCAGGGGGTCGGCTTTCGTGCCGTCGTGGATGTGGCAGTGTCGTATCCACGGCTTGAGGGCCTGGGAAGCCGAGTCCATGTCCGCTCCGCCCTTGCGGATGGGGTGCATGATGTCCCAGTTGGCTCCGACGCGGGGATGATTGACCTGTTCGAGGACTTCGGCGAGGTGGCGGGGGTCGCACCAGTCGTCGTGGGTTTCGAGGCAGAGGGTGACGTTGCGCTGGCCGGCCTGGTCGGCGAGTTGCTTGAGGGATTCGGCGACCTGCCGGATGGCGTCGGCCCGGCTGACGCCCTCGGGGATCGGCCCGCCGAAGACCCGCAGGCGGGGCGAGCCGACGTCACCGGCCAGGTCGATCCGCTCGGCGCACTGGGCGAGCATATCTCCCGCCGTCGCGGGGTCGGCGAATCGGCAACTGGTGGCCAGGCAGCAGCAGGCGATGCCGGAGTCCTCGAAGGTCTTGCGGATCGACGCTCGTTGTTCGGGTGTGGCGGAGACTTCCACGCCGTGGGCATGGCTGGAATCCAGCCGGGGCTCGATCCCCGCGTACCCGAACCGTCTGGCGACTTCGAGGTTTTCTTTCAGGGACAGTTTCGGCGTCGAGAAGGTCATGAACGCGAATTGCATGGTCAGCTCCATTCTTCGGATGGCGGTCGCAGGGGGACGACGCAGTCGGCCTCGGCCGAGGTGCGGATGGCGTCGAAGAGTCTCGGCAGGGCGACGGCGTCGCGGTCGGCCACGGGATAGTCCGCTTTGCCGGCCAGGGCGTCGGCGACCTCGCGGTACAGTTCGTTCGAGTCGCCGTAGGTCGAGCCTTTGAGCGTCTGTCGGGTGACTTTGGCGGCGGAGGCTTTCATCGTCTGGTACTTCGTGGGGTCGTCGGGGCGGGGCATCTGCTGGCGGTAGATCGTCAACTCGCTACCCCGGACGACGATCGTCCCGCCCGTGCCCTGCAGGTACCAGTTCGGCAGGGGTTCGACGGCGGTGGAGAACTCCGCCTGCACGAGCGTGCCGTCCGTCATGGTCAGGACGGTCAGCAGGTTGTCTTCGGCATCGCCGGGGTTGACGCGCTGGAGCATCCGCCCGAAGGCCGAGCGGACCTTCTCCAACCCGCCGGCCAGTTGGACGGGGGGGTCGATGACGTGCGGCCCCCAGTTCAGCAGATACCCCCCGCCGTACTTTCGGCGGGTCTGCCAGTCGTTGCGGGTCGCGAAGTTCTGGACGGCCCGGCGGATGAGGAAGACCTCGCCAATCGCCCCGTCGTCGAGCAGTGCCCCGAGCCTGCGGAAGTCGCTGCCCCACCGCGCCGGAAGCCAGCAGAACATCGGCCGACCCGCCAGTTGGGCGGCCTCGACCATGCGGACGGCCTCACGCTCGTCGACGCACCAGGGCTTGGTCACCAGCGTCGCCACGCCCGCGCCGAGGCAGTCGACGGCCATCTCGCAGTGCTGGTCGCTGCGGGTGACGATGCTCACGAGGTCCAGCTCGACCTCGCGGAGCATCGCGCGGTAGTCGGCGTAGACCTCGCAGCCGTGTCGGTCGGCGGCCTGCTTTCGGCGGGCGGGGTCGATGTCGCAGACCGCAACGATGTCAAATTCCTTGCTCTGCTCGAGCGCGTCGGCGTGCATCGTGCTGCCGTTTCGGCCGTAGCCAAGGATCGCCGCGCGGAATCGCTTGCGTCGAGTCATGAAGGTTCCTTTCCGAACCGCACACCATAACCCCGGCGGGACCTGAACGCAAGGTCGGTTCCTTGCTGAACCCGTTGCTTTGTGGATGATTTCGGCGGGTTGCCACGGTGCGCGAGGCCGCGGGGATGGAAGATTTTGAGCCTGGCAAAACGATGCCTCCGGCAATCGTGGGCCCGCAGCGGGCCGCGAGGTTTATTACCCGGTGTTCCGGGTGACGCCGGAGGAAGGCAACCGGGCCGCAATCGGATTTGACCTCGGCTCGGAGCCGGTCCGGCGTGCAGCGCTCCAGGAAGCCCTGCGCA
>CAYMAP010000014.1:0-21973 GCA_964388425.1 uncultured Planctomycetaceae bacterium
GTATCGCACGCAGGGACCGCCCAAGTCAAGCCGGCGGAACGAACCCGGCGGAACGAATCTCTGGGAAACCGGTGAATCCAGCTCACCTGAGGGGTTTGTGTCGGTCGATAAACACCTCAGGACCCGATGTATCATATACTGCCAGGGGAGGTTCATCTCCCGGGAGACCGCCATGGTCGACAACGAAGACAAACCGCTTGGGTTGGGATTGATCGGCTGCGGGGCGTTCGGGCTGTTCTGCCTGGACATTTTCAGCCGAATGGAGCAGGTCCGTCCAGTTGCGGTCGCAGACATCCGCGAGAACGTGGCGGCTGATTTCGCGCGGGATTTCGGCATCCGGTCGTTTACGGACCCAACGGCGTTGATCGCGTTGGAGGAGGTGGACATCGTCCACATCGCCACGCCGCCCTCGACGCATTACGAGTTGGCGCGTCAAGCGATCGAAGCGGGCAAGCACGTTCTCTGCAAGCAGCCGTTGACGGTTCGGTTGGACGAGGCCGACGAGCTGCTCAAGGCCGCCTGGGACGCCGGGCGGATCGCGCCGGTGAATTTTATCTTGCGCTACAATCACGTCAGCAAGGCGGTCAAACGACTGATCGAGTCCGGCGTACTGGGCAGCGTGCTGGCGGGCCAGTTGACCCACTGCGCCGGCGACAGCGGGCTGCACCCCGGGCACTGGTTCTGGGAGAAGTCCGTCAGCGGCGGAATCTTCATCGAGCACGGCGTGCATTTCTTCGACCTCTATCGCCAGTGGCTCGGTCCCGGCGAGGTGGTCTCCGCCCACACCGAGACCCGCCCGGGGACCAGCCAGGAAGACCGCGTCATGTGTACGATCCGACACGACGACGGCGCGGTGATCCATCATTACCACGGGTTCGACCAGATGGCGATCATGGACCGGACGAACCATCGGCTGGTCTGCGAGCGAGGGGACGTCTGGATCGACGGGTGGATACCGCTGCACCTGACCATCGACGCCGCCGTCGACGAGACCGGCCGAGAACGCATCGCCGACTGCCTCCCCGACGCCGACCTGCGCGTCCTGGAGGAGTACGACGCCGACCACCGCGAGGTCTTCGGGCGGGGCGAGAAGCGCCACGTCGCCCAGAGGCTGCATGCCCACTGGTGTCCGTCGGCCGACAAGCAGAGGGTCTACGCCGACAGCGTCCGGGACCTGCTGGCCGACCAGATCGCGTTCCTGAGGGACCGCTCGCATCACCGGGACGTCATCGAAATCAACGGTCGGGAGGCGTTGGCGTTGGCCGAGTCAGCCCGATGCATCGCAGAGGGCTCCTGACCCGCCGGCGGGGAGTGAACGTCGCCGCCCGGCCGGGCGTATCATAAAAAAGGGACCGGTCTCTGTTTCCCCTCGCGGGGGATTGCATTTCCCATGTTCGGATGGTTCAGAAAAAAACGTCGCCGCCAAGCCTGGAAGCTCGAGCACCTCGAGGATTTTGCGGAGGTGGTGCGCTGGCTGGAAGAGCAGCGCCGCCAGGGACGCATCGAGCAGGCCATCACCTACTACGGCCAGCAGATCCTGCCCGTCCTGATCGACAACATCGAAAACTACCTCCAGCAGGTCGCCCACCTCGACGACCTGGCGGGAGGGATTTACTCCGATCCGACCAGCGGGCAGCGACCGGGACTCAAGCTCCCGCCCAACTGCGGCATCCTCACGGGCATCCAGAACATCGGACGGGAACTGACGGGACAGTTCCGGCAACTCCTCGATCAGCCCCGGGCGGACTTCCTGCCGGCCTGGCAGGACCTGATCGACGAACCCCGCCAGTACCTCACCCTCCTGCAGCGCCTCGTCGGCGAGATGGGGTGCTTCGAGATCCTCCTGCCCATGCTCCCCGGAACCGGCCCGACGGTCATCGACCAGCGGCTCCAGACCTGCCTGGACGAAATGTACCGCATCAACATGTGCAACCTCCGCTCCCTGGAGATGATTCACGACATCTCCCGGTCCTGGCGGGAGGACCCCGAGAGGCCGGACTTCGGGTTCTTCCAGCCCCAGACCGAACTGGCCGATATCGTCAACGGCATGATCGGCGAGTACATGCTCCAGGCTGACCCCGTCCGCATCCAGACCCGCAAGGAGTCGGCCCGGCGGGAGAACAAGCCCTTCCACCCCTACCGCTTCTGGCGGGCCGCCGAAAACCTCCGGCTGATGGCTGACGTCGCCTACGTCGACGGGGCCAAACGCAAACCCACGCCCCAGCGACGCTACATCCAGACCCGTCTGGACAAACTCCTGCCCATGACCGTCGACACCCGCCGGATGGAGTGGGCCATCCGCGAAATCTTCAACAACTCCCTGTCGGCCAGCTCGCGCATGTTCGCCAAACCCGGAGGGGCGTGGGAAGCCCACCCCCTGCCACGACACGACACCAAAGACCCCAAACCCGCCATTGAACTCGAACTCCACAAGGCCCCCCCGGACCACCTGCGTCTGACCCTCCTCGATGAGGGCGTCGGCATCGACCCCGACGACCTGCCCTACGTCACCTACTGGGCTTACAGCCCGCGAAGGCGGGAATTTCGCGAGAAAGCCAAACGAAACGAAATCACCGCCACCACCGCCCAGCAGGAAATCCAGATCGGAGGCAAGGGCATCGGGCTGGGCTACGCCAACGCCGTCACCCGAGAGCACGGCGGACAGCTTCATCTGACCTCCAGGCCCGGCATGGGAACCTGCGTCATCATGGAATTCCCCATCCCCCTGCCCCTGCCGATCTGAGCATCGCCCTGTTCCGCCTGCCGCTTGAAAATTCCTCGCGCTCGCGGTCCAATGACCTGTGCAGAGTGGAACCCGGGTCCACCGGGACATCGAGGGCTCAGCGGAACACGAGAACACGACGTTCTGATTCTTCCCTGGAGCCTCGGTGTCTGCGTGGCTGTTTCCCATGCCACCGCTTTGCCCCCAACGACCATGACTGATAAGAAAACATACAAAGACACGCTGAACCTCCCGAAAACCAACTTCGACATGCGAGCCGGACTGCTGAAAAAGGAACCGGCGATCCAGCAGCAGTGGAAGGACCGGGACGTCTACGCCCGCATGCTCGAATGCAACGCGGACGGCCCGTCGTTCGTGCTGCACGACGGCCCGCCGTACGCCAACGGCAACATCCACATGGGCCATGCCCTCAACAAGACGCTCAAGGACATGGTCTTCCGCGTCAAGGCCATGACCGGGCATCGCGTGGCCCCTTTGATTCACGGCTGGGACTGTCACGGCCTGCCAATCGAGCAGAAAGTCCTCGACGACCTCGGCGAGAAGGCCCGCGACCTGCCCGCCATGGATATCCGCCAGACGTGTCGCACCTATGCCGAGAAGTTCGTCGCCGTGCAGTCCGAGCAGTTCCAGCGGCTGGGCGTGGTCGGGGAATTCGACGAACCGTACATCACCATGAAGCCCGCTTACGAGGCCGCCGTCCTCGAGGTCTTCGCCAGGCTCATCGAGCAGGGCGTGGTCTTCAAGCAGCTCAAGCCCGTCCACTGGTCCATCGAGAACCGCACGGCCCTAGCCGACGCGGAACTGGAATATCACGATCGGGAGGACCCGAGCATCTACGTCGCCTTCGAGGTCGTCCAGGGGGCCGAGAATCTTCCGCACTACCCCGATGACAGAGTCGCCCTGGCGATCTGGACGACCACGCCGTGGACCCTGCCGGCCAATCGCGCCGTCGCCGTCCACCCGAAATACAGCTACGCCGCGGTCCACGTCGAAACGCCCTCGGTCGAGTCCATGACGCTCTACGTCGCCGCCAACCGCCTCGAAGCCGTTCTCCAGGCCGCCGACGGGAAGCTCAAATGCAAGAAGGTCCTCGGCGAAGTCACGGGCCAACAGATCCTCGATGCCCACCTTGCCTACCGGCACCCATTGGACCCCGAGCTGTCCTGCCCCCTCGTCGCCGCCGAGTACGTCACGCTCGAGGACGGGACCGGGCTGGTCCACACCGCGCCGGGCCACGGCGTGGAGGACTATCACACGGGCTTGGCCAACGGCCTGGAAATCGCCTGCCCCGTCGACGCCGACGGACTCTTCGACGCTTCCGCGCCGGACTGGCTGAGCGAAAAAAGCGTCTGGGAGGGCACCGGCCTGGTCGTCGAGCACCTCCGCCAGGCCGGCACGCTGCTGGCTGACGTCATGATCTCCCACAGCTACCCGCACGACTGGCGGTCCAAGACCCCTACCATCTTCCGCGCCACCGAGCAGTGGTTCATCGGCGTCGATCGGGAACGCGCCTCGGGCGGAACGCTCCGCGCCGCAGCCCTCGACGCTACCGCACAAGACGCCTCCTCCGGCGGGGTCGACTTCATTCCCGCCTGGGGACGCAACCGCATGCGAGGCATGATCGAGAGTCGACCCGACTGGTGCATCTCCCGCCAGCGAGCCTGGGGGCTGCCCATTCCCGCCTTCTACGACCCCGAGGGCCGGGTCCTCTGCACCGCCGCCAGCGTCCGCGCCGTGGCCTCCGTCATCGCCCGCGAAGGTTCCGACGCCTGGTTCACGAGAAGACCTGCGGAACTGCTGGAAGGCTACGACCCCGCCGACGACCCGGCCGTCAACGCCGACGACGCACCGGCCTTCGCACCGGATCGACTGGAGAAGGGCTTCGACATCTTCGACGTCTGGTTCGAGTCCGGCAGCAGTTGGTTCGCCGTCGCCATGCGACGCGGACTCATCGACGCCCCGCCCGTAGACATGTACCTCGAAGGCTCGGACCAGCATCGCGGGTGGTTCCAGCTCTCCCTGCTGCCGGCCCTGGGATGCTACGCCGTCCCGCCCTTCCGCTCGGTCCTGACGCACGGGTTCGTCGTCACCGAGGACGGGCACAAGATGAGCAAGTCCCTCGGCAACGCGATCGAACCGACCGAACAGCTCCAGCAACGCGGGGCTGACATCCTTCGACTCTGGATCGCTTCGCAGAACTACCAGGACGACGTCCACTGCGGCGAGGACCTCATCGCCCAGTCCGAGGACGCCTACCGGAAGCTCCGCAACACCCTGCGGTTCTGCCTCGGCGCCATCGGCGACTTCCACCCTGAGGATGCCTCCGAGCCGAGCGAACATTCCATCGACCTCTGGATGCGGCTGGAGCTTCAGCAGCTCATCCGTGATGTCCGCGAAGCCTACGACCGCTATGAGTTCCATCGCGCGACGCGGCTGATCTACGAATTCTGCACCGTGCAGGTCTCCAGCGTCTACCTCTCGGCGATCAAGGATCGGCTCTACTGCGAAGCGCCCGACTCGCCCCGGCGACGCGCGACGCAGACCGTCCTCCGCGAGATCGTGACGACGCTCGTCAAGCTCCTCGCGCCGATCATCCCGCACACCGCCGAGGAAGCCTGGGCCCACATCCCCCACCAGCCCGAGAACGCGCCGGACAGCGTCCACCTCGCCCCGCTGCCGGAGGTCGACCGCGAGGTGCTCCGCCTGATCGAGGACTTCCAGCCCGTCGCCATTGACGACCTGGCGGCGAAGGGCAACGAACTTCGGCCTGGCCCGGCGTGGGTGTGGGAGAAGCTCATGGACATCCGCGGAGAAGCCCTGGCGAAGATTGAGGCCCTTCGGCAGACGGGGCTGAAAAACCCCCTCGACGCCGAAGTCGTCTTCCACGTACCCGAGGACAAGCCCGGGTTGGCGGACTTTCTCCAGCAATACCTCACGGAACTCGAAGACGCCCTGGGCGTGGGCTACGCGCGGATCGAAACCGGCCCGGTCGAAAGCGAGAGTCTCGTCGAGATCGAGGCCCTCGACGCCCGCGAGAACTATCCACGTTGCGAACGGAGCTGGAAACGCAGACCCGACGTCGGAGCCGACCCGGACTACCCGGACGTCTCAGCCCGCGACGCCGCCGTCCTCAAATCGCTCGACGCGTAATCCTTTGATGGCAGGAGCCGCACCGGGCGACACCCCAGCCGAGGTCGGCTCAGCCGCATCGGTGCGTGGTCGCTTTCATCCGAGGTGGGGGAAGTATTCCTGGAGGGGCCGTACGCCCCAGCCCTGTCCGGGCGGGTCGCTGTCGCGCAGTTCCCGCAGGGCGCGGGCGGCGGCGTCGGCGGCGGTGAGGGTCGTAATCAACGGCAACTGGTGCAGCGTCGCCAGAGCGCGGAGCTTGCCCTCGTCCGTGGTCGGCCCGCGGCGGGTGGGGGTGTTGATGAGCATGGCGACCTCGCCGTTGGCGACGAGGTCGCGAATGTTCGGCCTGCCCTCCTGGAGCTTGGCGATGCGTCGGACCGGGATGTCCGCCTGTTCCAGCACGCGGGCGGTCCCACCGGTGGCCACGAGGGCAAAGCCCATCTCCGTGAGATTCCGCGCGATGTCGGCCACGGCCGGTTTGTCGGCATCGCAGACGCTCAGGAACACCGTGCCCTCGACGGGCAGGGTCATGCCGGCGGCCATCTGGCTCTTGCCGAACGCCACCGGGAACGTCATGTCCACGCCCATGACCTCGCCCGTCGATCGCATCTCCGGGCCAAGAATCACGTCCACGCCAGGGAACTTCGTGAAGGGAAAGACGCTTTCCTTCACGGAGGTCTGCTTCGGGCGGGGGGCTTCGTCGACGCCCAGTTCGGCCAGGCCCTGCCCGGCCATCACCTTGGCGGCCAGCTTCGCCCACGAGACGCCGGTGGCTTTGGAGACGAAGGGCACGGTCCGCGACGCGCGGGGATTGACTTCGATGATGTAGACGTCCCCATCCTTGACGGCGAACTGGACGTTCATCAGCCCGCGGACTTCCAGCCGTTTGGCCAGCAGCCGGGCCTGACGCTTGATCTCCTCGATGATGTTCTCGTCCAGCGAGTGGGGCGGGATCGCGCAGGCGCTGTCGCCGGAGTGGATGCCCGCCTCCTCGATGTGCTCCATCACGCCGCAGACGACAGCGCGTGGCTTCGGCTCGGCGGCTCCGCCCGGTCGCGGGCCGAAATCCGCGATGCAGTCGACGTCCACTTCCGTCGCGCCGGCGAGGAACTTGTCGACGAGGATCGGATGGTCCCTCCCGACGGTGCTGGCGTCGACGGCCCGGGCCATGTACACGTCGAGCTGCTGCTCGTCGGAGACGATCTCCATCGCCCGCCCGCCCAGAACGTAGCTCGGACGGACCAGCACCGGGTACCCGATGCGGTCGGCGACCTCGCGGGCCTGTTCGACCGAAAACGCCGTCCCCCCCGCCGGGCACCGGAGGCCGAGCGATTCGAGCATCTCGCCGAACCGTTTGCGGTCCTCGGCGAGGTCGATCGACTCCGGGCTGGTGCCGATGATCGGCACGCCGGCGGCCTCGAGGCTCCGGGCGAGGTTCAACGGCGTCTGCCCGCCGAACTGCACGATCACGCCGTGAAGAAGACCCTCCTGTCGGGCCTCAGAGGCCACAGCGTTCTCAGAGTGGAGAGATGGGTTTGTTTTCTTCACGTCCTCGGTGTTTTTTGCGGCCCCGTTTTGCAACGCTCGACCGTTCAGACGTTCGCAGAGGTTCAGGACGTCCTCTTCGGTGAGCGGCTCAAAGAACAGCAGGTCGGACGTGTCGTAGTCGGTGCTGACGGTCTCGGGGTTGGAGTTGACCATGACGGCTTCGTAGCCGAGTTCCTGGGCGGCGAAGGCGGCGTGGACGCAGCAGTAGTCGAACTCGATGCCCTGTCCGATGCGGTTCGGCCCGCCACCGAGAATGACGATCTTTTTCTTGTCGCTGACGCGTACCTCGTCATCGACGAAACGCGAGATGGAACTTTCGGACTTCGGATTTCGAATGTCGAATGTCTCCCCACCGGAGTCCTGGTCTTCGCCCTCAGCGCAGTTCACTTGGGTGATGAGATTTTCGTACGTGGAATAAAAATAAGGCGTGTAGGCTTCGAACTCCGCGGCGCAGGTGTCGACGAGTTTGTAGACGCACTCGACGCCGAGGTCCTTTCGCCGCTGCCGGACCGCTTCGGGCGTGGCCTGCCACGCGGCGGCGAGTTGGACGTCGGAAAAGCCCCACTGCTTGGCGCGACGCAGGAGGGGTTCGTCGACGGCTTCGAGCGAACCGACGGCCAGCAGGTCCTCCTCGAAGTCCACGAGGCTTTTGATTTCCGCGAGGAACCACGGGTCGATCCACGTCAGGTCGTAGACGTCCTCGACGCTCCAGCCCATCTTGAAGGCGTAGCGGACGTAGTACATCCGACCCTGGCTGGGCACGGAGAGCTTCCGCCGAAGTTTGGTTTTTTCGATCGGCCAGTCGATCTCGTCGGGATCGGCTCCGGACAGCTCGGCCTGCCGGGCCGCCAGCCAGGGGTCGTTGGCATCCAGGCCCAGCCCGAACCGCTTGACCTCCATGCTGCGGATTCCTTTCTGGAGGCTTTCCTTGAACGATCGGCCGATGGACATGGCTTCGCCGACGCTCTTCATCTGCGTGGTGAGGGTTTCGTCGGCCTCGGGGAATTTCTCGAACGTCCAGCGGGGGATCTTGGTCACGACGTAGTCGATGGTCGGCTCGAAGCAGGCGGGGGTCTGGCGGGTGATGTCGTTGGGCAGTTCGTCGAGGGTGTACCCGCAGGCGAGTTTGGCGGCGATTTTGGCGATGGGGAAGCCGGTGGCCTTGCTGGCCAGGGCGGAACTGCGGGAGACGCGGGGGTTCATCTCGACGACGACCATCCGCCCGGTCTGCGGGTGGACGGCGAACTGGATGTTGCTCCCCCCGGTCTCGACGCCGACGGCGCGGATGATGGCGATCGAGGCGTCCCGCATGAGCTGGTATTCCTTGTCGCTCAGCGTCTGGGCGGGCGCGACGGTGATGCTGTCGCCGGTGTGGACGCCCATGGGGTCGAGGTTCTCGATCGAGCAGACGATCACGACGTTGTCGGCCCGGTCGCGCATGACCTCCAGCTCGAATTCCTTCCAGCCGAGCACGGACTCTTCGATGAGGATTTCGTGAATGGGCGAGTAGTCCAGCCCGCGCCGGGCGATGGTCTCGAACTCCTCGGCGTTGAAGGCGAACCCCCCGCCGGTCCCGCCCAAGGTGTAAGCCGGGCGGATGCAGCAGGGCAGGGAGACCTCGCGGACGATCTCCTGGGCCTCGGCCCAGGAGTTGGCGATGCCGCTGGCCGGTACGTCCAGACCGATGTCGAGGCAGATGGTCTTGAACTCCGTGCGGTCCTCGGCGCGGTGGATGACCTCGCGGGTCGCGCCGATCATCTCCACGCCGTACTTTTCCAGCACGCCGTTGTCGGCGACGGCGACGGCGGTGTTCAGCCCGGTCTGCCCGCCGAGGGTCGGCAGCAGGGCGTCGGGTCGTTCGGCTGCGATGATTTTTTCGACGGCCTCGGGGGTGATCGGTTCGATGTACGTCCGGTCGGCGAACTCCGGGTCGGTCATGATCGTCGCGGGGTTCGAGTTGACCAGCACGATCCGGTAGCCTTCCTCGCGGAGGGCCTTGCACGCCTGCGTGCCGGAGTAGTCGAACTCGCAGCCCTGCCCGATGACGATCGGGCCGGAACCGATGAGCATGATGGTCTTGAGGTCGTCGCGTCGTGGCATGAGCGGGTCGGGTCTCCCTGTGCGGGGTGTCGGGTCCGTCCAAAGTCGTTGCACGGTACCACAGCCCGCGGGTTTCCTCAAGAGGGCGGGATACCATGCCTCAATGGAGAATGTCCAATGAACATGGAGCCTTGCACATTGACCATCCCACAGGTCCATACCGCTCGGCACTACGGTTTCGCGAGCACCTTGGCGATGGTGAAGTTCCCCAGCGTCTGGGCGAGGCCGAAGTAGTCGGAGGGATACCCGTCGCCGATGCCCAGGACGATGCGCCCCACGCCGGGCGAGCCGGGCCTGCGGAGGGCGGCGTCGAGGGAGACCCAGCGTTTGGCGTCGGGCCCGACGAGAACCTCGACCCAGGCGTGGGGGATGAAGAGGTGTTCCCTGCCGCCCCAACGTTCGACGTAGGCCAGTCCCGTCACGACCCGCGCGGGGATGCCGGCGGCTCGGCAGAGGGCGGCGGCGAGGACGGCGTGTTCCGTGCAGTCGCCCTGGCGGGATCGGGCGACCTCGACGGCCGAGGCGTACCCGACCGAGAGATCCTTCTTCGTGACATATTCCGCGACGAACTGTTCGATCGCGCGGGCGGCGTGGAGGTCGCGCTCTTCCTCGCCGACGGCCTGGCTGGCGAGTTCCCGAATGGTCTCCTCATCGGACTGGACGTATTTGCTCGATTTCAGCCATCGCTTCGCATCGGCGTCTTTGCCCTCGTACGGTCGCGTGCCGGTTCCGTTGTTTTTCGGCCGGTGGACGGTGACGAGCCAGGTCCCATCGCGCTGCCGGACGGACTGGCCGTCGGTTTCGGGAAAGGTCAGCTTCGTGTCCTCGCCGGTCGGTTCGAGGACGTAGGTGAGAACCGGCGCGGAACGGTCGATGGGCCCGGGCGAGGCGAGCGTCATCTTCGTCAGAAAGTCCAGTTCCGTCGAGGCCGGGCTCAGCGCGTAGGCCTTGTCGCAGGCGACGACGTCGAGCGTCATGCCCAGCAGCGGCAGGGTCGTGCGCAGGACGTTGAAGTCCTCGTCGACGTAGCTTGTGACGGTGATCTGCCCGGCCAGCGGGGCGGTGAAGGTGTCGGTGATCTCCGTGAGTTTCGCGGATCGGCCCAGCAGGTCGACGGTGTCTCTCGATCCGACGACGGTGGTGCTCTTCATCGCCTGGTATGTGTCCGGATCGAAAGCCAGGGCGGAGTATGTCGTGCCTTCACGGAGTCCCTTGCGTTTCTGGAGCAGTTCCAGGCCGTGGGGCATCAACGCGCCGTCGGGCCAGGGCACGGTACGGGTGGTGCTCCCGCCGGGAACCTGGAGGACGAGTTTGAGTTCCCCCTGCGGGGTGATCGTGCCGTTGACCTGCTGGGGCGTCGCGCCCATCTTCCGGACGGCTTCGAAGCCGATCGGTTTGCCGTCGGACGTTTCATAAAAAACCGTTCCCGCGCGGACACTGACGGCCGTCCCGGAGCGTTTGAGATCCAGCCCCATGTCCTGGCGCGTCACGATCCGCCCGTCGCGGCGGGTCTTGCGGACCGAGGTAAAACCGACCTTCCGTCCGTCGAGGAGGATCGCTGCCCACTGCTCGGGATCGGGCTGGGGGCTTGTGCTCTCCTGCTGGGCTGTAGCGGTCTGCCCTGTGAGGACAGGCAGCAGGCAGCAGAGCAGCGCGGTACGAACGGACTGCATCATGATCGTCTCCTTGTCTCCGAAGGCCTACCCACGATGTGGCTCAGCCGCCCTCGGCGGTGACGCGGGCCAGGGCGCGGGCGAGTTTGCCGGCGTCCTGCGCGTGGAGGGTCGCCGGGATCAGCAGGCAGGCAAGGACAAGCATGTGGATGCGATGACGGGGCATAACCACTCCCATGCGACGGTATCGCCTGAGGTTCAGTGTATCCGATCGGCGTAGTACCTGTCCAACACGGCCAGCCAGTCCTCGGCGGAGCCGACTTCGACGAATGCCATTCGCAGCCGCTTGGGCTGAGTGTGGAGGTGGCTGTATCGCATGCCCCATTTGCGCATGATGCGGGGGCCTTTCTTCGGGCCGTAGAATTCGCAGGCGGCGCGGAAGTGCTCGAGCAGGACGTGGCGTTGCTCGGCGAGGTCGGGACGGTGCGGTTCCCGCCCGGCTGCGAGGTCGGCGACCTGTCGGAAGAACCACGGGTTGCCCAGCGCCCCCCGGGCTGCGCACACGCCGTCCACGCCGGTCCGCTCGAACATCGCCAGGGCATCGGCCGGCTGGAGGACGTCGCCCGAGCCGATAACCACCCAGTCGGGAAACTGCTGACGGACACGACGCAGGAACTCCCAGTCGGAGGGTCCGGCGTACTTGCGCTCGACGCTGCGGGCGTGGACGATCAGCCCCGCCGCCCCGACGTCGCGGGCGCCCCCGGCGAGCTGCCAGAACGCCTCGTCGTGGTCATTCTCGGCGAAGCGCCGACGGACCTTCAGCGTCACGGGACGGTCGACGGCGGCGACCACGGCGCGGACGAGTTCGACGACCCGCGCCGGTTCCTTCATCAGCCAACCCCCGCGCCGCCGGCGCAGGGCCTTGTTGACCGGACAGGCGAAGTTCAGGTCGATCACGTCGAAACCCCGCCCGGCCAGCAGCCTGGCCGATCGCGCCATCTGCACCGGGTCGTTGCCGATGAGCTGCCCGGCGACGGGGTGGTCGTCCGGCCCGGAGGCCAGCAACTGAATGTTCTGCCTCCCGCCGACCTCGACGCAGCGGTCGAGCATCATCTCCGTCGTCGCGTACGCACAGCCCAGCCGACGACACAGCCGACGGTACACCACGTCGCTGTACCCGGCCAGGGGGGCCAGCACGACCGGCATCGCGACGTGAACGCCGCCCAGAGAAAAGCCCTTGAGTTCCACAGCCATCCGTTGAGTATAATCGCATGGGCACAGGAAACCATGAAGACACCCAGCTCGGGAAGCTTGCTCATTTGAAACAGAACAAACCATGTCAGGCGCATCGCGGGGCTTCGGCTGCTGCGGAACCGGGCAGGTACCTTTGCACTTTCCGCGTTTGGCTTTTCGCCTTGCTGCTGGTCGGGCTGGCGGTCGCGGACGACTCGCCGACCCCCCGGCCGAGGCGTTTGGCGTTCGGCCAGGGCCGGAAAATCGCGACGCTGGCGAACCGCGACATCCGCGAGAGCAGCGGGCTGGCGGCGAGCCGGCGACGAGAGGGCGCGTTCTGGACGCACAACGACTCCGGCGGCGGCGCGGTGCTGTACGCCCTCGACAAGACGGGCAGGCAACTGCGGCGGGTCCAGGTCTCGGGAGCCTCGGCCCGCGACTGGGAGGACATCGCCTCCTTCGAGCACGACGGCAAGGCGTACCTGCTGATCGCCGACACGGGGGACAACGACCGGAAGCGGTCGAACGTCGCGCTGCACCTGCTGGCCGAGCCGGACCTCGCTCCGACATCGCAGCCGGCGAGCCGACCGGCGTCGCGACCCGCCCGGCCGAGGTCAACCCAACTCCTGCGGACCGTCCGCGTGACCTACCCCGAAGGGGCGCATGATTGCGAAGCCCTCGCCGTCGACCCGCACACCGATACGGTGCTGTTGATTACCAAGTCGCCGCATATCGCCGCCTTCCGCATCCCGCTGAAGTCCCTGCTGGGACCGGAAGCTCCCGGCAAGCCCCTCCAAGCGAAGCGTCTGGCCGGGCTGCCGATCCTCCTGCCCACCGCCGCCGATATCACCCCGGACGGGAGGCAGCTCGTGGTGGTCAACTACTGGCGGGGCTACCTCTACGAACGCAGGCCAAACGAGGCCTGGGCCGACGCCCTGCAGCGCCTGCCCCGCCCGGTCGCCCTGCCGACCCGTCGACAGGGCGAGAGCGTCTGCTTCGGCCCGGGCGGGCGGGACCTGTACCTCACCAGCGAGAAACTCCCCACGCCCCTGTTTCGCGTACCGGCCGACTGACTGGTCCGCGTGTCGCATCGGCTTTGGCAGGGGCGCCTGCGGCCTGCCGGACATTTGTCCTTTGACATGTACCCTTTGACTTTCGACACTTGTACCTGCCATGAGTGACAAACCTACCGTCGTCGTCAGCGAGCCGCTTTTTCCCCACGCCATGGACTACCTTCGCGAACACGCCGAGGTCATCGAGTCCACCCCGGAGTCGGTCTGGGATGTGATCGATCGGGCTGACGGCCTGGTCGTGCGGACCTACACGCAGGTCGACGGAGACCTGCTGGCCCGTGCGGGCCGGCTGAAGGTCGTCGGACGCGCGGGGGTCGCGCTGGAGAACATCGACGTCCCCGCCGTCCGTGCCATGGGGGCCGAGGTCGTCCACACCCCCGAGGCGAACACCTTGGCGGTGGTGGACTACGTCACGCGAATGCTCGTCGAGATGAACCGCCGGTTCTGGCCGCTGGCCGGCTACGTCGAGCCGGAACAGTTTCACGCCATCCGCAAGCAGACGTTCGGGCGGTTCCTGGCCGATTGCACGCTGGGCATCGTCGGGGTCGGCCGGATCGGGTCGCGCGTCGGGCGCATCGCCGCCGCCATGGGCATGGACGTCCTCGGCAACGACATCCGGCCCCCGGAGCAGCTCGACGTGGACTATCCCGTCACCTGGCTGGGCAAGCCGGACCTCTACGCTCGCGCGGACATCGTGACGATCCACGTCCCGCTGACCGACAGCACGCGGAGGTTCATCGACGCCCCCGCGCTGGAGCAGTTCAAGGACGGGGCGCAGTTCATCAACGCCGCCCGCGGGCCCTGCGTGGACTACGCCGCGCTGGGCGAGGCCCTGCGGAGCGGAAAGCTGGACTTTGCCGTCATCGACTGCCATGACCCCGAGCCGCCCCCGGCCGACTACCCGCTGTTCGGGCTGGACAACGTGATCCTCACGCCGCACGTCGCCGCCTGCGTCCCGGCCGCCAAAGCCCGCATGAGCGACGTCATCCAGGACGTCATCGCCGTGCTGCAGGGCAGAACCCCGAACTACCCCGCCGCCGAGGGGGCGTTCTGATTCCCGCTGCCCATCCCCGAGCCGTCTGACGCCTCGATTCGCAGGCGTCGAGCGGGCGAATCGACTTGTTCGGGCAGGGGCGATCCGCTACGATAGGACGCATGCCGACCTATCCCCTTGTCCGCAGGGCGAGCGGGTTTTCCCGCAAAGTCGGCTTGACCTTTTCCGCTCAATCGGTATCATGTTTCGACCCACTGCCGCGACCGTGCGGCTGGGGCATGCAGGCCCCATCGTCTAGTGGCCTAGGACACCGGGTTTTCATCCCGGCAACCGGGGTTCGAGTCCCCGTGGGGTCAGTCCGCCCGGCCCGGTGCATTTCGCACCGGGCCGCTTTCGTATCCGCCCGATTTGCTCGCAGGCGGTCGCCGTTGACAGGGCCTAGGTGGGGGTCTATCCTCTCGGGAGTTGCATCGGGAGCAAACGATGGCGAAGCGGAAGCAAACGAAATCGTGGCACGGTCGGCTGTCGGGCGAGGCTGACGAGGCCACCGCGGAACTGCTGGCCAGTCTGGACGTGGACAGGGCGTTGTGGACGTACGACATCGCCGGCTCTCTCGCCCACGCCGGAATGCTGCGCGAGGTCGGGCTGGTCTCGCCGGAGGAGTTTCGCGAAATCCGCAAGGGCCTCCACCAGGTCGCCGACGCCCTCGAGGCCGGTCGGCTGAGAATGCCCGTCGAACTCGAGGACATTCACATGGTCATCGAGTCGGCGTTGATCGAGCGTATCGGCGAGCCGGGGCGGAAGCTCCATACCGGCCGAAGCCGAAACGATCAGATCGCCTTGGACCTTCGACTCTGGGCGCGGGACGCCTGCGAGGACCTCTGCGGGGACATCGCAGCGTTGCAGCGGGCATTCGTGGACCTCGCCGAGCAGCAGGGCAAGCTGGTCTGGCCGGCGTATACGCACCTGCAGCGTGCCCAGCCGATCCTCGCCGGGCACGCGATGCTGGCGTACGTGGAGATGCTCGACCGCGACGCCGGGCGTCTTCGCGACTGCCGGGCGCGGCTGAACGTCTGCCCGCTGGGGAGCGGTGCGGTGGCGGGGACGTCCCTGCCGCTGGATCGGAAGCTCTCGGCCCGGCTGCTGGGATTCCCGGCGGTCAGTCGGAACAGCATCGACGCTGTGGCCGATCGCGATTTCCTGGCCGAGCTGTGCTTCGCGGTCGCGTCGCTGCTCGTCCACCTCAGCCGATGGTGCGAGGACTGGATCGTCTACAGCTCGACGGAGTTCGGGCTGATCGAACTGGACGACGGCTACTGCACCTCGAGCAGCATGATGCCTCAGAAAAAAAACGCCGACACGCTGGAACTGATCCGGGGCAAGTCGGCCGCTGCGGTGGCGGACCTCGTGGGTCTGCTGACGCTGCTGCAGAAGCTGCCGATGGCCTACAACCGCGACCTACAGGACGACAAGCGGTTCGCGCTGCGATCCGTCGCGTCGGCAAGGCAGGCCCTGGCGGTGGCGAGGGGCGCCGTCCGTACGGCGACGCTCAGGCAGCCCGACCTACGGGAGGGCTACCTGGACGCAACGGCCCTGGCGGAATACCTCGTCGGCAAGGGCGTGCCGTTTCGGACCGCCCACGGGATCGTCGGCAAGATCGTCGCCGAAGCCGACCGCCGGAACGCAACCCTTTCCGACCTCGGCCTGGAGACGCTGCAGCAATACTGCGAAAGGATCGAAGCCGACGTGACGGATCATCTCTCGGCCGAGAACGTCGTGAAACGCTATGCCCCCGACGGGGCAGCGGGGGCCAAACAACTCCGCAAGCAACTGGCCTTCTGGAAGAAGAAAGTCCCTGTCCGTCCTGAACATCCGCAGGGATGAACAAGGTCGGCTGATCGGCGGGTTATTTCCTGGACTCGGTTTGTTTGTTCACATTGACCCAGGTGCGGTAGAGGAGGTTGTTCTCCAGGAAGACTTCGAAGAGAGTCTCGTTGGGCCAGGGGTAGGCGACGTGTTCGTCCACGAGTGTACCGTCCTCGATCCGTCCGGTGACTTTCAGGACGGGGAAACGTCCCTGTTTCCAATCGCGTTGCCACTCGGCGGATGTGCCGCCCAGCAGGACCAGCCCGACGGTGTAGCGGATGTTCTTATCGATGTCGGTCCGGCCGATCATGTACACGTCGTAGAGGCCGTGAAAAATCATCTCGTTTTCGGCCACGCCGTCCGGGCGGTAGCGGGTGAAGCCGGTCATGGTTTTGTAGGGGTAGCGAGTGAGGTTGAGTCCGGGAAAGACGCTGGTGACGAAATCCGGCGCGCCTTTGCCGACGACCACGCCCTGGGTGGCGATCATCTTGGCTTTGCCGACGGGAATGACCGGGCAGCGGGTGTCCTGGCCGTTGGCGAGCATCCGCCAGAGCTGCACCTTCACGTCCTGGGCCAGTGAGAACCGCCCGTTGACTTCGTTGCCGGGAAACAGCGCGGAAATCTGAGGTTGAATGTTCTCGGCGGCGTGCACTTCGCGAATGTCCATGGCGTGGTGGACGAGGGGCAGTGGCCTGGCCAGGTCGGCGGACATGCCTCCGGAGACGGTCCCGCCGTTCAGTCCGCCGTCGTAGCTGACGTCCAGCCGACCCTGCCGGAGATGGGCGCGGAGGCGGAACTCGTCCAGCGGATTGACCTGCCGAACGTTTTTGTCGTAGTTGCGGTAGCGCCGCGCGAAGACATCGACGCGCAGGTCCGCCGGGTGCAGCCAGGTCCAGAGATCGACGATCTTCCGCTCCGCCCGCTTCCGCAGTTTCGCAATTTCCTCCCGTCGGAGCTTGCGGTGCCGGGCGGGGATCGGCTCGCGGGGACTTTCCAGCAGGGCCTCCTGCCCGAGAAACCGCAGGGCCTGCTTCGCGCCCTCGGCGGGGTCGGCGGGCGGGTCCGGCTGGCTAAGCCAGTCCATGAGGTCCCGGTCGTCGAGAGAATCGAACATCAGACGGACGCTTCCGACGGGGCCGAGGTGGGCGGCGTCGATGTCTGCGAAGACCCACCCGCGGTTTGCGCCCGCGCGGAGTTCCAGGGCATCGGCGTGGAGGTGGCCCAGCCGGGCCAGTTCGATCTCCTCGGGCTTGCCCGGTTTGGGGCGCAGGCGGAGGTCGCGGAGTTCCAGCGATCCGCCGACCCCGACGTCCTTGCCCCGCCAGCGGGCGCGGAGGTTCTCGGCCCGGAGGTCCACCTCGGCCAGCCGGAGCCCGCCCGGCTCGTCGGTCGGCTGGACCGCGAACGTCGCTGCCATCGACCCGCCGGGACGGCAGGCTGCCCATCGCGGCACGAGGTCGGCGAGTTCTCCGGCGTCGCGGAGATTGACGTGCCCGCTCAGCGAGCGGAGAGTCAGTGCAGTGTCGCCGGCCAGCTCCGCCCGGCCGGTGAAATACAGCGAGCCGACCTGGCCCGTGGCCTCGCGGACGGCCAGGACCCCGTCGCGGCGTTCCAGCCGGGCAGCCAGTTGGGCGGGCAGATCGGGCTGCTTGTCGAGCCAATCGCCCCACGAGACGGCCAGTCCACCGGCGTCGGCGAAGACCGTGAAGTCCTCCTCATCGGACGCCGGACGATGAGTCCAGCGAACGTCGATCGGTCCGTCCACACGGAGCCTGTGTCGCTCGGCGCCCCCCGCGGCGGGCAGCAGCACGTCGTCGGCATGGAGCGTGACGCGCCCCGAGGTTTCTTCCGCGGTCGCCGTCAGTTCCGCTTCGAGCCGGGCCGATCCACTGGGGAGCCCGCCGGCCAGTCTCTCGCCGGCCGGACTGTGCCGCGCCCACCAGCCCAGGTCCGGCAGGTCGAACATCAGCCGACCCGACGGTTGCGGGGTCCGCACTCCCTCGACGTTCATCGCCATCCGGACGACCGGTTCACCCCTACCCGCTCGCCCGGTCAGCTCCAGCGAGCCCGACCGCGAGGCCGATCGCCCCTCCCCGAGAAGCTTGACGGCCAGCGGCTCTCGGTCCGGCTTGACGAAGGTCTCGCCGAGACGCAGGGCCAGGTCGTCCAGCCGGGCCAGGCCCGCCGTCTCGATCAGGCCTTCGTAGTAGCCGAAATGGAACTCCCCGCGTGCCTCGCCGGTAGCGGCCAGGTCGGAGGGGCGTTGGGCCAGACAGGCCGACACCGCGTCGGCACCGATGAGTTCCCATCGTCCCGCGACTTCCGCCGCCCAGCGGTCCCCTCGGCCGCCGGGCTGGTAGAGTTCCACCGACGCCTCCTCGACCGTCAGTCGTCCTGTTCCGACGCTGAGGTCCAGCAGGACGTTGCGGAAGCTCTGCTGCTCCGGACGCGCCGTGGCCGAGACGTCCAGCGTCAGGTCCACGCCGGCCGGCTTGACGATCGGCCCCCATTCGAGCCGCCCCCCCGGCGGACAGCGCATCGACAGGCTGATCCGCGGCTGCCTCCCGCCCTCGAAGGCCCACGCGCCGCGCAGCTCCCGGCCGGCGGGATCGCACCATTCCAACGTCCCGCCGACCCGCGAGCGATTCAGCGCCCGCAGCAGGTTCCAGACGTCCGCGGGCTCACGGATCTCCGCCGATCGCTGAATTCCACCGAGGTCCGCCAGCCGACCCGCCATGGTCAACTCGGTGCGGTCCCAGGCAAGTCGGCTGTCGGCGAGGTCAACCTGGAGGGCGTCGTTCTCGACAAAGACGCGCCCCCGCCCATCCAGGCGGGCACGCATGCCCGGCGGTTTGATCGTTCCCCCGCCTGCACGGAAGGTCGCGTCGTTCGCGTCGAATTGCACGTCCATGACGTGTCCACGACCGTCCTGCCGGGCGTCCAGCCAGAGATGCACCGGCCCGGTAACGCCGACGCCTTCGCTCAGCGATTCCCGTCCCGTGAGCATCGCCGCCAACCGGCGAGGATAGACCGTCCCCTCCAGCCGAAGCGACTCGACCGCATCCAGCCGACCGGAAAGAGCCTCCGCGTACCCCGAGCCGGCGGCGTACAGATCGACACCCGGCAACCGAAGCCGAAGCGAACGGACCTCCCCGCGTCGGCTGAAAGCGTCCAGCGAGGCCGACAGACTCACACCCGCCTCGGCAATCGTCGGGAGAGGCTCCCGCCCGCGGGGTTGAACCACCAACCCCGCGATGAGCACCTCCAGCGTCAGTTCCTCGATGCGGAGATTCTCGTCCACTCCGAACGCCAATTGGCCCCGGCAGAGCCCTTCGAGGGAATCCACCGGTGAGGACGGCCCCAGCAGACCGGCCAGGGGCACCTGCTGGAGGTCGAGATGTGCGAAATGGAAATAGGCCTGCCCCGCGCGGTCAGGGTCGGCCTGACGGGTGCTGACGCGCATGGCCATCGGTGCCGGTCCGCCGATCTGCTGGACGCTGCCGGTCATCGTCATCCGATCCAGTTCGCCGTCGGAGCCCTGGTTCAACTGCAGGTCCGCGACGTTCACCACGACGGGTCGGTCCATTGCAGGGCCCTGCAGCGTGAGCCGTGCCGACTGCAGCGAGACCTGCCTGGCCCGCAACGGCTCGCCGAGCATGCAGGCGACGTTCAGCCGACCGGCCGGGTCGGACTCCACCGCCAGGACGGGCCGTTCGAGCTTGATCCAGGACAGATCCCGCCCGAACAGCATGCGCAGCGGTGCGAAGCTGCAGCGGACCGTCTCGACGTGTAGCATCGTCTCCTGCCGATACCCCGCCGGAGACGCGACCTGCAGGCCGGCAATCTCCACGCCCTCGGCCCAGCTCAGTCGAATCGGCCCGCAGCGGACCGGCACGCCCCACTGCTCCGACAGCGAACGGGCCATTTCCTCCCGCAACATCTGCTTCGGCAACCAGACCGGCATGGAAAGATACGCCGGCAGGAGCACGACCAGCCCCGCCACGAACCCCCGCAACGCGACCTGCCACCAGCGACGACGAACCCGCAGTGACGCCTCGCCGTGACCCCCGGCCGGGTTTGTCCTCGCCGTCGTCTCCGTCATGCTTCAATCCGTCAATACCGCGTGGGCGCAAGCACCCACCCTCCCGATCAGACGTTGAATCGGAAGTTGATGATATCGCCGTCCTGGACGGCATAGCTCTTGCCCTCCAGGCGGACCTTCCCGGCTGCCTTGGCAGCCTTCATGCACTCGGGACCGTCCGACTGGCCGGTCGCGCGGAAATCGTCGTACGAAACCGTCTCAGCCCGGATGAAACCCCGCGCGATGTCGGTGTGAATCTTCCCGGCCGCCTCGACCGCCTCGGTTCCGGCGGTAAGGGTCCAGGCGCGACACTCGTCCTCGCCGACGGTCAGAAAACTGATCAGGTCCATCGCGCCGTAGATCGCGCGGATCAGCCGATCCGCCGCCGGCTCGTCCGAGCCGAGGTCGGCCAGAAACTCCGCACGCTCCCCGGCGTCGAGCTGGGCGATCTCCGCCTCGATCTGCGCCGACAACGCCACCGTCGGCAGGTCCGCGACGAACGCCGGCGTATCCGTCGCACCGGACTCCTCGCAGTTGACCACCGCCAGCACGGGCTTCTGCGTGAAGATACCGAAACTGCGGATGGCCTTGTCCTCAGCCTCGTTGTGGATGACCTCGTGGATGGCCGTTTCGTTTTCCAGAGCCTCCGCCAGACGACGCATCAACTCCAGTTCGCGCTGCTGTTCGTCGCGCTTCGGCGTGGGCTTTTTGACGGAGGCTTCGAGTTTTTCGATCCGGTTGGAGACCTGTTCGAGGTCCGCGAAGAGCATCTCCCCGAGCAGTTCACGCACGTCGGCGTTCGGATCGATCCGGTCGCGGTACGGGGGCACGCCGAGATCCTCGAAACTGCGGACGACAAAGACCAGGCAATCGCTCTGCCGGATCGCCGGCCAGTGCGCGCGGGACCGCTGCCGACCGGCTTCGTCCGTCAGGTCGAAGCCCGGCAGGTCCAGCAGCTCCAGCTCCGCCGGCGTGGTCTTCTTCGGCTGGTACTGCTCCGAAAGCCACGTCAGCCGGGGGTCCGGAACCTTCACCACCGCCCAATGCGGCTGATCGGGGCGGGACATGTCCGCCGACGCCCCGCCGGCTCTCACGACGGCCTCGAACAACGTACTCTTGCCCGACAACGCGGGCCCGACGAAACATGCGCGCATGGGCGTCTCCTGTCAGGACGAACCGTTCTACCACGACCGGGCCGCAAACGCAAAGCCTCCGGCGGATTCAGGCCTGCTCGCTGCGGCTGGCACCGGCGAGTTTCTCCAGCGCGTCGGTCAGTGTGTGGTTGACGCGGTGGACCTCCTCGGCGAGGTCGGCCAGCTCCGCCACAGACCCGGCCGATCGGCAGCGGTCCAGCAGGCCGCGGAGGTCGTCACTGCCCGCCAGCCGATCCATGCCGTTGGCGGCCAGGACGTCGAGGACCTTCCGCAGGCGCCTGACGAACCGGTCGCGGAACAGCGACACCGACGACTCGTCGTCCCGAACCGCGCCGGCCTGGGCGGCGGGATTGAATTCGTGAAAGGCCGTGCAGAGCTTCTGGATGAAGACCAACGCCATCCCCGACCGCTCGTCGCCGCTGCGGAGGATGCGGGACCA
>CAYMAP010000015.1:0-21836 GCA_964388425.1 uncultured Planctomycetaceae bacterium
CGGCGGTCATGTCCTGCTTGTCCACCGCGATGGTCAGGTTGGTGTCGGCGACACCCTGGCCCAGGCCGATCTTCACCGAACCGCTCGCACCGTTCTCCAGCAGGTTGATGTCGTTGAAGTCGGTGGTGTCGGCGATGCGGGTGATTTCGGCTGCGAGTTCGTCGAACTCGTTCTGCATGATGCTCTTCTGCGTGTCGGAATACGTATCGGTGGCGGCCTGTTCGGCCAGTTCGCGCATACGCACGAGGATGCCGTCGATCTCGCCGAGGGCACCTTCGGCTGTCTGCAGGAGGCTGACGCCGTCCTGGGCGTTCCGGGCACCCTGGTCGAGGGCGGCGACGTCGGCGCGGATCAGCTCGCGTACCGCCAGGCCGGCCGCGTCGTCCTTCGCACCGTTGATCCGCAGGCCTGAGGACAGGCGCTGGACGCTGGTGGACAGTTGGTTGTAGCTCGTGTTTAGGTTACGAGCGGCGTTCTGGGACATCAGGTTGTTTTTGATTGCCAGCATTCTACGATTCTCCCTTGGGTTTCAAGTTGCTTGCCGCAGGCCCGAAGCCTGCTTGGTGGTGGTTTTCGAATCGGCGATTCGATGGGTCTCGCCCCGTGCGGGACCCGACACGAGATGGAAGCGATGCATTGGGATGTTCAGGGCAGAGCGGTTCCCTGCGCGCGGACCGTCCGCGCGGGTGTGAACAGGGGGGGCGTTCTGCCTCCGTCGCGGTCGGCATCGCGGGCCGACGAACGACGGATGAGAAGGGCAGAATGTGGCTGGGGCGGTACTCGGGGTACCGGTCAGGGGAACGGAGACGGAATGGCGTGTCGTGACGAGGCCGGTTCAGAAAGCCGGCAGAAGGGAGTTACCCCACGATTGATTTGGATCGGCCGATCGGATTACAGGCCCAGGTCCAGGAGGTGCTCCGCAGCCCGCCGGGCGGCGTCGGGCGTGTCCAGTTGCCCCGACAGCAGCGCCTGACGTGCTTCGGCGACCGCCTGGGTGTTGACCTCCGGAGCCGACAGTGCCGCCTGAATCAGTGGGCAGTCGGTCTTGATCGACTCGGCGGCACCGCTTGTTCCCGCTCCGCCGGCATGGCCGGCCGATGCCTTCGAAGACGAAGACTTCTTCTGGTCGTCCAGTCGGTTGAGATACTCGGGATTGAGTTGTCCATTGATTCTCACGGCAAGTTTCCTCTCACGGGTTATTGTCGGCCAATGCCGGTAAAGCATAAGGGAAAAAAGAAAAAAAAACATCCGATTGCCCGTTATTTCATTATTTTCTTTATCCGCAGCAGCTTACAGACAGCGGTAAACGGGTGATTCCACGGGCCGTTGGATTCACCCTCTCTGTATTGACGCCTCCCTCAGAACTGCCAAGAACACGCTGGGAGGACCGTTTTGGGGATGTCACTCAAGGTACCCTCTATTCTTTGCGTTGACGAATCGCTCTGATGTTTCGTACACGACAACTTTTGAGGGGTGCGTCTGTATTGGTTTCTGATGAACCAGGTCACGGATTCACTGATGTACTGACCGGCGATTTACAGGTCTTCTTTGGTATTCTTCCAGAATTCTTCCTGGCCCCGGCCGAACTTGCGGATGGGCCTGATGAAGTATCGGTCTTTTTTGGACTCACGTTGATAACGCGGGTCCATAGTCAGGATGACCTCTCGGGCGACAAACTTCTGGAAGCCTGCGGTGGACATGATACCCATTTCGTGGTTGGCCGGTTCGTAGTCGTTGGCCATGCGGTCGAAGTAGAAGGTCTTGATTCGCCGGACGGTCTCGCGTTGGGTGGAGTCCCAGACATCGTCGACGGCCCAGGCGAGCTTGCCGTCCCGAAGGTCGATCAGACGGAGAAACAGCCCGATTTGCGTGCTGGGGTAGGGTTTGTAGCTGGTAACCTGCCCGAAGAGGACGGCGTCGCAGCGGAGTCGTTTTCGGATTTCGGCGAGTTCTTCGATGGAATAGGCTTCCCGCTTGCCGAGCATGTCGAGGTACCGCAGGTCCGGGTGGGAGGCCGGCACGACGTCGACGCGGAACATGCCCTGCTGGAGCATGGTTTCGGCGAGGACCTGGGTCATTCGCTCGGTGACCTCCGGGTAGCCGGGCTTGTCGTGGAGTTCGACGAAGACCACGCGTGTGATGCTGCGGATGTCGCGGTCGCCGGCGTGGTAGAAGTTGACCTTCCCGGCCGGGTCGCCCCGATCGGTGCAGCCGATCAGGCAGGCCCCGGCCAGCAGGGTCGCGATGCGTATTGTCCACGGCTTGCGATGCATGGGGACTCCTTACGGCGCGGCTGCGGAGAGCCCGGACCCGGCGCTGTTGCCGGTGGGCTGGGCCATCTCCCCGCCGAGCAGATGCATGATCCGCTGCATGGCCTGGAGCTGGGCCTTCTGGGAGGCGAGAATTTCGTTGCGGAAGCCCAGGACGTTGTTCCGCCATTCCTTGAGTTCCGTTTTCATGGCGGCGAGCATGGCGTTGGCGTCGCGTATTTCGCGTTTGAGAGCCTCGTTTTCGCTCTGGGCCTTGGCCAGGCGGGTCTGGAGGGCCTTTTGCTCCTTTTCCATTTCCTGGAGGCGTTTGTTGGCGACGATGAGTTCCTTGGCGGCCTGGGCGTATTTTTCAGCCCACTGCATGGCGGACTCGACGGCGGTGTGACCGCCAGCGTCGCTGGTGATGGTATCGTTCTCGATGTGTCTGGCCTCCTGGGCAGGCCTGTTCCGCTGGGGGAACTTGGGCCTCCGGAAGGCGTTGCCGTTGTCGTCACAGCCGATCAGCATCAGCCCGGCGGTCAGAACGGTCAGTGTCAGTGCGATTCCCTTGTGCGTCATGGCAGAACTCCTTCGGGGTTGGTGTGTAGTCACGAAGCCTGTTTGGCTTGGACGCGGTGGGGCGGTTGCTGCCCGGTCCCGCAGCGAAGTTGAATTTCCTGTCCGCAGCCGCAGGTCACCTGGATGATGACGCAGCCGGCCTCTTCGCCGACAATTTCCGCCCGTGCGGCGGGCACTTCGCCCTGGGCGCGAGCGACAATGCTGCCGTCAAGCTGTTTCTGGCCGGCCAGCCGGACGCGTTGCTTTTTGAGGATTTTCGTCATTCCGTTGGGCATGGTGTCTCACATCAGAAGGTCGAGGTGCCTGCAGTCGAAATCGTCGTCGTCGTTTGGGTCGTTGGAGTCGTCGATGTCTTCGGTTTCGTCCTCGGGGTCATGCAGGAAGACTTCGATGTCCTTGTCGGGCTGGGGGTCTTGGTGTTTTTTCTTTTTCTTTTTCTTCTGCTGTCTGTCGCGTTCCCGATCGTGCTGCGTAACCGACTGGACGTTGGCGACCTCGTTGAGGGGGCTTCGGATCGCGTCGGTTGTCATGGTGTGCTCCCGGGGCGTGTTGGCCGGCCCGTACGTTCCGTCGGTTCAGGTCAGGCGCTCCTTCCCAGTTTCATGGCGAGTTTGAACAGGGCGCTGGCGTGCAGTTGGCTGACCCTGCTTTCGGTGACGCCGAGGACCTCGGCGGTTTCTTTCATGGTCAGGTCGCGTTCGTAGTACAGCAGCAGTACGTGCCGGTCGCGTTCGGGCAGGTCGAGGATGGCCTGGGTGAGGACCTCGAGCATTTCTTTTCGTTCGGCCTGCTGCTGGGGGTCGGGCCCGCTGTCGGCGGGGACCAGTGCCGCCATGGTCGGCTTGTCGTCGTTGAGCCCGTGGATCGAGAGGAACTGCTGTTTTCGGCCCTCTTCGAGAATTTTGTACATTTTCTCGAGGGGCAGGTCGACGGCCTGGGCGAGTTCCGCGTCGTCGGGGGGCTGGCCGTGCCGGGTGGCGTGCTGTCGGTAGGCTTCCTCGATTCGCTTGATCTCGTGGTGAACGTTGCTGGGCACGAAGCTCGAGCCGCGCATCTCGTCGATGATCGCCCCGCGGATGCGAATGTAGGCGTAGGTTTTGAACTCGACGTCCTTGCCGGCGTCGAAACTGCGGGCGGCCTTGACCAGCCCGAGCGTCCCGGCCGAGACCAGGTCGTCGTAGTCCAGCCGACCTTTGAGGTGGTAGCGCAGCTTCTGGACGATGTGCCTGACCAGCGGGAGATGCTCGACGATGAGCTTCTGTTCGAGGCTCTCGCGCGACTGCCGGGCGTAGGCCTGGCTGGCGCGGGCCTGCATGCCCGCGTTGGGAAGCGTCGGAGTCTGGCTGGTGGGGGTCACTTGGGTTCACCTTCCGATGCAGGCTGGGATGTGTCGGCCTGTGCTTCTTCGTCGAGTTCGCCTGCTCCGGGTTCGGGGGGCGGGGCATTGTCCATGACGGACTGGACCATGACGTTGACAGCCATCCGCAGGGCCACGAACGCCGCGACGAACACCAACGCCGATCCGAGCAGCGACTTCATCGCACAGACGAAGGGCGGCTGTTTGACGGCCAATCCGATCGCCGACATGACGAAAAAACTGATGATCGCAATCTTGGCTGCTATGCGGGTCATGCTCATGGTTCACGCGGTCATTCCGTTCCTGCGTAGGCGGGCTGGATCTGGGGGTCGGCCGTGACGTCGACCGCCACGGTCGAGACGGGGCGGACCTCGATGTCGGAGTCGACCTCGTCGTACGCAACGACCGGCAACTGCGAGAGTTGTCTCTCCAGCAGTCCGGACAGGTGCGCCCGGATGCGGTAGTCGCACAGCAGGACGACGTTCTCGTGGCCTTGTTCCATCGCGGTCTTCCAGCCGGTCATGATGTCATTGGTCAGGGCCATGGCCTGCTCCGGCCTCAAAGCGGCCACGTTTGTATCGGTTTCAGCCGCCAGCCGATTGCAAAGTTCATACTCCAGATTCGGATCGAGGGTGATGGCCCAGATCACGCCCTGGTCGTCGCGGTGCAGTTCGGTAATCGTTCGCTGGAGGACCTTGCGCGTCAGTTCGGTCAGGACGCCGGGGTCCTTGGTGCGGTGGGCGTGCTCACCGAGGGCTTCGATGATCCTCGGCAGGTCGATGATCGGGATGCCGTCGCGCAGCAGGTTCTGCAGCACGCGGTGGAGCAGGCCCATCGAGACGCTCTCGCCGATGACGCCCTCGATGAGCGCGGGCTGTTTCTCCCTCAGCCGATCCACCAACGCCTGCACGTCGTCCCGGGAGAGCAACTCCCAGGCGTGCTTGCGGAGGGTTTCGGAGAGATGGGTCACCATGACAGTCTCGGGGTCGACGACGGTGTAGCCGTTGATCTCGGCCTGCTCCTTGGTCGCCGGGTCGATCCACAAGGCCGGCAGGTTGAATACCGGCTCGGTCGCCGGGGCACCCTGGATGGGGTTGGTCACCGTCCCGGGGTCCATGGCCATGAGCTTGTCCGGTTCGATCTGTCCGCTGCCGACCACGTGGTTGTTCAGCCGGATTTCGTAGGTGTTGCCCTCGAGCTGGACGTTGTCGCGCAAGCGGACGAGGGGGAGGATCAGCCCGAGCTGCTGGGCGAACTTGCGTCGCAAGGGCCCGATGCGGGAGCTGAGGCTGCCCTTCTTCCGCGGGTCGACGATTTTGATAAGTCGCGCGCCGACCTGCAGGGCGATACGGTCGATGTCGAGCAGTTCCTCGATGGGCGGCTCGTCGGGTTTGGACTCCTCGCCCGGCTGGGCGTCGGCACCGGCGGGGGCTGAGCCGGCCTTGTCCCCGGCCGCTGCGGGATGGGCCTTGCCTGTGGCGGTCCGGCCGGTCTCCTGCTCGTGGCGCTTCAGCGTCCGGCCCAGCAGGGCTGCCCCGCCGGCCAGCACGATGAAGGGCAGCTTCGGGAAGCCCGGCACGAAGACCATCCCGCCCAGCAGCATCGACGCCAGCGACCAGGGCCTGCTGCGGGCCAGGAACTGTCTGGCCAGGTCCTGCGAGATGCTGTCCTTGGTGGCGGTCTTGGAAATCAGGAACCCCGCCGAGGTCGAGATGATGACCGCGGGAATCTGGCTGACCAGTCCGTCGCCGATAGCCAGGATCGCGTAGGCGCGGATGCTCTCGCCCGCCGTCAGCCCGTGAGTCATTCCCATGATGAACCCGCCGACGAGGTTGACGGCGGTAATGATGAGCCCGGCGATGGCGTCGCCGCGGATGAACTTGCTCGCCCCGTCCATGGCCCCGTAGAACTCGCTCTCTTTGGCGATTTTCTCCCGGCGGTCGCGAGCGTCGGCCTCGCCGATGAGCCCGGCGTTGAGGTCGGCGTCGATGGCCATCTGCTTGCCCGGCATGGCGTCGAGATTGAAACGCGCGGCGACCTCGCTGATCCGCTCGGACCCCTTCGTGATGACCACGAACTGGATGACCACCAGAATCAGGAACACCACCAGCCCGATGAGGAGCTGGCCGCCGGCGACGAACTCCCCGAACGTCTCGATGATCTGCCCGGCGTCGCCCTGCATCAGAATCAGCCGGGTCGACGCCACGTTGATCGACAGCCGAAACAGCGTCATCACCAGCAGCAGCGACGGGAAGGTGCTGAATTCGAGGCTCTCATGGGTCGAGAGCACCGTCACCAGCACCGACAGCGCTACGGCAATGCTCAACGCCAGCAGCATGTCCATCATGAACGTCGGCAGGGGGATCAGCAGCGTCATCAGCACCATCGCCACGCCGAGCGCAAAGACCACGTCGTTGTGCGCCAGCAGGCGTTTCAGACCCGGCCCGACGCTGTCGAGGTCGATGGTGGGAATTTGTTTCTGTGAATCAGCCATCGTGTCTGCTTACCTGTTCATCGAACGGCGCGTTTGCGTTTCCGTCGGAGCTTGTAGACCATCGCCAGCAACTCCGCGACGGCCACGAACAACTGCGAGGGGATCGGCTTGCCGATCTCGCAGGTTTTGTACAGTCCGCGGGCGAGCACGGGACGCTCCATGATCGGCACATGGTGTTTGCGTGCGATGTCCTTGATCGTCTGGGCGAGGTGGTCCTGGCCCTTGGCGACGACCGTGGGGGCGTCCATGGCCTCCTGGTCGTATTTCAACGCGACGGCCACGTGCGTGGGGTTGGTCACGACGACGTCGGCCTCGGGGACGTCGGCGAGCATCCGCCGGCGCGCCAGTTCCGACTGCATCTGCTTCATCTTCCCGCGGACTTCCGGGCTGGCCTCGTGCTGCTTGCGCTCTTCCTTGACCTCCTGTTTGGTCATTTTCATCTTGCGGATGTAGTTCCACTTCTGGAACGCGAAGTCCAGCCCCGCGATCACCAGCAGCACCACGCAGACCCGCAGGAGCAGCCCCATGATCAGCGAGCCGATCTGCACCGCCGTCTCACCCGGAGACATCCAGCGGATCTGTACGATCGATTCCAGCCGATGGTCGAAATACAGCCAGCACACCACCCCGATGACGACCAGCTTCAACATGCTCATCAGCAGCTTGGCCAGTGACTGGACGGAGACGAGGTTCTTGAACCCCTTGACCGGATCGACCCGGCTGAGGTCCCACTTCAGGGCCTTGGGGCTGAAGGTCAACCCGGAAACGACAATGTTCGAGAAGCATCCGACGATCACGCACCCGATGACCAGGGGCGCAATCTGCTTGACGGCGGAGATGGACTTCGCGCGGAGGAATTCCCCGAACCCCGCCCCGCCGGTCGTCACGCCCGCCCCGGCGCGGATGCCGTCGGCGACCAGTTCGCGGAACCAGTCCAGCAGGCCCGGGCCCATCAGAATCAAAGCCATCGTCGCCATGCCCAGCACCAGCGCGGAGCCGACTTCCTGACTCTGCGGGACCTGACCCTCCTGCCGGGCCTTCCGCAGGCGTTCGGCTGTGGGCTGTTCGGATTTGTCCTGTGCGGATTGGTCCGGCATGTCTCAATGTCCTAGGCCGTGATGAAAAAGCGATCCAGCCACTCGGCGATCTCGGCGGCAAAACTGTTCAGCGTCCCGGCCACGGTGACGGCCAGGAACATCCCGATCCCGACGCGCAACGGCAGCGAAGCCATCAGAATGTTCATCTCCGGCATGACCCGCGCCATGACCCCCATGATCACCGCCAGCAGCAGAAACCCCGCCAGCATCGGCGCGGCGACTTTCAGCGAAAACACGAACATCGCCGCTCCGGCCCGCACGACGCCCTCGACCAGAGAGGCCACCTCCGGCGGGTCGGCCAGCGGGAACGCCTCGTAACTCCGTCCCACCGCCAGGAGCAGCAGATGATGGCCGCTGACCGACAGAAACAGCACCGCGAACATCAACTGAAACAACATCGCCACAGGCCTCTGACGATCGCCCGTCGAGGGGTCGATGATCCCCGCGTCCGCGATACCCATCTGCTGCGTGCCGATCAGCATTCCCTGCTGGACGCTGATGAACACCAGCCTCGCCACCATCCCCAGCGTCAGCCCGCAGAGTACCTCCCGCGCCACCAGAAGACACGCCCTCACCCAGTGCACGTCCCGTCCGACGAACGCCCCGGCCGGCTGGACCATCCCGAAGAAGATCGACAGCAGCAGCCCCAATGCCAAGCGCACCCGCATCGGCACCATCGTCCAGGCGAACAACGGCAGCACGCCGATAAACGCCATCACCCGCGCCATCACGCAGATGAAAGGCAGCAGATTGTTGATCCATGCTTCGTCCATCATCGTTCCAGGCCAAAAGCGGAAAGACAAGGGCGGAAAGGAGAAAGAACACACAATCCATGAGTCCTGCTCCTTTCCCCAAAGAACTGTCGTTGCGATGTGCCATCTGGTTCCATTCCGCTTCTCACTGCGTCAGCGCCTTGGCCATGTCGAAAATGTCGTGCGTGAAGCCCAGAATGATGTGCATCATCCACCCCCCGGCGATCAGCAGCGTCACGCCGACGGCCGCGATCTTGATCGCCATGTTCAGCGTCATGTCGCGCATGCTGGTGACCGCCTGGAACAGGCTGACCAGCAGGCCCATCGCCATGGCCACGATCAGCACCGGCGCGATCATCAGCAGCCCGGTCTCCAGGGTCTGCCGACCGATAAACAGAATCATCTCGCCACTCACGTCTCACGCTCCCGTCAGTGAAAGCTCAGCACCAGCGTCTCGGCCAGCAGCCGCCACCCGTCCACCAGCACGAACAGAATGATCTTGAACGGCAGAGAAATCAGCGCCGGCGGCAACATCATCATCCCCGCCGACAGCAGGATGCCCGAAATCACCAGGTCCAGCAGCAGGAACGGCACGAACAGCAGGCACCCGATCTCGAAGGCCGTCCGGAATTCGCTGATCGCGAACGCCGGGATCGCCACGTGCATCGGCACCTGCTGCTGGGTCTCCGGGACCGGCAGGCCGGACATCTCGACGAACAGCTCCAGGTCGTTCGTCCTCGTCTGGCGGATCATGAAGTCCTTGAGCAGCTCGTTGGCCTTGCTGACGCCCTGGCTGAAGCTCATCTTGTCCTGCATGTAAGGCTCGATGGCCTGGGCGTTGATCTCGCTGAAGACCGGCGACATCGTGAACAGCGTCAGAAACAGCGCCAGCCCGATAATCGCGACCGTCGGGGGAATGTTCTGCGTCGACAACGCCCGCCGGATGAACCCCAGCACGATCACAATTCGCGTGAAGCTGGTCATCATCACCAGCAGGCTCGGCAGCAGGGCCAGCAGCGCGAAAACCACCGCCAGCCGAACCGGAGCACTCCAGTCGGCGCCGGCGTCGGGCTTCGGCGTGGTGGACTTGTCGATCAGGTCCAGGACCTCCCCCACGCCCGGCACGACCCCGCCCGGACCGCTCAGCGAATCCGCCTTGCCCCGTTCGACCGGGGCGGTCCCCGCCGGGGCGTTCATCGCCAACTGCGGATCGCGGTTGGACGCCTGCCCGAAGGCCGGCACCACACCAGCCGACACGACCAGTCCCGCCAGGACGATGCCGCCGATCCACCGAGTCATGCCTCGTCCTCCCGGCCGCCCGTACCAGCCAGCGAGCCTTCCAACGCCTTGCGGAATCCCTCATCCGCCCCGTCGGTCTGGAAGGCGTCGCTGACATCCCCCAGCGACCGCACGCCCTCCCGCCCGCTGGCCACCAACAGGCGTCGGCTGCCCACGCGGACCAGGTGAAGCGAGTGACGACTGGCGAGATACGTCGTCTCCTCAACCTGCACCCGCCGCGAACCGACGCCTTTGAGCTTCGGCAGCCCGCGCTTCATGACGTACCAACTCACTCCCCCGAGTAACGCAATCACCACCACCATCGCCAGCATCTGGTGAAGCAGCGAGGACGTGTCCACGTGCTCCTTGTCCTTCTCCCTTCCCAGCAGAGGCTTGCCCTGCCTTCGGGTCGGCAGCGCCGGCTGGGTGGTCCCGGCTGTCGATTCCTCGCCCGTCGTCCCCGCCGGCTGGAGGTCGGCCTGCCCATCGTCCGGGTCGGCCGGGCTGACCGTGGTTTCAGCCCCGACCACGCCGACCGGCTCGATGACGTCGGTTTCCAAAGACGCGTCGTCCCCCGCCCAGACGGCTCCGTCCGTCAATACCAGAAGGGTCAGGACCATGCATGCGCAGTTCGTGCTCATGCCCGCTAGTTAGCATATTACATGCCAAAACACATGGCCTTGTGTTTTATGGAGTTACGCCGACACAAGTTTTCCTGGACGCAGGAAAAACTGTACGCCGCGTCAAAAAATCCCGTCCAGCTTTCATACGCGCTGCCTTCAGATCGGTCGGCAGGAAGAACTCGTAATTTCATCCCTTCTCGAACCGATAGATACGCGCAGCCCCAGGCTGCACACACAACAACCCCGCAATTCACGTTCCGTACTCTTTTCCCTGATTCACCGAGTCACGGTTCATGTTCATCCAATTCACCAACCCTCACCACCAGGACATCAGCCATGCCCGAACGCATCCCCTACACCAAGCCGTCCATCACCGAACGGGAAGTCCTCTACGCTACCGACGCCGCCCGCACTGGCTGGGGGGCGAAATGTTACGACTACATCCATCGGTTCGAGCACGCCTGGGCGGAACACCTCGGCGTCGAGCACGCCATTGCCACCTCGAGCTGCACCGGTGCGCTGCACATGGGCCTGGCTGCGTTGGACGTCGGGCCCGGGGACGAAGTCATCGTCCCGGACACGACGTGGATGGCGACGGCGGCGGCTGTGACGTACCTCGGTGCGACGCCCGTGTTCGTCGACGTTTCCCCGCAGACCTGGTGCATCGACCCCGCCCGGGTCGAGGAAGCCATCACCCCCCGCACCAAGGCGCTCATCGCGGTGCATCTGTACGGCAACGTCTGCGACATGGAGGCGCTGCTGGCGATCGGCCAGATGCGCGGGCTGGCGATCATCGAAGACGCAGCCGAGGCCATCGGCTCGTCCTGGCGGAACCGACGCGCCGGGAGCATCGGGACCTTCGGGGTCTTCAGCTTCCACGGAACCAGGACCATGACCACCGGCGAGGGCGGAACCTTCGTCACCAACGACGAGGAACTCTACCGCAAGGTCCTGACGCTCTCCAACCATGGGCGGGCGCCGGGAACGACGCGCCAGTTCTGGGCTGACAGGGTCGGCTTCAAGTACAAGATGTCGAATCTCCAGGCGGCGGTCGGCTGCGGGCAAATCGAACGCATCGACGAACTCATCGCCGGCAAACGACGCATCTTCGATTACTACCGCCAGGCCCTGACCGGCCTGCCCGTGACGCTCAACCCCGAGCCGGCCGGGACGGTCAACGGCTACTGGATGCCGACCGCCCTGTTCGACCGGGCCACCGGCGTGACGCGCGAGCAGCTCCAGGCCGACTTCGACGACGCCGACATCGACGCCCGCGTCTTCTTCCACCCGCTGTCCAGCATGCCCATGTTCCCGAGCTGTCAGGCCAACACCGTCGCCTACGACCTGCCCACCCGCGCGATCAATCTGCCCAGCTACCACGACATGACCCCCGCCGAGCAGGACCGCGTCGCCGGCGTGCTCCACCGCGCCCTGCAACGCCGCGAGGTCGCCGCGTGAACCTGCTCGTCCTCGCCCATGCCGAAGTCGGTCAGCGACTGACCGGCTGGCTGATCGAACAGTACCCCGACGACCTCGGGCTGATCGTCACCGTCGAGGACAACGCCATCGCCCACGCCGCCCGCGGCGCCGACGTCCCGACGGCCGTCTACCGGTCAGCCGACGCCATCGCCGCCGAGTTCGACCGCCGCGGGACTCGGCCCGACCTCGGACTGCTGATCTGGTGGCCGAACATCGTCAAACGCGACCTGCTCGCCCTGCCCGCCCAGGGGTTCGTCAATACCCACCCCAGCTACCTGCCCCACAACCGAGGCAAGCACTACAGCTTCTGGGCACTCGTTGAGCAATGCACCTTCGGCGTGAGCCTGCACTTCGTCGACGAGGGAGTGGACACCGGTGACGTCATCGCGCAGCAACGCATCGACTACGATTGGTCGGACACCGGCGGGACGCTCTGCGGCCGGGCGCGCGAAGCGATGATCGACCTGTTCCGGGAAACCTACCCCCGCCTACGAACGCTCGACATCGGCCGATCGCCCCAGGACCGCTCGGCCGGCTCGTACCACCACTCCAGCGAACTCGAACCGGCCAGCCGACTCGACCTCGAGGCGACCTGCACCGCCCGCGACCTGCTCAACCGCCTGCGGGCGCGGACCTTCCCGGGCTTCCCCGCCTGCCGGTTCGAAGACGACGGAACCACCTGGGAAGTCCGCGTCGACATCACCCCGGTCGATCACGACTGACAGCGGGGCCGGCGGGTATCGCTCTGCGCCCTCCGAGCGATTGTCTTGCAACCGATGCGCCGAGTCCCTAAGCTTCAGCTTCGTTTGACAAGTCCATTGTGTGTGTAGCACAGCCGCCCTCGGCTGTGAATTTGCTTGACGCGCCCCTCAAAAGTCGACGGAACGAAAAAGCAGGGCGATTCGTCAACGCAAAGAATAGAGTGACATCCACAAAACGGTCCTCCCAGCGTGTTCTTGGCAGTTCTGAGGGAGGCGTCTTGCTTGACAAACAGGCCCAAAACAGCAATGAATCTCAGCTGGGGCGGTTCGACTCGCTCGCCGCTGAACGGCTGAGCCTCACGTTTCAAACAAAGCCTGGGATGGCGGACTTGCTTCCCTCCCGGAAAGGAACCGCATGCTGGAAAAACTCCTCAGCGTCGTCGTCATGCTCGTCGTGCCCCTGACGTGGGGACTGGGATTCGACTGGATTATCCACAAGCTCGGCCTCCGTCGCGGCCAGCGGAAGGAGCTGCGCTGATGGACGTTTTCGTCGAGAACCTCAATCTCCAGTTCGAGGCCGTCCTCCACGGACCGGGGTTGTGGGCGGCGCTGGCGGGACTGGGGCTGGCGGTCGGGATGCTCACCGGGCTCTTCGGCGTCGGCGGGGGGTTCCTCGTGACCCCGCTGCTGCGCAACCTCATCGGCGTGGACTACTCCCTAGCCGTCGGCAGCGACCTGTGCTTCATCGTCGGCACGAGCGCCTCGGGCCTGAGCCGGCACCGCAGGATGGGCAACGTCGAACCCAAGACCATCGCCCTGCTGGCCTGCGGGTCGGTCGTCGGGACGCTGCTGGGCGACGCGATCCACAACTGGCTGAAATTCTCCGTCGCCGAGTCCGAACGCGATTTCAACAACATCATGAACGGGCTGTTCCTGGTGGTCCTGCTGCTGACGGCCTGGCTGGTCTGGAAGGGCCCGTCCGAACGGCACGGCGGGCGGAGCGTCCTGCAGCGACTGCCCCTGCCGCCGAACATCACCCTCAAGGAAGCGGGCCTGGACGACATTTCCCTGCCCGGCATGCTGCTGGTCGGCACGGGCGTGGGCGTGCTGACCGGACTGCTCGGTGTCGGCGGGGGCGTGCTGTTCATGCCCGTCCTGCTGCTGGTCGTCGGACTCAAGGCCCACCAGGCCGTCGGCACGAGCCTCGGCGTGGTGATGCTCTCGGCCATCGTCGGCACGGCCGTCAAGGGCTTCAACGGACAGGTCAGCCTCGCCATCGCCGGCTCGCTGCTGGTCACCAGCATGGTCGGCGTGCAGCTCGGGGCCTGGCTATGCCAGAAACTCCACGCCAACAAGCTGCGGAAGTTCTTCGCCCTCATCGTCCTCGCCGCCGCCCTGATGGTGCTCTACAAACTCATCGAGGGCACGGGCGGGCACTGACGCGACTTCGCGTGAGACGGGCGTCTGGCTCGTGAGTCTGCCGGCAGGCAGCTTGCGGGACACCTTGGACCTGTTTAGCCCGGAACGACCACCTCGCGTCGAACGCGGTTGTGGTACACTGATCGCATGGCACGGAAACACAAGGGCAAGTCCCGTCGGCGGATCAAGGACTGGCAGGAGCGCGTCGACGCCGGTCGCGACATCGAGGCCGGCGCGACGCGTCAGCGACTCAATCGCCAGGAGGTCAAGCTCGGGCAGGAGCGATTCGCAGCCGTCGGAGACGACGACCGCGCCGACTGGCAGGCCGTCGAAGGACTGGTCACGGGCCTGTTTCGGCGGGGGGTGTTCATCCGCGTCGACCGTGACGGGCAGCACGAGGAACTCTTCTGCAGCCTGGCCAAGACCTTCCGCCCGCCGGAGGGCTTTGACAACCGCAGCCCGCTGGCGGTCGGCGACGAGGTTACCGTCGCGCTGGTTCCCGAGGACCACCACGACGGGCAGGTCGAGCTGGACCGCAACCGCATTGACGGGATGGTCCTGTCCCGCCGGCCCCGCCGGGCGCTGCTGGCCAGGCCCCAGCCCAGAAGCGGCAAACGCCGAGGCGAGTATGACGAGCAGCCCTTTATCAAGGTCATCGCCGCCAACATGGACCAGTTGTTGCTCGTGGCGGCTGTCGAGCAGCCGAAACTCAAACCTGGACTGATCGACCGCTTCCGGATCGTCGCCGAGCGGGGCGACCTGCCGTTGCTGCTGGCGGTGAACAAGATCGATCTCGCTCGACCGGAGGAGAAACTCCTGGCCGACCTGGCCGAGTTGGGGGTCGAGGTCGTGCGGACCTCCGCGGAGACCGGCGAAGGGCTGGACGAACTCCGGCAGCGCCTCGCCGGGAAGCGGAGCGTGCTCGGCGGGGCCTCAGGCGTCGGCAAGACCACGCTCGTCAATGCCCTGGTCCCCCACGCCGACGCCGCTACCCGCTCTGTGCGTCACAAGGACCAGCGGGGCCGACACACCACCACGCAGGCGCGAATTTACGACCTGCCCGCAGGCGGAATGCTGGTCGACACGCCCGGGCTGCGGGAACTGGACGTGGGCCTGTCCGCCCGGGAGCTGCCCTGGTACTTCCCCGAGATTGAGGCCCTCGCGCCTGACTGCCGATTCAACGACTGCACGCACACCCACGAACCGGCTTGCGCGGTCCGCGCCGCCGTCGAGGCCGGCGAGATCCCCGCCCGGCGATACAACAGCTACCTCCGCCTGCTGGACTCAGCCACCCAGCGGTAGCGCGCAGTACGAGCGGCGATCTCCCGCGGAGAGGGCTTGGACGGACGGCGTGCTGGGGAACTGCCCGCTCATCTCCGGCGTGAACCCGGTGTTATCCCATGCGGGCGGCGTCGAGGCTGCGGAGGAAATCCTCGTTGGACTTGTGGCGCTCGAGCGCCTTGAGCAGGCTGGGGACTTCCTCGGTGACATTCAGCGTGCTGAGAGTCCGCCGGAGGGCGTGCATCTTGGGCAGCATCCAGGGTTCGACGAGAAGTTCCTCTTTCCGCGTGCCGCTGCGGGGGATGTCGATGGCGGGCCAGACGCGGCGTTCGGCGAGTTTGCGGTCGAGCTGGAGTTCCATGTTGCCCGTGCCTTTGAACTCCTCGAAGATCAGGTCGTCCATTCGGCTGCCGGTTTCGACGAGGGCGGTCGCGAGGATGGTCAGGCTCCCGCCTTCTTCGATTTTCCGGGCTGCGCCGAACTGGCGTTTGGGGGTCTCCAGGGCGCGGATGTCCACGCCGCCGGTCATGGTCCGCCCGGAATTTTCGACCGCGCGGTTATACGCCCGGCCGAGGCGGGTCAGGCTGTCCAGCAGGACCACGACGTCCTGGTTGAATTCCGCCATCCGCTTGGCGCGTTCGAGGGTGAACTCGGCGATGCGGGTGTGGTTGGAGACGTCCATGTCGTTGCAGGAGGCGATGACCTCAGCCTTGGTGCATTTGCGCTTGAAATCGGTGACCTCCTCGGGGCGTTCGTCGACGAGCAGGATGATGACGTGGCAGTCGGGGTTGTTTTCCCCGATGGCGTTGGCGATCTGCTGCAGGAGGATGGTCTTGCCCGAGCGCGGAGGCGCGACGAGCAGGCCCCGCTGGCCCATACCGATGGGGCAGATGAGGTCCAGCACGCGCATTTCCATCGGCCCGCCGGGGGTCTCGAGCTTCAGTTGCGGGTGCGGGTCGACGACGGTCTGCTCGTTGAAGGGGATGACGTCGGTGTATTCCTCGGCAGGTTGCCCGTTGATGGTAATGGGCTCCTCCAGCCGGGGGCCGCCTTTTTTCTTGTGCGGCGGCAGAACCTTGCCTTCGATGTACAGCCCCGTCCGGAAACCCCGGAAGCGGATGAAGTCCTTGCCGACGAACGTATCGCCCGGTGTGGGACGAAAGTTGTTCTTGATCTGCCGGAGAAAGCCGTAGCCCTTCTCTGTGACTTCCAACACGCCGGAGCCGATGTTCTCGCCGGTTTCGTCTTCGATTTTTTTGTCGCTGGTGTCTGTCTCAGGGGTTGCCATAACAGAAAGTCTCTCCTGTTTGGGACGGTTGGGGGCCACTTCCGTTGAGGGTTTGCCGCATGGCATAGTGCGGCCCGTTTCCGCCAAATCTGTAGGCTCATGATCGACAAGGGGTGTTGAGTGCTGGATACCCGACATGTGTCATGAGCAGCATCGAGTACTGGAGTAGGGGGAGTGTTCCCCGCCCTCAACGCAGTGTATTGTCGCTTCCCGTGTGAGGTTTGTCCACCCTTTTTTGGGGAAAAATCAGACAAAATTTTTTGCCTTTTTTTTCAGCACGCCAGGGCGTCCGGGAGTTGGATTCGCCCTTCGTACAGCGCCTTGCCGAGGATCGCGCCCCCGCAGCCGATCGCCCGGCAGTCTCGGAGGTCGCCCAGGCTCGCCACGCCCCCCGAGGCGACGACGGGCACGTCGGTGGCGGCGATGATCTCGGCGGTAGCCTCGATGTTGACTCCGCTGAGCATGCCGTCGCGTGCGATGTCGGTGTAGACGATGGCTCCAAGCCCGCTGCCTGCGACGCGGCGGGCGAGGTCGACGGCGGGCAGGTCGAGTTGTTCGGTCCAGCCCTCGGCGGCAAGGAACCCGTCGCGGGCGTCCAGGCCCAGCGCGAGGCAGGCGTTGTCCAGCGTCTCCTCGGCCAGCAGGCCCTCGAACCAGTCCCAGCGTTTCATCGCAGCCGACCCGATGACCACGCGGTCCACGCCGGCTTCGAGCAGCAGATCGATGCGGTCGCGGCCGCGGACGCCCCCGCCGTTCTGTACGCAAGCCCCGGCGGAGCGTGCGGCGGCGCAGAGGGAGCGGAGGGCGTCGGTGTTGGTCAGTTCGCCGCTGCGGGCGGCGTCGAGGTCGACGGCGTGAATCCATCGCGCCCCGTCGGCAAGGAACTGCCGTGCCACCGCGAGGGGGTCCTCGCCGTAGGTCGTCTGGCGGTCGTAGTCGCCGCGTTCGAGGCGGACGACGTGCCCGTTCCGCAGGTCGATGGCGGGGAGGATATCCACGGTCAGAGCCCCACGAAATGTTTCAGCATCCGCAGGCCCACCGCCTGGGATTTTTCCGGGTGGAACTGCATGGCGAAGATGTTCTCCCGCCAGACCGACGAGCAGAACGTGTAGCCGTACTCCGTCGTGGTGGCGGTGACGTCGGGGTTGAGGGGCACGGCGTGGTAGCTGTGGACGAAGTAGACGCTCGCGTCGGTGGGCAGGTCGCCAAAGAGCGGGCAGTTCGAGCGGACCTGCAGGCGGTTCCAGCCCATGTGCGGAATTTTGAGCTTCTGTCCCGTCACGGAGGGGGGGAAGTCGAAGCGGACGACCTTGCCCGGCAGCACGCCGAGGCCGGTGTACTCGCCGTCCTCGTACGAGATGTCGAACAACAACTGAAAGCCCAGGCAGATGCCCAGGAACGGCACGCCGTCGTCGATGCGCCGCAGGACGACCTCGTCCAGCCCGGTCGAGCGGAGGCGGTCGATGGCGTCGGCGAAGGCGCCCACGCCGGGCAGAACGACCTTCTCGGCCGCGAGAACCTCGCCCGGGGACGAGACGATCTCCGCACTTCCGCCTACACGCTGCAGGGCCTTCTGCACGCTCCGCAGATTCCCCATGCCGTAATCAACCACTGCAATCATATTCGTGAGAATTCAGGAGCCAGGAGAGAGGACGGATTGTCCATTCTGGATTCTGACTCCCGGCTCGTGTTCACTGCGGGACCTTGACGACCATGATTTCGACGCGGCGGTTTTTGGCCTTGCCGGCCTTGGAGGTGTTGGGGGCGACGAAGTGCGTCGCACCCATACCGACCGTCTCGATGGTATCCTCGGGAATGCCCTGCTCGCGGAGGTATCGCGTCACGGCCATCGCCCGGTTGGCTGAGAGGTCGAGGTTGTCTTTCCAGAGTTTGCGAGACTTTTTGATGGGGTCGCTGTCAGTGTAGCCGTAGACCCGCACGGGCAGGCCGGCGTATCGGCCCTTCAGTTCGCGAACGATGCCCGAGAGGGTCTGCTTGCCCGAGGCGGTCAGGGTCGCCTTTCCCGGCGGGAAGAGGATGTCGCTGCCGACGGTCACCTTGTCGCCGAACTTGCCCTTCTCCCACCCCTCAGCCGTGCCCGTCACGTCCGTGGTCCGCTCGCTGAGTCGGGCCTGGAGGTCCGTGATGGTCTCGTTCTTGTTGGCCAGTTGGCTGTTGAGGTTGCCGGCCTGCATGCGGAGTTCGGCGTTGGTGCGTTCGAGCTGTCCGATCTGGTCGCGGTAGTCTTTGTTCTGGGCGAGGAGCTGATCGTTGGAATTTTTCAGCGCGCTGATCTGCTCCTTTTCCTGTTCGCAACAGCCGGTCGCCAGCACCATGGCCAGGACCGTCATTGCAAGCGGACGAATGGCTGCTTGTGGCATGAGAGTCTCCTTCGTGTCGTGATGCGGGTCTGTACTGGATCGGCCGGGCCTGCCGCCCGACGCGGGGCGCATTATACCCACCCGGGGTCGGCGGGAACAGCCCCGATTCGCTGAGTCGAGCGGATTCCTCAGGAGGAGGATCCCGAGGCCGCCTGCTTTTTCTGCTCTTTGTCGATGTCTTCCAGCCGCTGGAGCTTCTGCTGGACGTGTCCCCGCCGGAGGTCGCGAATGCCGCGGATCAGCAGTTTGGCGACGTACACCAGCACCACGCCGGCCAGGGACGAAACGAGCATCACCACGCCGGTCTGGCCGGTCATGTTCTGCCCGAACCAGAGCTGGCATTCGTTTTTGATGTTCGTCAGCACCAGCACCGTGGCGACCAGCGCGAACAGACCGGCCAGCACGACGAAGACATAGCCCTTCACGAGATTCCATTTCATGGCGCACCTGGTTGTTGGAGGTTTCAGCCGTCAGGCTTCAGGAGTCCGGCGCGATCTTCTGTACTTCGTGTCCTGCTGCCTGTTGCCCTGCGTCTGGTTTACTGTCCCGGCACCTGTTGCATCATATGCATGTAGTGGTCGATCAGTTGGAGAATCTTGTCCTGCAGGACCAGCGCGGCTGCGACGCCCAGACTCAGCCAGGGGCCGTAGGGCAGTTCCCGCTCGCCCTTGCGCGCCAGCAGCGCCACCGCCCAGGCCAGCCCGAAAAACGGCGCGAGAAAGAACGCCGCCGACGGAACGATCCACCCAGCGCACGCGCCCCCCGCCGCCAGCAGGTGCAGGTCGCCCAGGCCCATCGCTTCCCGCCCGAACCCCAGCGTGCCGAAAATGCGGATGCCCCAGATCCACAGCGCCCCGACAAAGTACCCGAAGACCCCGGCCAACAGCCCCGCCAGGTGCCTGCCCACCCAGCCGTCGCCCAGCGCGTAGAGGCCCAGCCAGGCCCGATGCACCGCTGGAATCCGCGAGACCGCCAGCCCCGCAATCACCGCTGCGAGAATCGGGGGCAGCAGAAACAGCAGTTCCTTGAGCACCTCCCGCCGGGGAGACACCCCCTGCCCGGCCGTGATACCCACGCCCTTCGGACGCGACCGATCCGTTTCCGTCGCCGCTCCGACGGGCAGGTCCTTGTCCATTTCATCCCGGCCCTGGGGGTCGGCGTCGATGAAACTCCGCGGAATCCAGCCCCGATGCAACAGCAGCAACGCCACCGCCAGTCCGGCCGCCCCGCCCACGCAGGCCGCACCGGTCACGGGCGAGACCGCGGGCAGCAGGTCCGGCCGGGGCGACGTACCGGCTACCACCAGCCCCACCAGCGTCGCGAACCAGCAGACCTCCAGCGGAACATGGAACGTCTCGATGTCGATCACCGAACACGCCAGCAGCGCACAGAGCAGCGTTGCGTGCGACAGATAGATCGGCCAGCTCTCCGGCAGGCTGCCCATCCCCGCCCGCAGAGCCGCCACGTAATACGCCACGTACAGCCCCACCAACAGCAACGCCGTCGCCAGCTCCACCAGCAGGTATCGCGGAGAAATCCGCACGTTGCAATATCGGCACCGCCCGCCCAGCAACAGCCAGCTCAGCAGCGGAATGTTGTCGAACCAGCGAATCCCACGACCGCACGACGGACAATGACTGCCCGGAAAGACGATGCTCTGGCCTCTCGGCAGCCGCCAGATCACGACGTTCAGGAAACTGCCCACGCATGCCCCCAGCGCGAACAGAGAGAGAATGAAAAACGCATGCAACGGCAAGAAGCGTCTCCTCGATTGGGGTTCCGGCGAACCTTACCACCGCCCGCGCCCCTTTGCAAGACAGACAATTCCTGTCGACCCCTTGCCATGCTTGCCGACGAAAAGTACGCTGGGAGGCCGTGCGTGCCGATGGTATCATGCCCGGACGGCAAGGACATTCACCCGACTCAAATGCAGGAGAATGCGGTGTTAGCCAATGTGAGCGATTACCTGGCCATCTGGCAGTTGCCCGTGATGGCGATAGTTCTGTTCGGCTGGTTGGTCGGGGGGGGATACCTCTTCCAACGTACCCTCTCCAAAGCCACCGACAACCGCCGATTCAAATTCGCCAAGGGCGTGCAGGTCTCCCTGCTGGCCGGTCTGGCCGGGGTCTTTTCCGCGTTCATCATGTATCTCGTCGGCAACAACCTGATTCTCCCGGGCGAGGCGGACATGCCCGTTTCCATCCCCGGGGTCATCCTCGCCGTCATCGCCCTGCTGGTCATGAGCGTGCTGACGGTCTGGGCCATGTTCCCCCTGAGTTTCGGCCAGACCGCACGCGCCTGCGCTCTGCCCATCGGATCGGTCTTCCTGTTGATCCTCGTCGCCGGGACCGGCGTGGGCATCCCGACCTACTACACCCGAGAGGCCAACATCCGACAGGCCGACAATATCAACGCCACCATCGGGCAAGTCAACCGAATCTACCTAGCCATGATCCGAAACGGCAGAGACCAGCCACCGGCCTCGTTGCAGGAACTGGTCAAACTGGAGTACATCGAACCGGAGACCCTCATCAGCCCGGCCAACCCCGACGGGCCCGGTTTCTTCTACCACCAGCCCGACGTCATCGAACCGCCCAGCCCGGATTCCCAGAAAGTCCTCATGTGCGACTTCCGTGACAATTTCAACGGCAAGGGCCGAACCGTCCTCTACCACAACAGTGTCATCCACTTCCTGCCCGAAACCTCCTTCCAGAGCCTCATGATGGACCCGGTCAACCGCGAATTCGCCAAAGCCCTGCAGAAGGCGGAATCGCAATGACCCTCCCGCGTGAAGCGACGCTGACATAACTTCCTGCTGAATCCAAAGGGACCTGTCGTGTGCGGACTGGCCGGGGAAT
>CAYMAP010000016.1:0-21744 GCA_964388425.1 uncultured Planctomycetaceae bacterium
GAAAGCGAAAATCCTACGCGATACCCGAATTTGAATTTTTCAAAGTACCCTCAAACGCATCGGGGGATTCAGTCGATGTTGCTGTAGAATGACCCGCTGGGTTTCCTGTCTGCAACGGAGAGACTGACCGATGCGATGGCCCGACGCATGCGTATTGCTGCTTTCGACCGCGGCGCTGGTGGTGTTGCTGCTGGCGGCGGGGTGTGAGTCGATGTCCGCCCGAACGACCTGGCAGCCGACCTGGCAGCAGCCTGTCAATACCGCCCACCTGCCCTACCTCGACCCCCACACAGCCGCCCCGTCCCGCCGAAGCGGGGCCGTCGGATCACTGCCAGCCGATCCCGCCCCACCGCCGGCGAACCGTTCGGCCGGCAACGAGGACTGGCTCGCCGCCGGCGACAGGCCCTGGCGGTACATCGTCATGCACCATTCCGCGACGACCGGCGGAAGCGCGGACGTCTTCGACCGCCAGCACCGCAAACGCGGCTGGGACGAACTGGGCTACCACTTCGTTATCACCAACGGCCAGGGCGGACCCGACGGAGAGGTCCAGGTCGGCTCGCGGTGGTGGAAACAGAAATGGGGCGCCCACACCGGCAACACGCCCGGAAATGAATACAACGAACACGGCATCGGCATCTGCCTGGTGGGCAACTTCATGAACCACCTGCCCACCGACGCCCAACTGGACTCCGCCCGCCGGCTCGTGGAGTTCCTGATGGGCACCTACGACATCCCCCTCGACCACGTCATCGCCCACAAGGACGCCCCCAACCAGCACACCGAGTGTTGCGGGCGCAGGCTGCACGCCCACCTGCACGGGACGTTCAAGGACCGCCTGACCACCCAGACGGCCTCGCGATAGCTGTCTCCCGGACAGCCGGGGCAGGCCAGTTACCGCGCCCCGGCGTACTCGGCCTCCAGGGCCGACAGCGCCTTGCGGTGCGAGAGCTTCGCGACGCTGCCCATGCGGTCGACCAGCAGTCGACCATCGAGATGGTCGTTTTCGTGCTGGACGATTCGGGCGTGGAGGTCGCTGACGGTCTGACGGAACGGCTCGCCGTCCAGGCCGACGGCCTCGACCGTGACGGTCCGGGATCGCTTGACCTTGCAGAAGATATTGGGGAAGCTCAGGCAGCCTTCCTCGCCATCGGCGTTGCCCTCGGTGTCGATGATCTTCGGGTTGAGGTAGACGTGGACGTCGGCGGGGTCGAAGCCGGGCGAGGCCAGGAACAGCCTCACCGTCACACCCACCTGCGGGGCCGCCAGCCCCACGCCCTTGCTGCGGAACATCAGGTTCTTCATCCGTTCGGCAAGTTCCACGACGAACCGGTCGACGTTCTCGATCGCCGAGCACGCCTCACGCAGCCGGGGGTCCGGGTAGTGGATGACCGTCAGACCGGCCGGGCTGAGAGCCGATATTTTGTCCCGGGCATTCATCTCCCGTATCATAGACGCCCCGGCGGGGTCGTTTCAAGCCGCTCTGCTCGCCGGGCCGGGAACCCGGGGCGAAACGCCGGCAAAAAAATCGGCTATTTTTCTAGTTGACAAGTCCCGGGTGGGTACGATGTAATATCGCCGATAAGAGGCGTCAACCGTTGGCGCCGCGAACGAGTATCGGATCGATCAGGATGGAAGTTGCCCGCAGGCGGTTTCACGTTTCCCCCCCGAGCACCTCACTTGATCAGCCTTTGAAAGGAACCGCAAGCATGTCCAAAAAGCTGTATGTAGGCAACCTCTCCTACGACATCAACGAAAGCGAACTTCGCGAACTGTTCGGCTCGTACGGCGAAATCGAAGACGCCGTCGTTATCATGGACCGGGATTCCGGCCGAAGCAAAGGCTTCGGGTTCGTCACAATCGGCGACGACCAGCAGGCCCAGCAGGCCATCGAAGACCTCAACGGCAAGGAACACTCCGGCCGGACGCTGACGGTCAACGAAGCACGCCCGCGCCCGGACCGTGGCGGCCGGGGCGGAGGCGGCTACCGCCGGTAAGCCCGACCCTGCCCCGTCCATTCAGTTCCTTTGCACCGCCTTGGCCCAGGTGAGATGTGAGGATTGCGCTGATCAACCCCCTGTCCCGACGGACGGTCGGGTATCACAGCATCGCCACGAAGATCCCTCCCCTCGGGCTGCAGGTTCTCGCGCGTCGGGCGGGGCAGGTCGGCCATCACGTCGAGATCATCGACGAGATCTTCGGCGCGGACCGCACCGAGCAGATCGTCAGGGAACGGGGCTACGACCTCGTCGGGCTGACGTCGTACACCCCCAGCGTCCCGCGCGCCTACGAGCTGGCCGCCTTCTGCCGACAGGAAGGCCTGCCCTGCATGCTCGGCGGACCTCACGCCTGGGCCTGCCCGGACGAAGCCCAGCCCCACGTCGATTCCCTCGTCGTCGGCGAGGCCGACGAGATCTGGCCCGGCATCCTCGCCGACGCCTCCGCCGAGAGGCTCCAGCCGAGGTACACCGGGGGATACCCCCAGCTCAACACCGGCGTCGGCCGCGCCGACCAGGACATCGGCGCGATCAACGGCGCCTACGACGTCGCCTGCATCCAGACCTCCCGGGGCTGCCCGATCGGCTGCGACTTCTGCTCCGTGACGCTCTACAACGGCAACCGCATCCGCCGACGTTCTACCGACGACATTGTCGCCGAGTGGAACGAAATCAAAAAACCCTTCGTCTTCGTCGTCGATGACAACTTCTTCGGCACCAGCCCGACCCACGCCGAGGACGCCTGCGGATTGCTCGAACAGATCATCGCCCGCGGCAAACGCAAGCACTGGTTCTCCCAGACCAGCTTCAACATGGGTGCCCAGTCCCGTGCTCTGAGGCTCGCCTACCGCGCCGGCTGTCGGGCCATGCTCGTCGGCATCGAGTCGTTTAACGAAGACAACCTCGCCGAGTACAACAAGGCCCTGAACCGCAAACTCCTCGGGGACTACCAGGCCCTGACCGACGGGTTCCACCGCGCGGGCATCGCGATCCTCGGGGGCTTCGTCATCGGGGCTGACCACGACGACGAAAACGCCGCCGTCCACACCCTCCGCCAGGCCGTCGAACTCGGGGTCGACATCATCCAGATGACCAACCTCACCCCGCTGCCCGGCACGAAACTCTACGAACGACTCCAACGCGACGGGCGACTGCTGGCGACGAACTATCCCGAAGACTGGGAACGCTACACGTTCATCGAGACCGTCTATCAGCCCGCCGGCATGGACGCCAAAAGCCTCGACCGGGCCATGTACGAAATCCGGCGACTGGCCATGAAACGCTCCTGGGTCTGGAAGCGCACCCTCCGGACGCTCTGGACGACCCGCTCGCTGACGACGGCCCTGTTCGTCCACGGCATGAACCGGGCGTGGTCCGACCTCGCCCGGGCCTGCAAAGAACGCGACCGCACCGAATTCGCCGGCTGGCAACCCCCGCCCGACCGTGCCGAACAGCTCCGGCTCGCCTTCAGCATGACCGGAAAGTGACCCCCTGGTCGAAAAACCGTGGGCCAGGGGTTCCCCAAGCTCCAGGCCGGAATCCCCGCCCGGCCTTGGGGAGCCGCTTGCGTTTTCCCCTGCCTTCGGCTACAAAAGCGAGTTCACTGGTCTTTAGGGCACCTTTATCGTATCCCGCAAACTCGAGGCGCACCATGTCCGACGATCGCCCGAACATCGTATTCATCATGTCCGACGACCACGCCGCCCACGCCATGAGCTGTTACAGCGGCCGGATCAACCAGACGCCCCACCTCGACCGCATCGCCAAGGAAGGCATGAGGCTCGACGCCTGCTTTTGCACCAACTCCATCTGCACGCCCTCCCGCGCGACGATCCTCACCGGGACCTACAGCCACGTCAACGGCTGCACGACGCTGGCCACCCACTGGGACAACACTCAGGACTGCTACCCCAAACGCCTCCAGGCCGGCGGGTACCAGACGGCGATCTTCGGAAAATGGCACCTCGGGACAGGCCCGGAACACTGCCCCACCGGCTTCGACGACTGGAAAGTCCTGCCCGGACAGGGCGAGTACCACGACCCTGAATTCATCGAAAAAGGACCCGACGGCGGAACCCGCAAAACGTATACCGGTTACGTCACGGACCGGATCACCGATTTCTCGATCGACTGGCTGAAGAACCGCGACCGGGACCGGCCCTTCGCGATGATGGTTCACCACAAGGCCCCCCACCGCAAATGGGAACCTGACGACAAACACGCCGCGATGTACGAAGACGAGGACATCCCCCTGCCGGAAACCTTCGACGACGACCATTCCGGACACGCCACCGCCGCTCAAGTCGCCAAGATGCGCATGGAAGACCTCCAGGACAAGGACCTCAAACAACCCGTCCCCGAAGGGCTTAGCCCGGAGCGAGAGCGCCACTGGCGATACCAGCGGTACATCAAGGACTATCTGCGCACGGTCGCCAGCATCGACGACAACACCGGCCGACTGCTGGACTACCTCGACGCCGAGGGACTCACCGAAAACACCCTCGTGATCTACACCTCCGACCAGGGTTTCTTCCTGGGCGACCACAACTGGTTCGACAAGCGGTTCATGTACGAAGAATCCCTGAAAATGCCCTTCGTCGTCCGCTACCCGAGGGAAATCGCCCCCGGAACCACCAGCCGCGACATGGTCCTGAACCACGACTTCGCCAGCACCTTCCTCGACTATGCCGGCCTGGACATCCCCGAGGCCTGGCAGGGACGCAGCGCCCGCCCCGTCTTCCAGGGAAAACCCCCCGAAAACTGGCGGACCAGCATGTACTACCGCTACTGGATGCACGGCGAGCAGGCCCACAACACCACCGCCCACTACGGGCTGCGGACGCACCGGTACAAACTCATCTACTACTACGCCGACCCGCTCGGCCAGTACGGCGCGCAAGAACGCCAGACGCCCCGCGAATGGGAACTGTTCGACCTCGAAAAGGACCCTCGCGAGATCAAGAGCGTCTACCACGACCCCGCCTACGCCGAGACCGTCAAGGAACTCAAGGCCCTGCTCGGCAAGGAACAACTCGCCGTCGGCGATGAACCCTATTCCCTCGAAGACTGACATCTGACCCCGCATTGGTGGGAGCCATGCCGATGACGCTCGCCATGACATCCACGGACGTCTGGGACTTCCTGACCCGCGAGACCTTCATGAACAACACGCTCGGCCAGTGGGCCGGGCTGCTGGGCGTGATCCTGCTGGGGCTGCTGGTGGGCAAGGTCGTCTCCTTCTTCCTCCTCCGCCAGGCCGACCGCATGGACGCCATCGAGGACCGCTGGCAATTACCGAGCATCGTCTTCAAGGCGATGGCCGGGCCGATCACGCTGCTGTGCCTCGCGTTGGGCCTCTACGCCGCCTCGACCTTCATGACGCTGGAGTGGATGAAGGTCGAGGGCGAGGGACTCGGCAAGACCGTCGAGAAGGTCTCCCTCCTCGACGAATGGCTGAAGGTCTGCCAGACCCTTGCCGTGCTCTCGCTGGCGTGGTTCATCTATCGGCTGGTGGAGGTGGTCGAACTGCTGCTGACCCGCTGGACGAGCAAAACCGAAACGACGCTGGACGACCAGCTCGTCCCGCTGCTCCGCAAGGCGATGCGGATTTTCGTGGTGATCGTCTCGCTGTTGTTCATCGCCCAGAACGTCTTCGACTGGAACATCGGCGCGCTGGTCGCGGGGCTGGGCATCGGCGGGCTGGCTTTTGCGCTGGCCGCCAAGGACATGCTCGCCAACCTCTTCGGGTCGGTGATGATCTTCGCAGACAGGCCCTTTCAGATGGGCGACCGCATCATCATCCAGGGCCAGGACGGTGTGGTCGAGGAGGTCGGGTTCCGCTCGACGAAGATCCGCCTGCTCACCGGGCCGCTCGTGACCATCCCCAACAACACCGTCGCCAACGAGATCATCGAAAACGTCGCCAAACGCCCCAGCATCCGGCGGATCCTCGACGTCACCATTACCTACGACACCCCGGCTGAGAAGGTCCAGCGGGCCATCGACGTCCTCAAGGAAATGCTCGACGCCCGCAGCGAGCACTTCCCCGCGGACTTCCCCCCGCGGGTGTACTTCAGCGACTTCAACGCCGCCAGCCTGAATCTCTTCGTGATCTATTGGTACGCCCCCCCGAACTACTGGGACTACATGCAGTTCTGTCACGACTTCAACATGGAATTGTTCCGGCGGTACAACGAAGAGGGCATCGAATTCGCCTTCCCGACCCAGACGCTCTATCTCAAGCAGGATTCCGACTTCCAGGGAACGGTCAAGCTCGACGAGGGCAACCTCCGCGACCGCCTGGGCAAAGAATCATAGGGACAATCCCAATCCTGTTCGGCCCAAGGATTGCTATGCCGTGAAGACGGCTGGGCATGGGTTCGGTTAGAAACACTTCAACACCGCCGTCATCTGGACCTGGAAGAAGGACAGCCCCTACGTCGACCTGGCCGCCAAGCATGGCATGATGGCGATCCGCTCGGCCCACGCGGCCCCCGGCCAGTGGGAAAAGATCATCGAACGCTTCAAGGACCACCCGGCTATTCTGGCCTGGGCGACCATGGACGAACCCCACGAGCGGCACCTGTTCAAGCAGGGGCGGGAGATGTACGCCTGGATCAACGAACACGATCCCTACCACCCGATCCAGATGGCCCAGTGCTATTCTGACATGTACCGCGCCACCGCGGCGATGTGCGACATCCTCAGCCCGGACCACTACCCCTTCAACGTGGACCCCTGGTGGAAAAACATGCCCTGGTGGAAGGACCGCTATCAGTCTCCTACGCGGATCACGACACGACTGTATGGCATGGTCCGCGCCGTCCTCGGGGCGAACCGCCCCATGTGGCCCGTGGTGCAGTTGAACGGTGGCGACCGCCCGGTGAAACTGCCCGAACCGAAGCACATCCGCCTGCAAATCTACCAGGCCATCATCGCAGGAGCACGCGGCATGCTGTTCTACGCCTACGTCTGCCCGGATACCCGGCAGGGCGATCGACGCTTCTGGGTCGAGAACCACCCGGAGATATGGAACGCCGTGGGGAAGCTCAACCAGGAACTGATTGACCTCGAGCCGGTTCTGCTAGCCCCCGGCGGCGAGGTCCTCAAGTGCAAGGGCCAGGGCAATTCGGCCGCCGATATCCGCGCCATGGTTCGTCCCATCGGCCAGGAGGCCTGCCTCTTCGTGGTCAACATCGACGCCCATCAACAGGCCGGCACGCTGACCTTGCCGGCGGGCTATACCTCGGCGAGCCGATGGTTCGACAAGCAGGCCCCGGCCCGGCCCCTTCAGGGCAAACAGATGAAGGTTGAACTGGAGCCCTGGGGCTCGCAGGTCTGGCGGCTGAAATCCCAGTCCTCCTCCAACTGACGCCCCGCGATCGATCGTTGTTCTCCGCGAACGGTTATGGCCAGTCCCGTCCGGGAGGAAACCAGGCCACGCCAAAGACGGCGGGGTGGTTTTGCGTGTCCGGGCGAGTCGATGCCCATATACTTCCCCAAGGTAAGCCCGAGATGAGGTGAGGCCGATTTGGGAGTCAGGAGTCAGATGATCCTGGGGACTTCGGCAATCACGATTCTGGTGCTTCTGTTCGGGGCGTTGGTGGTGTTGGCAAGTCTCCTGAAGGGTGGGCTGGAGCGGAGCTCTTCGCGGGCGGCTTGCCAGGCGTCCTCCCAGCGGGACTCCAGTTGCCCGGGTTTGTCGGCGAAGAGTCGATGCCCGAGCGGATGGGCGCGGGCGAGCAGTTCGGCGTCGCGGCGTTCCATCAGGCCCAGGACGGTCTGCAGCTGCCGTTTCGGGCCGAACGCCTTCGGCGAGGCGGTGAGGGTTTCGTGGAGGACGGCGAGGTCGTGGCTGTCGCCGAGGAGGTCGGCGAGGTCTTTGAGGCTGTTGCGGCGGGCTTTGAGCATGTCCGGCCAGAGTTCCCGCAGCAGCCGGGAATCCGCGCCGTCGTCTCGCCACTCGTCATTTACCATTTGTTGACGCCTCCCTCAGAACTGCCAAGAACACGCTGGGAGGACCGTTTTGGGGATGTAACTCGATTGTTTTCGTTGACGAATCGTCCTGATGTTCCGTTACGTCGACTTTTGAGGGGCGCATCTTTGTCATGGACTCTGGCGGTCCGTGCGAAGGTAGACGACGGCCCGGCAGTGACCGTCGCGGGCGATGAACAGCACCCGGCCCAACCGATCCAGCGACTCGATCAGCCGGTGCGTCGAGTCCGGTTCGTGCGGCTTGAGGCAGTACTTGTTCTCCCAGAAAAACAGCGTCCCCGGCTCAGCCTGCTGCCAGCGGGACAGGGCGTCGGCGTTGCTGAACAGCGGATCGGTTTCCGGCCGAAGGAAACCCAGCAGGGTGTGCTGGCTGATGCCGGGGTTCTCGACGTACGGACCGGCCTCGACGTGCCGCACCGCCGCGAGGATCACGCGGTGCATCGGCGAGTCCGACATCCGCAGGGGCTTGGCGAGATAGGCGGCCTGGCCGAGACTCACCGCCAGTGCCATCCCCGCCCCCAGCAGCCCGCAGGCCCGCCAGACGGCCGACCGACGAACCGCCGCCGACAGCAGCCCGACCCCCACCGTCACGCCGCCGGCAACCATCGCCCAGGTCGGGGGCATCGGCAGGTAGTACCCGAACAGCCACGCCACCGCAATCAGCCAGCCGCCCCCGACCACGCACGCGCCGACCACGACCCGCCTTCGCCGACCGGCGACCAGCGACTCCAGCCCCGCCCCCGCCAGCGCCGCCAGTGGACCGGCCACCGGCACGAGAAACCGCGCGTAGCCCCCCGAGGCGAACAGCCCGAACCCGTAGATCACCCCTTCCAACGCGACCAATCCGCCCACCCACGCAGCCGGCAGCCACAACTGACGGGGCCTGCCCAACACCCCCGCCAAAGCCAGCGCAGGCACGCCCAGCGTCGCAGCCTGAGGCCAGATCAGCGGATACCACCACCAGGGCCCGGACCCGTACTCCGCGGAGTAGCTCCGCGAGAACATCCCCAGCGGCGAGGCGTCGGGGGGCAGGTCGAGAATCCACGCCGCCAGGAAGTACGCCGCCGGTGCCCACGCCGTCGCCACCGCGCATCCCCAGACCCAACTCGTCGAGAAGACCTCGCCCCAGCCCCCGCCGGTCTCCCGCCGGGCGTCAATCAGCACCGCCACCGCCATCAGCGGCGCCAGCGCGAGCATCTCGTCCCGCGTCACGAAGCACAGGCTGATTGCCGCACACCCCGCGACCCGCCATCGCACCAGGTACAGCCAGATCCCCAACGACAGGTAAAGCCCCGCCGTCGTCTCCGTCAGCGTCGTCAGGGCAAGCTTCAGTACCAGAGGCTGCAGCCAAACCAGCGCAGGCGCGACGGCCACCAGCGGATGCTTCCCGACCAGCTTCGCCCCGATCGCCCACGCCAGCCAGGCTGTCAGGGCCGTCTGGACCGCGCTGAAGACCCGACAGCCATCGAAGCCAAGGTAGTGAGCGACGGCGGCGGTGGGGATGTTGTAGCCCGGCCTGGCCCAGCGGTGCAGCAGGGCCGAGACGTCCTCCCACCCGTCCCGAGCGAAGGCGTAGTGGGTGATGTCGTCGTCCATGTACACCCCGTCGGAGACCGAAATCAGCCCCAGCGCCCAGCAGAGGCCCACCAGCGTCAGGCCGCCGGCCAGCAGTCGGCTCAGCCAGGGACGATCGTTTGACGGCTCAGGAGTCCGGGCAAGGGTGGACATGGCAGGGGAGACGATACCACGGAAAGCAATGCCTTGCCACGATTCATGGCAGAACCCGCGATGCGATTGCGGAGTTCAGATTGTGGATTTCGGATTGAAAACAGAACAAAACCTGCCGGACGGTTTTTGTTCTTTGTGAATCCGCTATGCCACTGAGAACCTGTACGAACACGTGGCATGGCCGTCTCGGCCATGCGTTTGACGGGCATCCCGACCGTGCGGCAGGCCGGCGGCGCGGGGCCAGGATGGGCCTGCAACTGCCCGGCACGATGCCGGTGCCACGGCAAAAGAACGGTTTTCATACAGGCTCTCACTGCCTTTGCCCGACGGTGTGGATCACGAGCGTGTTGGTCTGCCCGGCTGTGCCGATGGGTCGGCCTGAGACGAGGACGATCTTCTGGCCGGGCTGGGCGATCTGCCCTGCCTGGAGGATCCGGTCGGCCAGGGCGAGCAGGTCGCGCGTGTGCTCGGGGGCATCGGCCTGTCGGGCCAGGATGCCGTAGTACAGGCACATTCGCCGGACCATCTTCCGGTCCGAGGCCAGCGCGAGAATCGGGCAGGGCAAACGGTTTTTGGCGAGCATCCGCGCGCTGGTGCCGGTTGCGGAGTAGACGCAGACGGCGGCGATGTCCTGGGCGTCCAGGACGGTCCGAACGGCTGCGGCGATGGACGCCGCAGTCGGCGAGCCGTCCGACCGCACCGGCGGGGCGGAGTAGATTTCATCATGGTAGGCCTGGACGGCGTGGACGGTGCGGTTCATGACGCGGACGGCCCCGACGGGGTGCTTGCCGACGGCCGTCTCCCCCGAGAGCATCACCGCGTCGGCGTGGTCGAGAACCGCGTTGGCGACGTCGGAGACCTCCGCGCGCGTCGGCGTGGGCGAGTCGATCATGCTCTCGAGCATCTGCGTGGCGATGATGCACGGCTTGCCCGCCTGCTGGGCGGCGCGGGCCAGTCGCTTCTGCGCGACCGGGACTTCCTGGTATTCCATCTCCACGCCCAGGTCGCCCCGGGCGACCATCACGCCGTCGGCTTCGGCGAGGATGGCGTCGAAGTGCTCGACGGCCGATGGCTTTTCGATCTTCGCGATGATGTGCGCCCCGCAGCCGTGCCCCTCGAGCAGACTGCGCAGCTCGCGGACATCCTCGGCCCGCTGGACGAACGACAGCGCGACGAAATCGAAGTCGTGCCGGGCGATCCAGGCGACGTCGCGGCGGTCCTTTTCCGTCAGTGCCCCGAGGTTCAGTTGCGTCCGGGGCAGATTCACGCCCTTGCCGCTGCCCAGCACCCCCCCGGTGAGGACCCGGCAGCGGACCTCGTCCGGCGGGTCGACGCAGACGACCTCCAGACGGAGTTTCCCGTCGTCCAGCAGAATGGGTTCTCCGCGATGAACGTCGTCGACGAGTTCGGCCAGCGTCGTGCTGAAGCGGTTGGCCGACCCTTCGATCGGGTCGCGCTGGAGGGTGACCTCCTGGCCCTGGGGCAGAAGCACGCCGCCGCCGGCCATCATCCCGACGCGGATTTTCGGCCCGCAGAGGTCGGCGCAGATCGCCAACGGCTCGCCGGTTTCGTCCTCGGCCTGGCGGATGGCGCGGAGGAAGCCTTCGCGCTGCTCGTCCGAGCCGTGGGAGAAATTGATCCGGAAGACGTCGCAGCCTTCCTCGACAAGCTGACGGAGAACCTCCACCGACCCGCTGGCTGGCCCGACGGTGGCGAGAATTTTCGTGCGGATCGTCATGACGGGCATTGTAGCGGGCAGTCAGCGGCAGGCAAAGCGCAGAACGCAACGTTGGAGACCGGTCCGCGGCTCCGAGAAAAACTCCGCGGAGGAGCCGTCCGTCAACTCAACTTTCCTGGTCGAGTTTCCGTACCTGGACCGCTTTGGCTCCGCGAGGCCCGTCGAACATCTCGAACTCGACCTCATCGCCCACGTACAGGGCCTTGAAACCCTCGCCCGTCACATCGCTGTAATGAACGAACGCTTCCGTGCCCTCAGGCGTGGTGATGAACCCCCAGCCCTTGGAATTGTTGAACCATTTTACTTTCCCGGTCGCCATGAGACTTCTCCTTGCCAGTACCTGCGTCATCCGACAACAATACACGAACAGTACGACAATGGCCGCATCGTATTCGATTTAACCCGAGAAGCGCTACAGGCATGCAACAGAGAAGCGTATTACTGTGCTGTCTGTGACTCCTGCCATGCCCGCATTATCAGATGAAAACCGGTCATTGTCAAATTTATTCTTTCAATAATCCCAACTACAGCAAAATTTTGCGGATAGCCCCGAAACATTCAGCCGCCCCGCCCGAAAGGACATCCACCGACGGGCCAATCGGGCGGAAATTTCCTGAATGGGTCGTTATAAATATCACGAGGGTTTTTGTACCCAGCGCACCGGCCAGGTGCCCCGGGCCTGAATCCATGCCGACGAATCCCCCGGCCTGGCTGAGCACGCCGGCCAGGTCCGGCAGCGACAGGTCGCTCAACACCGGACCGACACGCCGATAGCGATCCTGCACCGCCTCGGCCCACCGCTCCCGCTCGATCGGACCGAACAGGAAGACCACCTGACGTCCTCCCTTGCGGATTTGTCCCGCCAGGTCCAGCATCGTCTCGGCAGGCAGGCACTTGGCCTCGCCGCCGGCACCGGGATGAATCGCAACGTATCCTCCGCCCACCCCCGCACGTTCCAGTTGCTCCCGTGCCCCCTGCCGCCACGCCGCCGGCACGGGCCAGGCCCGATTCCCCAGGTCCGCCTCACACCCGGGCAACCTCAGCCCATCCAGCCAGCAGGCCACCAGGTGTCGCTCGTACCCCGCCGGCGGGCGGACAGGCAGCAACCCCGACCACTCCGCGCCGCTCCAGGCCCCAAGCCGCTCGCACACCCCGCTCTGCTCCGTCGAGGGAAAACAACTCACCAGCCCATCGAACGGACCGGCGGACTCCAGCACCGCACGCAGTCGGGAATCGTCCGGCTCCTCGGCGAAGAACAACTCCTCCATCGGCAGCAGGTCGAAGTCCAGCACGTCGTCGACCACGCCCAGCCCCAGCAGCAGCCGGGCTTTCTGCCCGCCCGCCGCCAGTACGATCCGCCCCGCACGCCCGAGCCGACGCAGATGCTCCAGCAGCCGACCGAAGAGAATCACGTCCCCCAGCGCACCGGGATGGACGGCCAGCAGTCTCCGCGAAGCGGTCATGGCCCGTCGATCCAGCCCCCGCCCAGCACGACGTCCCCGTCGTACACCACCGCTGCCTGCCCCGGCGTGATCGCGTGGACCGGCGCGTCGAAGCGAACATCGAACCGCTCCCCATCAAGCAGCCGAACCCGCCCAGGCTGCGCGCGGTGATTGTAGCGGACCTGCACGAACCCCTCGAACTCCGATTCGTTAGGCCTCTGCTGCCATCGCGCCCCCGACGCCCGTAGCGCCAACCCCGCGGCAGCCTCCCTCGGCCCGATTCGCACCGTCGCCGTTGCCGGGTCGATCCCCGTGACGTACATCGGCTCCCCCGCCGAGACCCCCAGCCCGCGACGCTGGCCTATCGTGAACCGTGCGTACCCCTCGTGTCGGCCGACCTCCTCGCCCCACTCGTTGACGATCGGGCCCGGCGTCAGCGCCTCGGGCCTGCGGTCAGCCAGAAGCGCGGGGTACTCGTCGTCCGGGACAAAACAGATCTCCTGGCTGTCGGGCTTGTCCGCGAGGTCCAGCCCCAACCCCCGCGCACGGGCTCGCACCGCCTCCTTGGACGGCAACTCGCCGATCGGCAGCAGCACCCGCCCGAGCCAGTCCGGCTCGACGGCGAACAACGCGTACGACTGGTCCTTCGACGCCGACCGCCCCACCGCAGCCCGACCGCGATACTCGACAATCCGCGCGTGGTGACCCGTCGCCACACGACCCACCCCCAGCCGATCTGCCAGACCGATCAGTTTCGCGAACTTCACCCGCGCATTGCACAGCACGCAAGGGTTCGGCGTCCGGCCGCGAGCGTACTCAGCCGCGAAGTCCTCGATGATCGGTTCGAACGCCTCGCCTACGTGCTCGACGTGCAGCCGAGCGCCCAGCGCATCGGCCGCCCTGCGGGCGTCGGCGGCGTCCTGCGGGCTGCAGCACGACCGCTCATGCGTCTCCCGGCCGACCTCCGCGCCCAGACAGAAAAACACACCCGTCACATCCCAGCCGGCCTCGAGCAACATCGCAGCCGCAACCGAAGAATCCACGCCCCCGCTCATCGCGGCAAGCACAGTTTTTTCGTTCCCGTTCATCCGGCCGCATTGTACCATCTGCCCACGCCATGACGAACGACGCTCACCCCATCACCTGCCCGCGCTGCGGATTGACCGTCTCCGCCGAGGACGCCTTTTGCGAACATTGCGGCGCGCAACTGGCCGCTCGCAAGCCCCACAAGTGGTACCACCTCCACCGCAGAGTCTACGACTGGACCCTCGCATGGGCCTACCGACCCAGCGCGTCGGTGGCCCTGTTCGTCCTCAGCTTCGCCGAGAGCAGCTTCTTCCCCGTTCCCCCGGACGTCCTGCTGGCCCCGCTGGTGCTGGGCAACCGGAAACGCTGGGCACGCTACGCCTTGCTCTGCAGCCTCGCCAGCGTCCTCGGCGCGGTCGCGGGGTTCTGCATCGGCTGGCTGCTGTGGGACCAGGCCGGCGTCTCGACCCTCTTCTACCGCTACGTGCCCGGCTTCACCCCGGAGGTCTTCCAGCGCGTCAGCAGACTCTACCAGCAGTACAACTTCTTTATCGTCTTCACCGCAGGCTTCACCCCCATCCCCTTCAAAGTCATCACCATCACCGCCGGCGTCTTCGGCACGGGACCGGCCGTCGGGCACCCGCCGGTCTTCTTCGCCGTCTTCCTACTCGCCGCCGTCGTCAGCCGATCCGCCCGCTTCTTCCTCGTCGCCGGACTCATGCGACTGTTCGGTCCGAAGATCACGCCCTTCATCGAGCGGTACTTCAACTGGTTGTCCTTGGCATTTGTGGCCCTGCTGATCGGCGGGTTCGTCGTCATCAAATACATCCTCTGAGATAAGGCATACCATCCGAGGGAGTCGGCACCGTGGAACTGACACAAGACCACAAGCGACAACTGCTCACCATCGCCCGCAACGCCGTCGACGCCGAGATCAACGGCAAGCCCCAGCGACCGGCGACCGGCAACGCCCCGATCCTCGACGACGAGCGGGGCTGCTTCGTGACGCTGACCAACCAGGGCCGGCTCCGCGGCTGCATCGGGGTATTCACGCCGCGAGGCCCGCTCCGCGACATGCTCGTGGAAATGGGCAAAGCCGCCGCGCGCGACCCGCGATTTGTCACCCGTCCCGTCACCCCGACGGAACTGCCCGACCTGACTGTCGAGGTCTCCATCCTCAGTCCGCTGGAAAAAACCCCCGCCCCCGAACAGCTCGAAATCGGCAAGCACGGCATCTACGTCGCCTGCGGCCCGCGGAGCGGCTGCTTCCTGCCCGAAGTCGCCACCGACCAGGGCTGGTCCGCCGAGGAGTTCCTCAGCCACTGCTGCGCCCAGAAAGCTGGCCTGCCCCCCGGTGCCTGGAAGCACGCCGACTGCGACGTCTACTTCTTCACCAGCGAGAAATTCTCCGAACAAGACGTCTGAGAACGCGCGTCTGCAGCCGTCCCCTCGCTTGCTTCCCTCCGCCTCGCCTGCTATGATGAAACTGTTCGCTAGGGGCGTCCTGCCCGCGGAGGCAGGACTGAGAGCGACCCTTCGAACCTGATCAGCAAGCCACGGCAAGCTGCGTAGGGAAGCGGACGAAAGGCGAGACGTGGTTTCAACTCCTTTCGGCCGTCGGCCGTTTTTTTACGCGCTGCCCCGCAGAGAGGACGCACGTCATGCACCGTACCCAGCTTCAACACGCACGCGACGGGCAGATCACACCGGCGATGCGCCGCGTTGCCGGTCGCGAGAACCTCCCGCCCGAGACGGTCCGCGACGAACTCGCCGCAGGCCGACTCGTCATTCCCGCCAACCGCCTGCACCTAGCCGGCCTCGGCAAGCAGGGCACGCGACTGGACCCCTGCGGCATCGGGCGGGCCTGCACCACCAAGATCAACGCCAACCTCGGAGCCTCCCCCGACCGAAGCTGCCTCGAGGAGGAACGCCTCAAGCTCGACTGGGCCGTCCGCTACGGCGCCGACGCCGTCATGGACCTCTCCACCGGCGGAGACCTCGACGCCATCCGCACCCACCTGCTGGGCTCGGCAACCGTCCCGCTGGGAACCGTCCCGATCTACTCCATGATCGTCGACAAACCCATCGAAGACCTCACCTGCGACGACATCCTCGCCACCGTTCAGCACCAGGCCGAACAGGGCGTCGACTTCATGACTCTCCACGCGGGCATCCTCCGCGAGCACCTGCCCCTGGCAGCCGAACGCAAGCTGGGCATCTGCTCCCGGGGCGGGGCGCTGCTGGCCAAGTGGATGACCCATCACAGCCGACAGAATCCGATCTACGCATGCTTCGACGAACTCTCAGCCATCCTCCGGGAATACGACGTGGCCTACTCCCTCGGCGACGGGCTCCGGCCCGGCTGCCTCGCCGACGCCTCCGACGACGCCCAGTTCGCCGAACTCGACACGCTCGGCGAACTCGTCAACCGCTCCCGCGACGCCGGCGTCCAGGTCATGGTCGAAGGCCCCGGGCACGTCCCCTTCGACCAGATCGAACAGAACATGACCCGCCAGGCCCGCGTCTGCAACGGCGCTCCGTTTTACGTCCTCGGGCCCGTCGTGACGGACATGTTCCCCGGCTACGACCACATCACCTCCGCCATCGGCGCCACGGCCGCGGCGTTCCACGGCGCGAGCTTCCTCTGCTACGTCACCCCCACCGAACACCTCGCCCTGCCCGGCCCGGAGGACGTCCGCGAAGGCTGCGTCGCCTACAAAATCGCCGCCCACGCCGCCGACGTCGCCCGCGGCCTGCCCGGTGCCCGCCATCGCGACGACGCCATCTCCGACGCCCGCGCGAACTTCGACTGGCAACGCCAGATCGAACTGGCTTTCGACCCCGACCGGGCGCGGGAGATCCGCAACCGGGGCAACGACACCGAACAGGAAGACCAGCGATACTGCTCGATGTGCGGCAAGAGCTGGTGTGCCCTCCGGCTCAGCCAGGAAGCCACCCAGGCCGCCGAAACGCAAAACACCCCAGGCAGGAAAGGAACGTCATGGCCCGAACGATGATTACCGGCGGGGCGGGATTCCTCGGAATCAACCTTGTCCGACACCTCCTCGCCCACGGCCAGGAGGTCACCAGCCTGGACGTCGCGCCCTTCGACTACCCCGAGGCCGACCGCGTCCGCGTGGTCACCGGCGACATCCGCGACCCGACCCAAGTCGCCGAAGCCACCGCCGGCGCCGATTGCGTCGTCCACGCCGCCGCCGCCCTGCCCCTCTACACCCGCGAGGAAATCTTCTCCGTCGACATCGACGGCACGCGGAACGTCCTCGACGCCGCCCTTGCCGCCGGCGTGCCCCGTCTGGTACACGTCTCCAGCACGGCCGTCTACGGCATCCCGGACCACCACCCGCTGCGGGAGGACGACAGACTCGACGGCGTGGGGCCGTACGGCGAGGCGAAAATCGCAGCCGAGGACCTCTGCGCCCACTACCGAAACAAGGGACTGGTCGTGCCGATCGTCCGCCCCAAGTCGTTCATCGGCCCCGAACGCCTCGGCGTCTTCGCCATGCTCTACGACTGGGCCCACACCGGCCACCATTTCCCGATGGTCGGCTGGGGCCACAACCGCTACCAGCTCCTCGACGTCGAGGACCTCTGCGAGGCGATCCGGCTGTGCATGACCCTCCCGGCCGAGACCGCCGAGGACGTCTTCAACATCGGCGCCGCCGAGTTCACCACCATGCAAGAGGACTTTCAGGTCGTCCTCGACGAAGCCGGGCACGGCAAGCGGATCATCGGTTTGCCCGCCGGGCCGGTCATCTGGACCCTCCGCGTTCTCGAAGCTCTCAAACTCTCCCCGCTCTACAAGTGGGTCTACGAAACCGCCTGCGAGGACTCGTTCGTCTCGATCGACAAGGCGCGGGAAAAGTTAGGTTTCGAACCGAAATTCTCCAACCAGGACGCCCTCGTGCGAAATTACCGCTGGTACCTGGACAACCTCGACAGCTTCCGGGGCGCCAGCGGCATCAGCCATCGCGCCCCCTGGAAGCAGGGCATCCTCGGACTTATCAAGCACCTGTTTTGACGACCGGACAGCTCCGTCGAGGTGGACTGGACTACACGCCCAACGACATGACGGAACCCTCCGACAACTCGGACACGACCAAGGATCGCGACATCGCCGGGCCGGTCACGGTCATCGTCTCGCGGAAGGTCCGCCCCGGTCGCGAGAAGGACTTCGAGACCTGGGTCGAGGGGATCGGTCAAGCCGCCCGGGCGTATCCCGGCTTCCTGCTCGAGCATATCCACGCTCCGCAGGTTCCCGGCAGCCGGGATTACGTCGTGATCTTCACCTTCGAGACCTACGAACACCTCGAAGCGTGGGAAACCTCCGACGAACGGGCGGCGTGGTACCGCAAGCTCCGCCCGATGATCGAGGACGAACGGCTGCACACGCTGACGGGGCTGGAGACGTGGTTTCAGATTCCGGGCGAGTCGTCGCTGCCGGCCCCGGCTAGGTACAAGATGGTGGCGGCGAGTTTCCTGGCGATCTACCCGCTGGTCCTCGGCGCGGACTTCGTCGTCGGGCCGGTGCTCGGGCATTGGCCGCTGGCGGGGCAACTGCTGGTGACCAGCCCGCTGATCTGCGCCCTGATGACCTACGCAGCCATGCCGTTGATGAGCCGGCTGCTGAGGCCCTGGCTGTATCCGCGGACACGAAAGGACCACCGCAGCCATGCATGAAATGTCCATCGCCATCGAAATCCTCGCCCAGCTCGAGCGCGTCGCCGCCGAGAACGACCTCGCCCGGGTCGACACGCTGACGATCCGGGCCGGCTTGCTGCGGGGGATCGTTCCCGAGGCTCTGGACATCGCCTTCGCCTCCGCCGCCGAGGGCACCCTCGCCGAGGGCGCGAGCATCGAGCTGCAGGTCGTCCCCACCCGCGCCCGCTGCCGGTCCTGCGGCCGGGAGTTTGAGCCGACCACCGACGCCTTCCTCTGCCCGCAATGCCGCCTCGCCGACGTCGACCTGCTCAGCGGAAACGAAATCGTCCTGCTCAGCGTCCAGGGGCGGGGCAAGAACGAAAGGGAAAAATTATGAACATGATCGATCTGGAACCAGGCATGTGGTTGAAAATGTCTGCGGTCGCCAGCTTGTGCTGTGTGCTGTTCTTCCCGTTGGCACGGTCTGTCTGGGCCGAAGAATCAGCGGTTGTGGCGGCGACGCCAGAAGGTTCGACACAGGTGTTGTTCGCTTTCGATGATGAAAGCTTCCCCTTGATCCGCGGCGTGGAACTGAAGATGCAGCGGCCGGAGAAGCGCGCGGGCAACCCCATCATCGCTCGCGGTGGCGAGGACGCCCCCGATGCCATCCGTGCGCAGACGCCAGCGGTCCTCCGCGTGGACGACCGCTGGCAGATGTGGTATTCCGCCCATGACGGCACCGGCGTCGGCGGGCTACGCGTGGCCTACGCCGAAAGTGACGACGGGATCCACTGGCGGAAGCCGAATCTCGGACTCGTCGAATACAAGGGCAGCCGCGACAACAACCTCGTCGATGCCCAACCGGGCCTCAACACCGTGTCGGTGTTCTTCGATCCCGACGCTCCGCCGGAGCGGCGGTATGTGATGGCTGGTGAGGACATGCGGTGGTGGGGAAAGCAGGGCGGCACGGGCTGGAGCCTCGCCGGTCCGTCGATCACCCGCATCGACGTCAGTCCCGACGGGCTGCACTGGACTGCCGTGCTCGACCGCCCCGGGCTGATCATGCCGCAGAACGAGACGGGCACGATCTATCGCTTCGGAGGCCTCTACCACGTGGGCGGCCAGCAAATCGCGCCGCTGTTGCGATTGCCCATGCAGGAGCACCCGCTGGGCCTCTATCTCGGTCCGCGGACGTTCGTCGTCTGGCGGTCACCGCGGCTCGACCGCTGGCCTCTGGAATACACGCGGGCTTTTTTCAAGCCGATGCAGTCCTCCTCGCCCTACCGCGTCGGCTGGGACCGCGAGGAGGTGCATCTCGGCGCAGCGGTGACGCCTGTAGGGGGCATCTGCATCGGCGTTTATGGCCAGTGGCACCACCCCGTATCGCGCAAGGCGCAAGAAGCGGAAATCGCGGCCAACCGTGGGGTGACAGGGGGGTACCAGCCCGGAGGTGACGTCGAGTATTTCGGGCCAAGGGTCTCCGTCGATCTCGGGCTGATCGTCAGCAACGATGGCCTGCACTTCCGCGAGCCTGCCCCCGGCTTCACCCTGATCGCTCGCGACCAGGAACTCGCCTGGGACCGCGACTTCCGCGAAAACACCGATCAGGACAATCTCTTGCTGATACAGGGCTCGATCGTCAACACGTCGGAGACTACGTTCATCTACTACAGCGCTTCGACGCCTGGCGGCAACACGGCCGGAGTGAGGTCGAACATCGGCGTGGCGACGCTGCCCCGCAACCGCTTCAGTTATCTGCAGATGATCCCCGGCTCGCCGGTAGGCGGATACGTTGCCACACGGGTCTTGACGTTGGCAACCGATCGGCAACTGTTCGCCAACGCGGATTTGCCGCCTGGGGCGTCACTGCGTTTTAGCCTGTTGGACGCCGACGGCCTAGACACGTTGCCGGGCTACGGATTCGACGACATGGCCGAAGCGATCGAGTCTGGTTTGGATGGGCCGGTACGCTGGAAGGGTCACGCCACGCTTCCCCGGAATGTGCCGTTCCGCATCAGAGCGCATTTGCAGGGGAAGGCCCGGGTGTACGCACTGAGATTGACCTCCCCGCCCAAGCCCTGACACGACCGCATGTCCCTTTTCACGAAAGTGGAGGATTTTTAATGAAGACGCGCCCCTCAAAAGTCGACGGAACGTGACTATGGCACTGAATGCACAAGAAAAGGCAAGAGCAATGAAACTACTTGAGGCTAGGAAGATATGGGACAATGCACCACACAACGCCTTCACCGACTTGATCCGCTTTAAAGATCGATGGTATTGCGCCTTCCGCGAAGGTCGCACCCATGTGTCCGACGATGGCAAACTGCGCGTGATCAGATCCGGGGATGGCAGGGAATGGTCTTCGGTGGCGATTATGGAGTGGGACGATGGTGATGTGCGTGACGCAAAGCTGTCGATCACCGCCAATGGTGAACTTATGCTGAACGGAGCAGTACGCTTCTTGAAACCGGTTGAAGGTAATAAGTTTCAGTCCGTTACTTGGCTGTCGGCAGATGGAGAACGTTGGAGTGAGCCCTTCTCCTGTCCCACCGGTTTGGACACATGGCGATGGAGCGTCACATGGCATAAGGGCACCGCATATAGTTTCGGTTACAGCGGGAAGGACAAACAGGGCTGTCTGTACCGATCAAAAGACGGCAAGACCTGGGAAGTCGTGAAAGATAACGTATACCCAGATGCCGAGACATACGGGAATGAGACCTCACTCGTGTTTCTGGAAGACGACACGGCCTATTGCCTCCTTCGTCGCGACAAAGGGTGCCGCAGCGGAATGCTCGGCGTTTCGCATCCGCCACACACCGAATGGAAGTGGAGCGATTTGGGAACGCAAATAGGCGGGCCAAAGATGATCCCATTTGGCAAGAACCGCTTTCTGGCGGCGGTTCGCCTCGCCGATGGAGGTACGCGCACATCGCTTTGCTGGATTGACCCCCAGTCACCCAAATTGACCGAGGCACTCAAGCTTCCGTCAGGTGGCGACACGAGCTACGCTGGCCTCGTGCTGAACGAGGGGTTGCTGTGGGTCAGTTACTACTCATCACACGAAGGCAAGACGGCCATCTATCTAGCAAAAGTAGAAATCACATCGCATCAAGGAGGAATTATGGACGATCGAGTACTGGAGATCGGGAACCGA
>CAYMAP010000017.1:0-21713 GCA_964388425.1 uncultured Planctomycetaceae bacterium
TCGTCCTCACCGCCTGTCTCCTGCCGGCCTGCACCGAACCGGCCCCCGTCGCCCCGTCCGACGACACCGAGGCACGCAAGACCCTTGAAACGTCCCTCCGCCAGGCGGGTCTGCAGGTCTACTGGGAGCGGCGTCTCGACCTCGAACCCGGCGAGCGTGTCGAACGTCTGCTCGTCCTTGACGAAACCCTCTACGCCCGGACCTCCCGGCAGAATCTGCTGGCCCTCGACGCCGCGGTCGGCAATCCCAAGTGGTCGGCCAACATCGCCGACGCACCCACAAGCATCTTCGGGCCCACCCACGTCAACCAGATGAGCCTGACCCGCCAGACCGCCTCGGCCAACGACGTCCTCGATGGCGTGGATGGAAGCGACCTCGTGACCTTCGACGCCTCTATCGTCTCCACCCACAACCGCGTCATGGTCATCGATCGGCGAAGCGGGAGACTCTACCGTGACATCCAGACCAGCTTCGTGATGACCAACCGGGGCGCCTGCAACGGGCAGTTTTTCTTCCCTGCCGAAAGCAATCGCCTCTACGTCGGTCTGCAACTGATGGCCGGCGTGTCCACCTGGAAGGCCGACTTCGGGCAGATGGTCCTCGCGCCCAATGCCCTGTGGGGCCGACGCCTCTACGTCGCCGGATTGGACGGCCTGCTGCGCTGCGCCGCCGCCGACCAGTTCGGAGACAAACTCTGGGAGCTGACCCTCCCCGGACCCGTCCGAAAGCCCATGCACGTCAACGACCAGGGCCTGTTCGTCCCCTGCGACGACGGCAAACTCTATGGACTGAACCCCGAACGGGGGGGCCGGCTGTGGGACCCCGTCCTCCTCGACGGCCTGCCCGCCGCTGCCATGCAGGTCGCCGGGCAGACCGCCTACCTGCTCGTCGAGGGCCGGGGCCTCCTCGCCATCGACCTCGGTCGGGGACGCATCAAGTGGACGCTCCCTCAGGGGCGAACGGTCCTCTCCGTGATGGAAGGCATGGCCTACGTTGTTGACACCGCCAGGAACCTCTTGATCGTCGAGGAAGAGTCCGGTCGAATCCAACCCCACACGGTCGCACTGCATCACTACCGTCATTTCGCGCCCAACCTCTGGGCGCCGGCCCTCTACGCCGTCAGCCCCGGCGGAGGCGTCGCCTGCATCCGCAAACGGGAAGCCGGCCACTTGACCGTCGAACAACTCATCCGACCCTGACGGGGCGACGGCACCTGCAGCCCGGTGGCCACGAGCTTCCCCAAGCCCCCAACAACACGCTTGAACGACCGACAGGACCCATCGCAGGAAGGACCACGGCATGGATGACGTCAAACTCCAGCGGGCGCTGATTAGCGTCTACGACAAGACCGGCATCGAGGACTTCGCACGCCGACTCGCCGACCGCGGCGTCGAGATCATCTCCTCCGGCGGGACCGCGCGGGCCCTGGAATCGGCCGGCCTGGCCGTCCGCAAGGTCCGGGAGTGGACCGGTTTTCCCGAGATGCTCGGCCATCGGGTCGTCACACTGCACCCGAAGGTCCACGGCGCGATCCTCGCCCTGCGCGACGACCCCGACCACCAGGCCGACATCGAAACCCACGGCCTCGAACTCGTCGACCTGGTCTGCGTGAGCCTCTACCCCTTCGAGGACGCCGTCGGCAAGCCCGGCTGCTCGCTCGCCGACGCCGTCGAGATGATCGACATCGGCGGGCCGACCCTCATCCGCGCCGCGGCCAAAAACCACCGCTACGTCACCGTCGTCACCGATCCCGCCCAGTACGACGACGTCCTGGCCGACCTCGGCCAACGCGACGGGGCGACCTCCTTCGACCTCCGCCAGCGACTCGCCCACGAAGCTTTCTGCCTCACCGCCCATTACGACACCGCCATCAACAGCTATCTCGCCGAACAGCGAGGCGAGGCCTTCCCCGACCGGGTGACCTTCAGCTACGCCAAGGCCGGCGAACTCCGCTACGGCGAGAACCCCCACCAGAAAGCCGCCTTCTACCGCTCGCCCGCAGCCGACCGCGAGGCCTGCGTCGGCCGCGCACGCGCACTGCCCGGCGGCAAGCCCATCAGCTACAACAACTACTTCGACGCCAACGGCGCCTTCGAGCTGGTCAAGGACTTCGCCGAGCCGTCCGTGGCCATCATCAAGCACGCCAACCCCGCCGGCTGCGCCGTCGACGACGACCTCGTCGAGGCCTACCGCAAGGCCTACTTCGGCGACGTCAACGCGGCCATGGGAGGCATCGTCGCGACCAACCGCCCCGTCACCGCCGACCTCGCCTCCGCCATCGCCGAAACCTACCCCCGCTGGGGCAAGGACGCCGGGGCCGGCGGATTCTTCGCAGAAATCGTCATCGCGCCGGCCTTCGAGGACGACGCGGTACAGACCCTCCGCGACCGCAAGGGCTGGGGCGGCGACGTGCGACTGCTCGAAACCGGACCCCTCGACCAGCAGCGCAACGGCGAGCCGTTCCTGAAGTATCTCGTCGGAGGCATGCTCATCCAGGACCGCGACCTGCTGGGCTGCAACGAAGAGGACTGGAAGGCCGTCACGAAGAACCAGCCCACCGACAAACAGCTCGACGACCTCCGCTTCGCGTGGATCGTCTGTAAGCACGCCAAGTCCAACGCCATCGTCCTCGCCCGCGACAAGACCCTTCTCGGGACGGGGGCGGGCCAGATGTCGCGCGTCAACTCCGCGTTCCTGGCCGGGCAGATCGCCTCGCACTACGCCGGCGCCGAGGGCGACTTCGACACGGCCGGTTGCGTGCTGGCCTCCGACGCGTTCTTCCCCTTCCCCGACAGCCTCAACTGGGCCAAGCAGGCCGGCGCGACCGCCGTCATCCAGCCCGGTGGAGCGAAAAAAGACGACGACGTCATCGCCCGCGCCGACCAGCTCGGACTGGCCATGATCTTCACCGGCGCACGCCACTTCAACCACTGACGCTCAGACGTTCAGGAAGACCCGCCGCCGGAGCCATGTCATGAAAATCGGTACGTGGAACGTCAATTCGATCCGCTCGCGTCGGGACCGCCTGTTGGGCTTGCTCGCCCGCCATCAGCCGGATGTGCTCTGTCTGCAGGAACTCAAGTGTACCCCCGAGCAGTTCCCCCTGGAGGTGGTGCGGCAGGCCGGCTACCACGCGGCGATACGCGGCGAGAAGCGGTACAACGGGGTGGCGATTCTTTCGCGGAGCGAACCGGCTGACGTTCGCGGCGGCATGGACGACGGCGTGGACGATCCGCAGGCCAGGCTGATCTCAGCGGACATCGAGGGCGTGCGGGTGCTCAGCGCGTACGTCCCCAACGGCTCGGAGGTCGGCTCGGAGAAGTTTCAGTACAAGCTGCGCTGGCTTGATCGGCTGAAACAGTACCTGGAGATGCGGCATCCGCCCGGCACGTCGGTCGTGCTGTGCGGGGACCTGAACATCGCCCGCGACGCCGCCGACGCCGCCTTCCCCGACGCCTGGGCCGAGACCGTCCTGTGCGTTCCGCCGGTTCGCCAAGCCCTGGAGAAACTGCTGGGCCTGGGGCTGGTCGACCTGCTCCGCGAGCAGTACCCCAACGGCGGGGTCTACACCTGGTGGGACTATCGGCGGGCGGGGTTCCGGCGGGACGACGGACTTCGGCTGGATTACATCCTGGCCGGGGGCGACCTGGCCGGTCGCTGCACCGCCGTCGAAGTCGACCGCGACGAACGCCGGGACAACGCCGAGACCAAACCCTCCGATCACGCACCGATGTTTGCGACCTTCCGCGATGCCGACGGATTGGATCGCCCGATGAGTCGCTCGGTCGGGCATTGATTTTGAATCTCTCGGCAAGTAGGCTGACTTTCCGCAACATGCGGCCGCAGATTCCCCGCCGGCAGATCGAAAGTCGGACTTGCGGTAACGGGGCCGACCGAGGAAGCGCCGTGCGGGGCGGACGTTCCGGCGTTCCGACAGACCACGAAGGAGCAGACCATGCGTCATGCCGTCATCATGGCCGGCGGACAGGGCAAGAGGCTCTGGCCGCACTCCCGCAAGGACCAGCCCAAACAACTGCTGCGACTGGCCGGAGGCAAGAGCCTCATGGAACTCGCCGTCGACCGCCTCGACGGACTCTTCGAGCCGGAGCACATCTACGTCGTCACCAACGCCGAGTACGCCGAAAAAGTCGCCGACATGCTCCCCGACCTGCCGACCGAGAATATCGTCGGCGAACCGCAGGGACGCGACACCGCCAACGCCATCTGCCTCGCGGCCGAACTGCTGGCCGGCAAGGACCCCGAGGGGACCATGGCGGTCTTCACCGCCGACCACATCATCCGCCCGCAGGACTGCTTCGCCGGGGCGGTCCGGCTGGCGATGGACACCGCCGAAGCCAAGCCCGACTCGCTGCTGACCTTCGGCATCCGCCCGACCTGGCCCAACACCGGCCTGGGCTACGTCGAAGTGGGCGGCAAGGTCCGCGACGACGTCTGGGACGTCGAGAGCTTCGAGGAAAAGCCCGACCACGCCACCGCCCGGAAATACGTCGAGAGCGGCAAGTATTACTGGAACAGCGGGATGTTCGTCTGGACCCTCCCGGCGATTCGCAAGGCGCTGGAGGAGTTCCTGCCGACCTCGAAGAAAAAACTCGCCCCCGTGGCTGACGCCGTGGCTTCCGGCGAGGACTACACGGGGATTCTCCGCAGCGCCTACCCCACGCTGGAGAAGATCAGCATCGACTTCGCCATCATGGAAAAAGCCCGGCAGGTCCACATGGTCGTCCTCCAATGCGAGTGGATCGACCTGGGCTCCTGGCCCGCCCTGGAGGATGTGCTGGAACTCGACGACAAGGGCAACGCCATCCTCGCCGATCACCACATGGTCATCGACAGCTACCGCAACGTGCTGGTCTCGCAGGGCGAGCACCTGTTGGCGGTCATGGGAATGGACGATTGCATCGTCGTCCACTCCGACGACGCCACCCTGGTCTGCAAGAAGAGCGACAACCAACGGCTGAAGGAACTCGTCGACGCCATTGGAAAACACTTCGGCGAGAAATTCCTCTGAGACCGTCTGCGATCGTGACGCGCTACCTTGCCATCGACCTGGGTCACAAACGCGTCGGGCTGGCCGTCGGCGACGACGTCGACCGGCTCGCCACGCCGCTGAGGACCCTCGACGCCCGTCCCGCCGAGACCCTTCCCGACCGCCTCGCCGACCTCGCCCGCGACTACGGCGCCGAGGCCTTCCTGCTCGGGCTGCCGATCAACATGGACGGCTCGGAGGGACCGATGGCCGAGCAGGCCCGCGACTTCGCCGAAACCCTCCGCAGCCGAACCGATCTGCCGGTGGAACTCCACGACGAGCGCCTCAGCAGTTTCTCCGCCGACCAGGCCCTGGCCGGCCACCTCACCCGCAACAAACGCCGCGCACGCCAGGACGCCCTGGCCGCGGCCGACATCCTGCAAGCCTTCTTCAATCGCTAACCGTTTCTGACTTCCGCCGACCCCCGCCGGGGAGTATGATGCATCCCCTGCCGGACCGAACCGTCGTCCGAACGTCCCGCTCAGCCCGACACCACCGGCGTCCCGTTCCGGTTCCAACCGACCGATGAGTACCAGAAGAAAGGCATCATCATGACCGAGTTTACCGACTACGACGTTTCCAAGGCGATTCTCGACGCCTATCACGACAAATACTCCCGCGCGTTGCGCAGCGACGTGGTGATCGTCGGTGCAGGCCCGTCCGGAATGGTCGCCGGGTGGCGCCTCGCCGAGGCCGGCCGACACGTCGTGATCCTCGAGAAGCGCCTCAGTTGCGGCGGGGGCATCTGGGGCGGCAGTCAGGGGATGAACGAAGTCGCCATTCAGGATGAAGCCGTCGCGGTCCTCGACGACGTCGGCGTCCGGCATCGGCAAAGCGGATCGCTGCACACCGCCGACGCGATGGAACTGGCCTCGGCGCTGTGCGTCAAGGCCCTCCAAGCCGGCGCGATCATGCTCAACCTCACCCACGCCGAAGACCTCTGCGTCGACGGCGGGCGGGTCTGCGGCGTGGTTGCCAACCGAACGCTGCTCAGCGAGCGGGTCCCCCTGGATCCCATCGTCCTGACCTCCCGGGCCGTCATCGACGCCACCGGGCACGACGCCGACCTCGCCCGGTGTCTGCAGAAACGCGGGATTCTCCGCGACAACTTCGGCGAGATTCCCGGGGAAGGCCCCATGAACGCATCGGCCGGAGAGAAATTCGTCGTCGAGCACGTCGCCGAAGTCTACCCCGGACTCTGGACGACCGGCATGAGTGTCTGCACCTGCCACGGCGGGCCGCGCATGGGACCGATCTTCGGCGGGATGCTGCTGAGCGGCCTGAACGTCGCGAAACAAATCGACGAATCGCTGCAGGCATAGGGCGGACAACCCATACGGACAGGCTCGTCTGCACGCATCAACCCAACGACGGTTTCATGCAGCTTGTCTGCCAAGGCCGGCTTGGCTGGGCGGGGCGCGTGCATCCTCGGCCATCCCTTCGGCCGACGAGCAACAGCCCGGCCCGGTCCCGCTGTGTCTCCCCGCGCTCCGCAATCCCGGCTCTTGCACCTGGGCGGGGGTTGTGTTACCAAGCCCGCATGACTTCACCGCAGGAGCCATGGACGGTTCTCAAACTCCTGGACTGGACGAAGGGATTCTTCCAGCGTCAGTCCGTCGAGTCGCCACGGCTGTGCGCGGAAGTGCTGCTGGCCCACGCGATGGGCTGCAAGCGGGTGGAACTCTACACGCGGTTCGAGCACTGTCCGTCGGCCGAGGCGCTGGGGAGCTATCGCGACCTCGTCCGCCGGGCCGGTGAGGGCGAGCCGGTGGCGTATCTCGTCGGATACCGGGAATTCTACTCCCTGCAGTTCCGCGTCACGCCGGACGTCCTGATTCCCCGGCCGGAGACCGAGCTGCTCGTCGACGCGGCCGTGGAGCACCTCAAGGAACTCCGCGAGGGCGCGGTCGCCTGGGACGTCTGCACAGGCAGCGGGTGCGTGGCCCTGGCCGTCGCCGCCAACGCGCCGGGGGCGCGGGTGCTGGCGACGGACGACAGCGAAGCCGCCCTGGCCGTCGCGGCGGGCAACGCCGAGGAGTTCGACCTGGCCGACCGGGTGAGCTTCGCGCGGGCGGACCTGCTGGCCCTGCCGAGTGATTGTGCCCTCCAGCCGCCGTTCGACGTCCTGACGGCCAATCCGCCCTACGTCGCCGACGCCGAGGAGGTCGGACCGGGCGTGGACCGCGAACCGGCCCGCGCGCTGCGAGCCGGGGCCGACGGGCTGGACGTGCTGAGACCCCTGCTGGGCGGGGCGCCGGACGTGCTCAGGTCCGGCGGGCTGCTGGCCGTCGAGTTCGGCTGCACCCAGGCTGACGCCGTCCGCGACCTGATCGTCGCGACGGGCGCCTTCGACGAGCCGACCATCCGCCGCGATCCGGCCGGTCATGAGCGGGCAGCGCTGGCCCGTCGGCGGTGACCTGCGCCGTGGTACCGGCATCCTGCCGGTGAGTGGCAGGGCCATCCTGGCCCTGATGTGTTTTGTTTCGACATGGGCGGGACGTCCATGCTACTCATGGGCAAGATGCCCATGCTACATGTTCAAACAGCTTCACGCTGTCAAAATGCGCCAAATTGCCAGCCAAGCTGTCAGAGATGCAGCATTTTATGCGCGGGGATAGATTGTGGATAATCCATAAGCGACTATTTTTCCTGAGGATACGAGCCTTTTGATATGAGTGGCACAGGGTTTGCGAATCTTCGGTGGGCTGGTCGTGCGCTTCTTTGCCCGGCCGACCGAGATGTTTGAGACACTCCCGAAAGGGTATAACAGGATATTTCACCAAGACTTACCGAAAGGAGAACCGGTCCATGGCAGCCAAAAAACTGGCCTTTGACACCGAAGCACGCGAATCGCTGTTGACAGGCGTGAAGAAACTCGCCCGAGCCGTCAAGAGCACGCTCGGCCCGCGGGGTCGCTGCGCGATCCTCGACAAGGGCTGGGGCGCACCGACCGTCACGAAGGACGGCGTGACCGTGGCCGAGGAGATCGAACTCGCCGACAAGAACCAGAACATGGGCGCCCAACTGGTCAAGGAAGCCGCGTCCAAGACCTCCGACGCCGCCGGCGACGGCACGACGACTGCGACGGTCCTCGCCGAAGCCATCTTTGCCGAGGGCTACCGCAACCTCGCCGCCGGGGCCGACGCGATGAGTCTCGCCCGCGGCATCCGCCAGGGCGTCGAGGCGGTCGTCGGCGAGCTCCAGAAGCTCTCGACGCCCTGCAAGACCGACGAGGACATCCAGAACATCGCCGCCATCTCCGCCAACAACGACCCGGAGGTCGGCAAGATGCTCGCCGAAGCCATGAGCAAGGTCGGCCGGGACGGGGTCATCACCGTCGAAGAAGGAAAGAGCATGGAGACCCACGTCGACGTCGTCGAGGGCATGCAGTTCGACCGCGGCTACCTCAGCCCGCACTTCGTGACCGACCAGGAAGCGATGGAGTGCGTGATGGACAAGCCGCTGATCCTCATCCACGAGGAGAAGATCTCAAACATCACCAAGCTCGTGCCGCTGCTGGAGAAGGTCTCCGAGGCGAAGAAAAAACTGCTGATCCTCTCCGAGGACGTCGAGGGCGAGGCCCTGGCGACGCTGGTGGTCAACAAGATGCGAGGCACCGTGGAGGTCTGCGCGGTCAAGGCGCCGGGCTACGGCGACCGCCGAAAGGCCATGCTCCAGGACATCGCGATCCTCACCGGCGGGAAGTATTTTTCCAAGGACCTGGGGATTGACCTCGCGTCGGTCGAACTCAGTGATCTCGGCACGGCCAAGCGGGTCCGGATCGACAACGACAACACGACGATCATCGAAGGCGCGGGCGCGACGAAGGAAATCCAGGCCCGCATCGAGCAGATCCGCAACGAGATCGACAGCACCACCAGCGACTACGACCGCGAGAAGCTCCAAGAACGGCTGGCGAAGCTCGCCGGCGGCGTCGCGCAGATCAACGTCGGGGCCGCCACTGAAAGCGAGATGAAGGAGGTCAAGGCCCGCATCGAAGACGCCCTGCACGCCACGCGTGCGGCGATCGAAGAGGGCATTCTCCCCGGCGGCGGGGTCGCGCTGGTCCGGGCCCGCAAGGTCCTGGACAACTGCAAGCTCAAGGGCGACGAACTGACCGGGGCGATGATCGTCCACCGGGCACTGGGCGCTCCGCTGAAGCAGATTGTCGAAAATGCCGGCGAGGTCCCGACCGTCGTGCTGGACAAGATCGTCAACGCCACCGGCAATATGGGCTTCAATGCCGACACGATGGAATACGAAGACCTCGTCAAGGCCGGCGTGATCGACCCGACCAAGGTCACACGCACTGCGCTGCAGAACGCCTCCTCGGTGGCGACGCTGCTGCTGACCTGCGACGCCTCTGTCAGCGAACTGCCCTCGGACGACGAGCCGGGCGGCGGACCGGGCGGCATGCCCGGCGGCGGCATGGGCGGCATGGGCGGAATGGGTGGCATGGGCGGCATGGGTGGCATGGGCGGAATGCCCGGCATGATGTAAGGCCGCTACGCGGAATGCCCAATGCCCAATGACCAATGAGAAAAGCCCAAAGGCAAAAGCGAAAAGGGAAATGAAGATGATGCTGGGTACTGGATGCCTGTGGAAACCAAAGAAACCACGAATAGCGAGTGCTGTGTTTGTTTCCAACATCCTGCATTGACTTCCTTTGCCAAACCAGTCCACTGAACCACTGATTTACAGATTCACCAACCCCTCAACCAACACACCAATACACGAAGGAGCAACACACCATGGCAGTCAAACCCCTTGATGATCGGATTCTGGTCAAGCAGAGCGAGGCTGAGGAAACCACGGCTGGCGGGATCGTCCTGCCGGACACCGCCAAGGAAAAACCCCAGCGAGGCAAGGTCGTCGCGACCGGGCCGGGCAAGATGCTCGACAGCGGCCAACGCGGCGAGATGAGCGTCAAGAAGGGCGACGAGGTCTTCTACGGCAAGTACGCCGGCACCGAAATCAAGATCGACGGCGAGGAATATGTCATCCTCCGCGAGAGCGATATTCTGGCGGTGGTGGAATAGCACGCAGCCGAATGCGGTAAGCGATACGCTGTAAGCGAAGAAAACAGATTAATCAGCGGCCGGGAAGCGGATCAGTGCCGCCGGGTCGCAAGGAGAGAACCATGGCAAGCAAGCAGATGATGTACGATACCGACGCACGGACGTCGATCCTGGCCGGCGTGAGGCAGCTCGCAGCGGCCGTGAAGGTCACGCTCGGGCCGACGGGCAGGAACGTCCTGCTCCAGAAAAGTTTCGGCGGGCCGAAGGTCACCAAGGACGGCGTGACGGTCAGCAAGGAAGTGGACCTGCCCAACCCGTTCGAGAACATGGGCGCGAAGATGGCCAACCAGGTCGCCTCGAAGACCTCCGACGTCGCCGGGGACGGGACGACGACGGCGGTCGTGCTGGCTGAGGCGATGATGAACGAGGGCCTCAAGACCGTCGCCGCCGGGGCCAACCCAGTGAGCGTCAAGCGCGGCATGGACCTCGCCGTCGAGGCCGCCGTCGAGAAAATCGCCGAGCAGTCCCGCAAGGTCAAGGGCACGGACGATCTGCGGAAAGTCGCCACCGTCAGCGCCAACTGGAACGAGGACATCGGCGGGAAGATCGCCGAAGCCTTCGACGCTGTCGGTACCGACGGGGTCGTCGAGGTCGAAGAGGGCAAGGGGATCGAGACGGAGCTCGAAGTCGTCGAGGGCATGCAGTTCGACAAGGGCTACATCTCGGCGTACTTCATGAACAACCCCAACACGATGGAGTGCGTCCTGGAAGACGCCTACATCCTGATCCACGAGAAGAAAATCTCCAGCCTGCGCGACATGGTTCCGCTGCTGGAGAAGGCAGCCTCGAGCGGCAAGCCGCTGGTGATCATTGCTGAGGACGTCGAGGGCGAGGCCCTGGCGGCCCTGGTGGTCAACAAGCTTCGCGGCGTGCTGAACATCGCAGCCGTCAAGGCCCCGGCGTTCGGTGAGCGACGCAAGGCGATTCTCGGCGACATCGCGACACTGACTGGCGGGGAGGTCATCAGCGAGGACCTGGGCATCAAGCTGGAGAACGTCGAGCTCAACCAGCTCGGCCAGGCCAAGCGGATCGTCATCGACAAGGACAACACCACGATCATCGAAGGCGCGGGGACCAAGAAGGATCTCAATGCCCGCGTCGAGACGATCAAGGCCCAGATCGAGAAGACCACCAGCGACTACGACCGCGAGAAGCTCCAGGAGCGCCTAGCGAAGCTGACCGGCGGGGTCGCTGTCATCCGCGCCGGTGCGGCGACGGAGACGGAGATGAAGGAACGCAAGGATCTCATCGACGATGCCGTGCATGCCACCCGCGCCGCGGCTGAGGAAGGCGTCGTGCCCGGAGGCGGGACAACGCTGCTTGGCTGCATCGCCGCGATGGACAAAGCGCGCGACAAAGCCCGCGGCGACGAGAAGATCGGCGTGGACATCGTCGCCCAGGCCCTGCGGATCCCCGCCTGCCAGATCGCCGACAACGCCGGCGAGGACGGCGAGGTTATCGTCGCCAAGACCCTCGAAGCGAGCGGCAAGAAGGGCTTCAACGCCCGCACGGGCGTCTTCGAGGATCTTGTGGCCGCCGGCGTGATCGACCCGGCGAAGGTCACCCGTACCGCCCTGCAGAACGCCGCCAGCATGGCAGGCCTGCTGCTGACGACCAACCTCATGGTCACCGAGTACGACGAAAAGAAAGACGAAGAACCCGTCGCTGGGGCAGTGGCGTAGCAAACAAATAAGAAGCAAGATGCAAGTTACAAGAGACGAGAAAACAGGATGCTGGCTGAACCATGACAAAGCATCGTGACCGATGCTCGAGTTTTTTGTTTGTTGTATCTTGTCTCTTGACGTTTGAGATTTCCGCGAAGCGAACCTGGGGCGTCGGTGAAACACACCGGCGCCCCGGTCGCGCATTCGCCCGGGAGGTGCGAGATGAAGCTGTTGATTGCAGCGGTGGTGCTGGCGGTGGCGGGCGTGGTCCTGCTGGTCAAGCGGAAGGACTATCGGCTGAAGAACCTCCCTCCGTATGCGCCGTACGTCGTGTTCGCGGCGGGGGCTGTGGCGCTGCTGGCGTCGTGTTTCGCGATTCATGAACCCTGACCTGAGATGAGTGGTGAATGAAAAGACGCATTCGATGGCTGACACACACTTTTCGCTGAACGCTTGGCGGTGTCGCATTCATTCATGCCTCATACTTCATAATCCATCATTTTGAACGATGCCGACGAAGCGAGACTATTACGAAGTGCTTGAGGTGTCGCGTGATGCCGACGCCGCGGAGATCAAGCGCGCGTACCGCAAGCTGGCGTTGAAGTATCACCCAGACAATTACAAGGGGCAGAAGGCGGAGGGGGAGGCGAAGTTCAAGGAACTCGCCGAGGCCTACGAGGTGCTTTCCGACGGGCAGAAGCGGACGCAATACGACCGGTTCGGTCATGAGGGGCTTCGCGGCGCGGGGATGCATGATTTTTCGTCGATGGGGTTCCGCGACATTTTTTCGATGTTCGAGGAGATCTTCGGCGGCACGGGGGGCATGGGTGGCCGGTCGCGACGTTCCCAGTCCCGCCGGGGTCTGGACCTCGAGACGGAGATCGAGCTTTCCCTGGAAGAGGTTGCGACCGGGACGGAACAGACGCTGGAGTTCGAGCGGATGGACGTCTGCGGAACCTGCCAGGGCAGCGGGGCCAAACCCGGCACGGAGCCGGACCGCTGCGAGACCTGCGGCGGGTACGGCCAGGTCCAGCAGCAGGTCAGCGGATTTTTCGGCACCTCGGTGCGGGTCATGCCCTGCCCGGACTGCCAGGGCAGGGGGTACTGGATCGAGCAGAAGTGTCCGGACTGCGGCGGGAGGGGTCGCGCGAAGACCCGTCGGACGCTGACGGCACACATTCCCGCGGGGATACGCGACGGGCAGGTCGTGCGGATTCGCGGCGAGGGCGAGCCGGGGCAGAACCCCGGCGGTCGGCCCGTCGACCCGGGGCTTCGCGGCGACCTGCACGTGTACGTCCGCGTCAAGCCGCACCCCTTGCTGGCGAGGCGAGGCGACGACCTGTACTGCCAGGTCCCCGTGTCGTTCTCGACAGCGGCGCTGGGCGGGACGGTGCAGGTGCCGACCCTCACCGGCCCCGAAGACATCGATATTTCCGCCGGCAGCCAGAACGGCGAGGTCATCACGCTGAAGCGTCGCGGCCTGCCTTCGATCCACGGCGGGCGGACCGGCGACGAACACGTCCAGTTGTTCGTCGAGGTCCCGCGCAAGCTGTCCTCCCGCCAGCGGGAACTGCTGGAGCAGCTCGCCGAGTGCGACCGGGAGTCGACCGGCCAGCAGCGCAAAAGTTTCCTGGAGAGCCTGAAGTCCTACTTCCAAGATAAGATCCATTCCGATGAGTAAGACCCCACCACACGATCAACCGGACAAGCGATTCGATGGCGGCGAGGAGATTCCCGTGCATTACGGTTTGGACGACAACCCGGGACCGGACGCTCCGGACCGCCCCGGCCCGCCGGAACCGGCCGAAGCCCCCGGCGGTGAGCTGGAGTCCCTACGCCGGGAGCGGGACGACCTGATGGGGCGTCTGCAACGGCTTGCCGCGGACTACCAGAACTACCAGAAGCGGTCGGCCAAGGAGCAGCAGCAGGCTCGTCAGTTTGCCAACGAGGGCCTGATGAAGGAACTGCTCGGCGTGCTGGATGACATGGAGCGGGCGCTGGAGGCGGCGCGGGAGAACCATCCCCCCGAGGACCCGCTGCTGGTGGGCACGGAGATGGTCCACGGGAAATTCCTTGCCGCCTTGAAGCATTGCGGGCTCGAGCCCATCGACGCCGAGGGGCAGCCGTTTGACCCCCAGAGGCATTCGGCGATGATGCAGGAGCCGACCGATCAGGCTGAACCCATGACCGTGCTGCGGGTTCTGCAGCGCGGGTACGAACTGAAAGGCAGAACGCTTCGTCCGGCGGCGGTGGTCGTCGCCCAGGCCCCCTCGGACGAAGCCACGGAGACGTAACCATGCCGACGTACGAGTACGAATGCGACGCGTGCGGACACGCGTTCGAGAAATTTCAGTCCATCAAGGCCCGCCCGGTGCGGAAGTGCCCGTCCTGCGGGAAGCTGAAGGTCCGTCGGCTGCTGGGCATGGGGGCGGGGATCATCTTCAAGGGCAGCGGCTTTTACCAGACCGACTACCGTTCGAGCAGTTACAAGGATGCGGCTGCGAAGGACAAGCCCTCCGGTGAGGCCAAGGGTTCGAGCGACTCCTCATCGACGGATTCCGTGCAGTCGGGGTCGTCGGGCGACTCGAAATCGTCCGACGAAAACTGAATTTTCCGCTGGTCTTCCCGCTCGCAGTACGGAAAATGCAGTTGCAGACCGATGGGCACTGCGTATAATTTTCCTGAAACCCAAGGTTTGTCGCCTGTGGGCGGTTCGTTCCGCCCAGGGGGCAGACCCGATCGCTCAGCAGAATCTCATCACCGGTCGCGAGGGTTGCGCCGGCGAGGTAGAGGAAAGGATTGAATCATGGCCGAAGAGCAGAATGTCGTGAAGCGCATCGTATGGAGCGAAGTGTTCAGCTTCCCTCACATCTTCAAGAGCTTCAAGATGGCGATCCATCCCAGCAAACTCCTGCTGGGGGTCCTGTTCGTGGTCCTGCTGATGGTCGGCGGGAACGTGCTGGACGTGATCTGGCAAGCCGGCGGCGGGGCCGTCCCCGAGCGGGCGATCGTCGAGCACGTCCCGTCCAGCCCCGCTAGGTACGACCAGCAGATGGAGCAGTGGCGGGACGAGGACGCCCGGCTGCAGCAGGCGGCGAAGTTGCTGGCTGCTGCCCGGACCAACCGTCACAATCTCTCGGCCTACATGCAATTGGCGGTCGGGCGCAGTCCCCAACTGCGCGAGGTCTTTGCCGACCGGCTCAAGACCTACAACGACAAGAACGAGTCCGGCCAGACCGGCGACCGAAAGAGTCCGGCGGAGATTTTCAAAACCGCCAAAGACAACAATGACGACGCCGGTGACCTGATCTCCGAAGCGCAGGATGTCTTCGACGAAGAACTGGAGAAAATCGACGAACTGCTCGACGACATCGACGAAGCCGCCGAGAAGAAAATCAGCAACGCCGAGATGGCCGACGACGAAAAGGACAGGGCCTACGAGAACCTCGAACGGGCCCTGGAGGATACCCGCTACGCGATCACGCAACGTCGGATTCAGTTCAACAAAGCCATCCGGGACATCGAAGGGTACGGCATTTTCGAGAGTTTCATCGACTACCAGATGGACTGCTTCAGCAACGGCGTCATGGCCGTGCGGTACCTGAACTTCACCGGGGGCATGGCGCGGTATTGTGGCATGGTCCAGGGGCGGGACATGGCCCCCGCGACACTTGATCCGAACACCGGGCTGCCGGCCCCGGAAGCCGCCGCCATGACCGACGACACGCCGGGACTGATCTACTACGTCCTCATGTCGCTGGAAGGCGTGCGTTGGCTGATCATCGAACATTGGGTCTTCGCGGTGATTTTCCTGCTGTGGTTCCTCGTGCTGTGGGCGTTGCTGGGCGGGGCGATGTACCGCATTGCCGCACTGCACTTCGCCCGCGAGGAAAAAATCTCGATCATGCAGTCGCTGCGGTTCGGCCGGCAGAAGTTCTTCAGCTTCTTCACCGCGCCGCTCGTGCCGATGCTGGTGATCGTGGTGGCCGGCCTGTTCGTCTCCGGCGTGGCGTGGGTGCTCAGCGTCATCCCCATCGTCGGGCCGATCCTGCTGGCCGTTCTCTTCGGCGGGGCGATCCTCGTGGGCGTGGGCATCGCGTTCATGCTGATCGGGTTCGCGGCCGGCTGGCCGTTGATGTACCCCACCATCGCGGTCGAGGGATCGGACAGCTTCGACGCTATCTCCCGGAGCTTCTCCTACGTCATGACCCGCCCGTTCCGCGCTATTCTCTACGGCGCGGTGGCGTCGGTGTACGGCATGATCACGTACCTGTTCGTCCGACTGTTCGCGTTCCTGGCGCTGTCGGCGACGCATCGCTTCGTCCAGCTGGGGTTCTGGGAGGAACTGTTCACCCACGGTGACGCCATGGGCTCGCAGGCCGACTATCTCGACGTGCTGTGGCATCGGCCGACGTTCTGGGATCTCGGGACGTTCAACTGGCACTTCGCGGGCGATGGGTTCGACACGATCGTGGGCGCGATCCTCTCGATCTGGGTCGTGCTGGTCGTCGCGGCCGTGATGGCCTACGCCCTGACGTACTTCGCCAGTGCCTCCACCTGTATCTACTACATCCTCCGCCGCCGTGTCGACGCGACGGATCTCGATGACGTCTACGTCGAAGAGGAAGAAGAGGAGCTGCCCTCCGAGTCCGCCGCCGCCCCGTCTGAAACCCAAGGTGGGGAGCAGGAGGACGATTCCGGCAACTCCAGCGAGACCGGCGGAGAAGAAAGCACCCCGGAAACCGGCGGAGAGAACGCCGAAGGCGAATCCGGCTCCGGCGACGAAGACAAACAGGATTAGTCGCACCTTCGGTCAACGCCAACCCCGAACGGGCCGATGCGGAATGCCTTCCGTGTCGGCCCGTTTTTTTGTTCCGTCGCGGGGGCGCTGCGACTCGTGATGGACCCCGCTGACGGACGATGATACAACGGAGACGAGCGGAGCGAGGCTGCTCTGCCCAACATGGCGGTCTCCCCAGCCGTGAGGTGTGCTTGAGCTTCTGGCGAGAGAAAATCCGGTTTCGCGTGTTTCATCGACGGATGTATTACGATCTGTTCTGTGTGGGGGTTCTGGTGTTGCTGACGGTGGTGTTGCTTCCGGCGTGGCGGTCGTTGGGATCTCAGCCGGAAAACGGGGCTGCGGAGATGCTGGCGACGTGGCATTTGCCAGCGGCGTTGGGTCTGCTGCTGGCGGTGCGGTACGGGACGTGGGACCTGAGCCTCTGGGCGACGATGGGGCTGGGCGGCGTGGTCTCGGCGGGACTGATCCGCTGGGGGGTTCCGCCCTGGGTTGCCGTGGTCGGCGGCGTGCTGCCGGGCCTGGGCGTCGGGGGGCTCAACGCGCTGGTCCTTTCCCGCTGGCGGCTGCCGGGCTGGGTTGTGACCGGGCTGATCGGATCGGCCGTGGTGGGCGGGGTGGCCCTGCTCCTGCCGGAGCGGGGCCTGTCGGTCCCGCAGGATGCCTTTGATCACTGGGTCCTGGTTGTCAGCGAGTCGGTGCAGGCGATCAGCCGATGGCTGGGCGGAACGATGAAACCCGACGCGCACCCGATTGGTCCGCTGGTGATCGCGCGGATGCTGTTGGCGTTCGGGGTCTGGACGGCGGTTCTGCTGGGGCTGATGGTTGCGGATCTGCGGACGGCGGACGTGCCGCGTCCGTTTGCGCGGTGGTGGGTTCGCCCGGCGTCGCTGGTGATCTGCGGTGGGCTGTCGGCGTTTTCGGGGGTGCTTTGGGTGGTGGACCATGGATCGGCCGTCGTGCCGCACCGCCCGGTCGACGGGCTGCAGATTCCCACAGCCGTCGTCCTGGCCGGCGCGGTCCTGCTGCAGGGGCGGGGGCGGACGATGCTGGCGGCGATCTTCCTGCCGATGGGACTGCTCCTGACGAGCCTGTGGGCGCAACTGGTCTGGCCGATGACGTGGTGGGGCTACTCGATCTCGGTCCTGCTGCTGTTGGTGATGACGCTGGTGGCCCACGGGGGATTCCTCTGGGGCCTGGACCACCCCCGCCAGGGCCGGGCGCTGGCGTGGACGGCGGCGGGCTCGGCGGGCTCGGCCCTGTTCCTGGTCGCCGGTTCGAGCCTGGTCCGGGTGCAGACCCGGCAGGAGCTGGTCCTGGTCGGCCTGGGGCTGTGGGGGCTGGGCGTGGTGCTGCTGGGCCTCAGCGTGGTGCGTCATCGGCTGATCTACGGGCCGGACGACGAGGCGGACATGGCGGACTTCATCCCCGACGGAGACTTCGAGGACGACGACTTCGACGACCTTGAGGAAGAATGAGGCCGAAGGTTCCGAGGAACCGCGTGGGGGCTTTCGGCTTCGGCCTTGGGGGTTGGCAGGACACGGAGCACGCACCCTCCCGGACTCAGCCGAGGGCGGCTGAGCTACACGCCGTTTTGTCAGGTGCGGTTCTTGCTTGCCAGTTCGATGGCGAGGTTCGTCGCGGCCAGGAAGCTGCCCGGGTTGGCGCGTCCCTTGCCAGCAATGTCAAAGGCCGTCCCGTGGTCCGGGCTGGTGCGGATGATCGGCAGGCCGAGCGTGAGGTTCACCGCGCTGTCCCAGCCGAGCAGTTTGACGGGGATGAGCCCCTGGTCGTGGTACATCGCGACGATGCAGTCGAATTTCCCCTCCAGGGCGCGGAGGAAAAGGGTGTCGGCGGGGAACGGACCCTGCACGTCAATGCCGTTCTCCCCGGCCATCAGGATCGCGGGGCTGATGATGCGCCGTTCCTCGTCGCCGAGGTGTCCGTTCTCTCCGGCGTGGGGGTTCAGGCCGGCCACGCCGAGGCGGGGACGCTCGATGCCGAACCATTCCCGCAGGGCCTTGTCGGCCAGTTCGATGGGGTTGAATACGCAGCCGATCGTGAATACGTCGCGCAGGGCGACGATGGGTTCGTGGATGGTGGCCAGGACGACCTGGAGCTTGGGTGCGACGAACATCATCGCCACGTGCCTCGCGCCGGTCCGCTCAGCGAGCAGTTCGGTATGCCCGGGAAATTTTTTGAAGCCCGCGAGCTGCCAACTGGTCTTGGAGATCGGCGCGGTGACCAGCGCGTCGGCGTAGCCGGCGTAGGTCGCTGCGATACCGGCTTCGACGAAGGCGACCGATGCCTCCCCGCCGATCCGGCTGGGCCCGCGGGGCATGATCGGCGGTAGGACGAACTCGTCGAAGTCCAGCACGACCAGCTCGTGGCCGAATCGGCGGAGCTGTTCGTGGCGCTCGCGGTAGAAAGGCAGGCGGACTTCGAGCATGTCGGCGGTGTACATGAGCTGGTCGGCGAAGCCGAAGACGACGAACTTCGCCCGCTTGCGCAGGTTCTCCTCAGCCAGGGCGCGGACGATCAGCTCCGCGCCCACCCCGCACGGGTCGCCCATCGTGATCGCAAGGGTCGGTTTCCATTCGCTCATGTGTCGTTTATTGTATCGACGCGACGCCTGCGGTTCATGCAGGCGGACTCGCAGAACCCGCGAAAGGACCCGCCATGCTGTCGTCGATGTTCGCTCCATTGCCTTTGCTGCCGGAATCCCTCGCCGATGACTCGTCGCGGTTCCTGGTGATCGGTTCGTTGTCTGCGATGATCTTCGGCATGGGCAAGACGGGCTTCGGCGGGGGCGTTGGGGTGTTGAGCATCCCGCTGATGATCTATGCCTGCGGGGGCGATGCGCTGATGGCGGTCGGGCTGATGTTGCCTTTGCTCATCGCCGCCGACTACGTCGGCGTGGTCGTCTGGTGGCGACAGTGGAAGCTGCGGACCCTGCGGGAACTCGTCCCGGCCGGTTGCGTCGGCATCGCGGCCGGGGCAGTGGTGCTCTGGCAGCTCCAGCAGCTCGGCAGCGGGCAGGAGGAGGCCGGCTCGGCGGGGCTGAAACTGCTCGTCGGGTGCGTGGCGATGCTGTTCGTGGTCCTTCGGCTGGGCCAGCGGCTGACGGGCCGGTCGTGGCGGTTCGAGCCGGTCTGGTGGCAGGGCGCGATCGCCGGGACGCTCTGGGGCTTTACCAGCACGCTCGCCCACGCCTCCGGGCCGATCGCCACGATGTACCTCATCAGCCAGGATATGGACAAACGCCGCTTCGTCGCCACCACCTCGCTGCTGTACTGGACGGGCAACCAGCTCAAGGTCGTGCCGTATCTCATCCTCGGGCTGATCAACCCCGGCTCGCTGGGCGCGGGGCTGTACCTCGTGCCGGCGGCTGTCGCGGGCAGCCTGCTGGGCAAACTGCTCAACAACCGCGTCAACCAGCAGTGGTTCATGGTGGTGGTCTACGTCCTGCTGACCGCCACGGGCATCCACATGATCCACTCCGCCGCCGGGACGCTGCTGGGGTGACCGCCGCGAGGATCGCACGAAGCCCAACCGATTCGCAGGGTCAAACCCGGCGGGAAGAGTTCTTGGTGCGGACCCTTTTACGTCATGACGACGTATGGGCGGACCTTTTCGAGGTGTTTGCCTTTCAGGCCCAGGCGGGCGAGGCTGCGGAAGTTGCCCTCCGCGCGGGCGCCGAGGAGGCGGTCGACGTACGTCGGTCCCAGGCCGGGCACGCGGAGGAGGTCGGCCCGGCAGGCGGTGCGCAGGCGGACGGGGAACCGCTCGGGGTGGGCGTCAGCCCAGCGATGCTTGGGGTCGGTCGCCAGCGGCAGGCTGCCGTCCGGCTCGAAGAGCATGTCCTCGAGATCCCACCTGTACCGCCGAAGCAGGAAGTCGACCTGGTACAGCCGATGCTCGCGCGTCAGCAGGTCCTCGCCCCCGGCGCGGCGCTCGCCGGGCAGCGATGTCTCGCCGAGGCCGCGCTGGTAGGCGCTGAAGTAGACACGGTTGAGGTGGAGTCGGCGGTACAGACCGGCGGTGGCCTCGACGATCTGGCGGTCGGTTTCGTCGGCGGCTCCGACGATGAACTGCGTGGACTGCTTGACCTCGCGGAACGGCCCGCCGGGGCTGGTCTGGGTGGCGATGCGGCGGAGGGGCTGGACGATGTCACGCTGGTAGTGCTTGTTGCCCGAGAGCGTTGCCATCGCCGCGGCGTGGGGGACCTCGACGTTCAGCGAGACCATGCTGCTCAGCGACAGGGCCTCGTCGACGGCTGCGTCCGAAGCGCCGGGGACGATCTTCATGTGCAGGTGGCCCCGGTAGCCGTGCCGTTTCCGCAGGACGCCAGCGGTGGCGGTCAGACGCTCCATGGTCGCGTCCGGGCTGCCCAGCACGCCGCTGGTCAGGAACAGCCCGAAGATGCCGCCCCGCCGGTAGTAGTCCAGGAAGACGCCTGCGGTTTCCTCCGGGCTGAGCGTGCATCGGCGGACGTCCCGGCCCGCGCGGAGAGGACAGTAGCGACAGTCGTTCGAGCAGTGATTGCTCAGAAGCGTCTTGAGCAGCACGTCCCGCCCGCCTCGGGCGCGACCGGCGGGGTAGACCCACATGCCGTCAGGCCCGCGCCGGCGGTGGTCCGTGCCCTTGCCCCCACACGCACACGACAGGTCGTACCGCGCGTCGTCGGAGAGAATCGCCAACTTCTGCTGTGTGTCCATGGCTGCATCCGTGCGGGGAGAAGAAGTCAGGAGTCAGGAGAAAAAATTACAAAAACCAGGCCCGGTGCGTTCTGTTCATCCCGTAACCCTAACACAACATGAACACGGCATCAAGGATGTTTTTTTGACGCGCCCCTCAAAAGTCGACGGAACGGAACATCAGAGCGATTCTTCAACGCCAAGAATAGGGTTACGTCTCCAAAATGGTCTTACAACCGCGTTCTTGGTACTTCTGAGGGAGGCGTCTTTTTTGGAGATTGACGTTTTTTCTTTTGACAAATCCCGTTTTTCGAGTAGGCTATCGGACGTTGCAGGTTCCGGGGCAACCCGGACGCGAAAGGGAAGGCCGTGCGAATCGGCCGCGGACGCGCCGCTGTAACCGGTGACGACCGTCGCGAAGACCACTGA
>CAYMAP010000018.1:0-21661 GCA_964388425.1 uncultured Planctomycetaceae bacterium
CTGAAAGGAAAAGTATCATGAAAACGACACTGACCTTACTCGCCGTACTGTTCCTGGCCACCGCCGTCCTGGCGGACTGGAACGAGGGCGATACACACAAGATGCACTATCCCCAGTTGCCCGACCCGACCGGCTGGGACGTGGATTTCACGCGGACGTTCGTCGCGGACGACTGGCAGTGTACGCAGAGCGGCCCGGTGGATGACATCCACTTCTGGCTGAGCTGGCGGGGCGGGATCGACGGCGGGGTGGATCAGGTCTGGGTCCGCATCTGGCCGGACATCCCCGACCCGGACGGCACGGGCCGGGCCTACAGCATGCCGGACAAATCCGGCGAGCCGCTGTTCAACCGCATCTTCCCGAGTACCGAATTGACGATTCGCCCTCTGCAAGACTTCGGCCCCCAGGGCTGGTACAGCCCCTACGCCGACGAACTGAACCCCGCCCCGGATCACTTCGATGCGTTCCAGGTCAATATCGACCCGATTCCCGACCCGTTCATTCAGGAAGAGGGGACCATTTACTGGCTGGAACTGCACGTCGTACCGCTGGAGCCGGAGACCTACGCCGGCTGGAAGACGTCGCTGGACCACTTCAACGACGACGCGGTCTGGGAAGACGTCAACGGTGACTCCATCGAGCTGATCGACCCGCTCGCCCAGCCGCCTGTTTCGCTGGACATGGCCTTTGTGATCACGCCCGAGCCGATGAGCCTGAGTCTACTGGCTGTGGGCGCGGTGGCGATGCTGCGTCGCCGTCGCTGAGACGATTGCCGTTGTTCGTTGCAGTTTCCGCGGGCGTCCCTCGGGGCGCCCGCTTTGCTGCGCAACCCTCAGCGGGGGCGGTTTGACGTGCTCATCGCTGAACGGCGGGGCGACACGCATTCAGCGACAGGCGATTGTGCTTGATCGAAATGCTTCGTCGGATAAGCTACGGAGTACCTGCTGTGCGTTTGGAGAGTCGCATGACCGAGGCACAACCCGAGAAGTCCCGGCCGGAAAATCCTTCCGCCGAAACCCTTCAGTACATCGAGACGCCGTTGCCGGCGGAGTTTTCGGCTGAGGAAATCAACATCCTCAAGAAGGTCAATCAGAAGATTGCCGGCGTGCCGAACCTCCGCCAGACGATCCACTATCTCTTCGAGGTCACCAAGGAAATCTGCCGATGCGACCGGGTGGCGGTGGCGTTCGTGGCCGACGACGAGCAGCGTCTGACCTGCCAGTGCGTCAAGGCGTCGTATGAGCCGATTTATCTGAAGGAAGGCTACAGCGAGGACCTCTCCGGCAGCAGCCTGCAGCGGGTGATCCGCGCCGGGCGGTGTAGGCTGATTGGCGACCTGGAAGACTACGCCCGGCAGCACCCGGCCAGCGCGTCGACGAAGTTGCTGCTCAAAGAGGGCGTCCGCAGCAGCATGACCTGTCCGCTGCGGGTGGACGACCGGGTGGTCGGACTGCTCTTTCGCAGTTCCCGCACGCCGCATACTTTCACGCCGCACATGGTGCGGATTCATCTGGCAATCTCCGAACGGCTCAGCCAGGCGGTCGAGAAAGCCTGGCGGATCGAACAGCTCGCCCAGGCCAACAACGCCTACATGGAATTGCTGAGCTTCGTGACCCACGAACTCAAAAGCCCCGTCGCCAGTATGGTCATGACGCTCGAATTGCTCCTTGAGGAGCGGTTCGGACCGCTGAACGACGACCAGCGCGACAAGCTCAAGCGGATGGAATTCAAGGGCCAGTATCTCCTGCTGCTGATCCGGGACTACCTGAACCTCGCCCGGTTGGAGGGGGGGACTCTTTCGTGTACGCCGCGGGGGGACGTGGACCTGCTGGGCGAGGTCATCGAGCCGGCCTGCGAGATGGTCACCGTCTGGCTGGAAGGCAAGGGCATGGGGCTGCACCGCAAGCTCAGCGGCGAGCTGGCGGATATCGAGTGTGACCCGGACCTGCTGACGATCGCCCTGACGAATCTGTTGAACAACGCTGCCAAGTACGGCCGCAAGGGCGGGACGATCCGGCTGACGGGTAATCGGCAAGACGACGGGCTGAGCGTGTCGGTCTGGAACGAGGGGCAAGGCTTTAAGCCTGAGGATCGTCCGAAGCTGTTCCGGAAGTTTTCCCGGCTGAGCGATCCGACGCTCCGCAAGGCCAAGGGCACGGGGGTCGGGCTGTACATGGTCTGGAGGATCATCAAAGCCCACGGGGGGAGGATCAATGCCGACAGCGAGTACGGGCAGTGGGCGGAGTTCCGGTTTTTCCTCCCCCAGCCGATTCCGCAGAATCACAACGCGGCGGATTGACCGGCGCGTGGAGCTGATGTTCCGACGCAGTGGAGCCGGCCCCTGCTTCGTCTGGTGTTCGGTTTTGCGCGGTGTATCGTTCCTGTCAGCGCAAAAAAACCGACCCCGCAGGTCAGGACCGGTTCTGCTTCTCGTTCGAACAAGTCGGAGCGGCGGGATTTGAACCCGCGACCTCTTGACCCCCAGTCAAGCACGCTATCCAAGCTGCGCCACGCTCCGATACCCTATGCGGGTGAAGCAAGTGTACTTGTCCGGAGCGTATCGGTCAAGGCTGCTGTGAGACATATTTGCTGCGGTGAGCTATTGCTTCCACCCTGTTCCACCGTCTCCTGCCCTGTCCGCGTTCCTTGCGGATCGATACGCCCGACGGGCCGACACCGCACGAGCCGGGATGGGTCAACGTATTCCCCCAATGTATTCCCGCGCTTGGCCCGGCCGGGTCGATGCGTTAGGATGCTCACCTTCCCGGACCGCACGGGAGAAAGGCCTGCACACCCATGGGCGTCTTTGTCCACAACCTCGATCCCGTCCTCGTCGATTTCGGCGGGGTGCAGATCCGCTACTACGGACTGATGTTCGTGTTGACCCTGCTGGGGGGGTACGTCCTCTGGCGGTGGCAGATGCGTCGCGGCGGGCACTCCGAGAAGGTCATCGACGCCTTCATCCTCTGGGGCTTTCTCGCGGTCGTCATCGGGGCGAGGCTGGGCCACGTTTTCTTTTACCACCCGCGGAAATTCCTCGCCGACCCCGTGACGATCCTGTTCGTCTGGCAGGGCGGATTGGCCAGCCACGGCGCGACGGTCGGGCTGATCGCGGCGTTGTGGCTCTTCGCGAAACGCTACCGGCTTTCTCCGCTGGAGACCTGGGACCGCTTTGCCTTCTCGGCCGCGCTGGGAGCGGCGGGAATTCGGCTGGGCAACTTTCTGAACTCCGAAATCGTCGGGCGGGCCACCGACGCGCCCTGGGGCGTGTGGTTCCAGCGCTTCGACGCCACCGAAACCCACCGCCACCCCTCCCAGCTCTACGAGTTCACGCTCGGCCTGGCGGTGCTGGGGCTGCTCTGGCTGGTCGACCGCCTCGCCGGTCGCGAACGCAGGCCCCGAGGACTCATGCTGGGCGTGTTCCTGGCCGGCTACTTTGCCGGACGCTTCGCCGTGGAGTTCTTCAAGGCTTATCACATCGACTCCCTGCGGGCGCAGTCCGCGCTGACGATGGGGCAATGGCTGTCCGTCCCGCCCTTTCTCATCGGAGCCGGGCTGATCGTCTGGTCGCTGCGTCGCGGCAACCCCCCCCAGGCCGACGGATCCCACCGGCCCGCCAACGAAACGAAAGGGAGCAACGCATGCTGACCCTCGGCATCGGCGACAGCCACGACGCCTCCGTCGCAGCCGTCCGCGACGGGGACATCCTCTGGAGCAACAACGAGGAACGCTTCTCCCGTGTCAAACTCCACGCCGGCTTCCCGGAACAGGCCCTTGCCTGCTGCCTGGCCGACTGCGGGGTCTCCCTGCGGGACGTCGATCGCGTCTGCTTCGGCGGCTACGGACCGGCCTACACCGAAGGCGACCTCGACTTCGACACCCCCGACCTCTCGTTCCTGCGGAAAGTGATGGCCCTCGCCTCGAAACAGCACGTCCTGCCGCTCGACGGCTGGTTCATGCGGAGCCTCCACCAGGGCGTCTCGAAATACGGTCTCCGCCACGCACCGGCACGACGCAAGTCCGTCCGCCGGCTGCGCAGCCTCGGCTACACCGGACCCATCGACATGGTCGACCACCACACCGCACACGCCGCCACCGCCTACTACACCTCCGGGTTCCCCGAGGCGACGGTCATGACCATGGACGGCGGGGGCGACGGGCTGTCCGGGTCGATCTGGCACGGCCGGGACGGGCGACTCCACCGCATCGGCGTCATGCCCAAAATCCACTCCCCGGGAAATTTCTGGGACTACATCACGCACATCTGCGGGTTCTCGCCCATGCGGCACGGCGGGAAGATCACCGGCCTGGCCGCCTATACACCCTGTCCCCGGGCCCGCGACATCCTGCTGGAGTTCTTCGGAGCCGACACCGATCGGCTGACCTGGGTCAACCGCAAGCGGCTGTTCTGGCACGACGCCGTCGCCGCCCTTCGGGACGCCCTGGAGGGCTTTTCCATCGAGGAAATCGCCTGGGGCGCGCAGAAAGTCCTCGAGCGGAATACCTCGCAGATCGTCTCCGCCGCCATCGGCAAGACCGGCGCAGGCTGCCTCGCCGCAGCCGGGGGAGTCTTCGCCAACGTCCGCCTCAACCAGATTCTCCACCAACTGCCCGAGGTCGAGGAGATCTTCATCCACCCGCACATGGGCGACGGCGGGGTGGGTCTCGGGGCCGCCCTGCTCGACCAGGCCCGCGTCAAAGGCTCGCTGACGTCCGTGGAGTTCCGCTCCGCCTTCCTCGGGGCCAACATCGACGACGAAGCCATCCCCGCCCAGGCTGAAGCGGCCGGCCTGACCGCCCGCAAGCTGGACCACCCCGAGCAGTACATCGCAGAACGCCTCGCTAAGAAACAGGTCGTCGGCCTTGTCCAGGGCCGGGCCGAGTTCGGACCGAGGGCGCTGTGCCACCGCTCCATCCTCGCCGAACCGACCGACACGACCATGATGGAGTGGCTCAACGAACGCCTCGACCGCACCGATTTCATGCCCTTCGCGCCCGTCGTCATCGAGGAAAAAGCAGCCGACTACTTCCAGGGCTACCCCCGCGGAAGGATCGCCTCGCGGTTCATGACGCTCTGCTTCGACGCCACCGACCTCGCCCGCCGGAAGACGCCCGGCGTGGTCCACGTCGACGGGACCGCCCGCCCGCAGGTTCTCAGCAGGCAGTCCGACCCCCTCATGCACGCCGTCCTCTGCGAATACGAAAAACACACCGGCTTCCCCGTCTGCATCAACACCAGCTTCAACCGCCACGAGGAACCCATCGTCAACACCGCCCGCGACGCCATTGTCGAACTCGCCGCCGGCCGAGTCGACGCCCTCGTCATCAACCGCTACGCCGTCGAACGACCAGCCGCCCCCGATTGAGAAAAACCGCCGGCGGCAGAAAATCCGTGGCACCCGATAACGTTTTCACGACCGGATTGAGCCCTGGGTATGCCCGGGGTGTGTTTTTTTCCAAAACGGGTTTAGCCCGGATAGTTCACCACAAACGCGCAGAGGCTCAGGGGTGTGATCGCCACTGCGAGGAAGCGGCATTGAGGTGGAGGCTGTAATGTGCTGGACAGTTTGGCTGTATTCAGCAAAGGGGAAAAATATGCGAGGTGGCTTTGGGGTAAAGGCGTATCTCTGTTTTTCAAAAGGAGTAACAATCTTTGCGAGCATGTGCTCTTGTACGTTTTGATCGGCGGGGCGTGGAAACTATAATTCTTCGCGAGGTTTGTTGTGATGACGGAGGCTCGGTTTGAGCCTGTTGGGAGGGAAATACAGTATTGCGAACACGCGAAAGTTGCCGACATCAACAAGGATACGTCGGCTGACCGTCTGTGAAGACCTGACGGGGGTTGGCGTGAACCCATCAGCGAGGTGGCAGATGAAACGACTTATGGAGAACAGCCGATTGCATTCCGGACTGGGTCTCGGTGCCTGTTGTCTGATTTCGGCGGTCTTGGCGGTGTTGTTGTGGGAAAGCCTCCAGCCCCCGCCGGCGTACGCGGAAAAACCCCAGCCCCGGCGTCTCTTGAACGCCGGTTCTCAGCGGATTGCATTGCTGGAGGCCCAGGAGAAGAACACCGAGCAGTTGGAGAAGATCAGCGGGCAGTTGCGTCAGACGCAGCAGACGCTCGATCGATTGAGGGCGATGTTCGAGGAGGGCGAGGCGCGTGTGATGGTCGTCAAACAGCGCGGGGCACCAAGGAGACGTCATGATGAATCCGACCGCAAGTGACAGCCGACCCCTTCGACGCGGATTAACGCTGATCGAGGTATTGATCGTTCTGGTGTTGCTGGGCGTGACGGTCGGGCTTGTGATGGTGGCCGTCGGGCGAACCGACAACGTCCGGGCCCGCGAGGCAACGAACAAGATCGCGACGGACCTGGAGTATGCCCAGTCCGAGGCGCAGCGTCGTCAGGCGTCGATGACGGTCAGTTTCGACACCGGTGCCGAACAGTACACGCTCTCCGATGCCGACGGGACAATCAGCATTGCGATCTCCGGCGAGCCTTACATGGTCGACCTGCGGACGGAATTTCAGGCCGATGGTCTGGACGTCGTGTCGGTGGATTTCGGCGGATCGTCGTCGGTGACGTACACGCCGGTGGGAGAACCGACTCAAGATGAAGCGGGCAATGTGCCGATCAGCAGCAACAGTGCGATCGTTGTCCAATACGGAGACTACAGCTATACGCTGCGGGTAGCGCCGGTGACTGGAAACATCACAGTGACAACAAATGAGTGAGTCGGCTCTCACCCCGGTGAAAGGAATACACTCGCCATGACATGGTATGGAACGGAATCCGACGGGAGGGGGGGGCTGCGAGACCTTCGCCTTCTGTGCGTTGCGACGTGCGTGCTGCTGGCTTTGCCGCTCGTCGCAGCCGCGCAGGAAGACCTTGACGCGGGCGAAGACCTGCAACCGCAGGGAGAAGTCCGCATCCAGCCCCTGGAGAAAGGCACGTTCAATTTTTACGTACGCGACACGGAACTGGCGCTGGTCCTCCGGCAGCTCAATACCCAGGTGCAGAAGAACATCGTCATCAGTCCTCGCGCCCAGGGGGTGGTGACGGTGGACCTTTACGGGGTGACGTTCGACCAGGCGCTGGAGGCGGTACTTCATTCCGCGGGTATGGTGGCGGTCGAGAAGCAGGACATGATCTTCATCTACACGCCCCAGGAATACGCCACCATTCTCAAGGCGGAGAAGACAATCTCGATCCGCGTCTTTCACCTGGAGTATCTCACCGCCGCCGACGCGATGGAACTCATCAAGGACCAGGTTTCCGCGGACGGGAAAGTCTCCTTCACCCCCGCAGCGCAGAAGGGGATCACGACGACGACCTCCGGCGTGGCCACGGTGAACACCGGGGGCAACGAGTATGCCAACCGCGAGGTTCTGGTGGTGCGGGATTACGTCGAGAACCTCGACGTGATCGCAGGAGTGCTGGAGGAACTGGATATCAGGCCCCAGCAGATTCTCATCGAATCGACCATCATGCGGGCGACGCTGACCGAAGACACGGTCATGGGCGTGGATCTGCAGTATTATCACGGGCTGTCGAATGCGGGCACCTCGCCCTCGGTGAACCCGAGCGACGGGGCGGACAATTCCACGTGGCGGACCACGAATTTCAAGAACGCCCAGAGCCTGGTGGGCACGAATTTCGCCGCCGCCCTGCCCGCCACGGCCACACAGACCGGCTCGTTCACCTTCGGGATCATCTCGGACAACGTGGCGGCGTTTCTCAAGGCCGTTGAGGGCGTCACGGACCTGACGATCATCGCCAACCCCAAGCTGCTGGTCCTCAACAAGCAGCAGGGCAGTGTGCTGGTGGGCGAGAAGATCGGCTACCGCGACACCACGACCCAGACCGAAACGTCCGCGACCACGAGCGTGAACTTCCTGGAGACAGGCACGAATCTCGTCGTTCGGCCGTACATCAGCAAGGATGGGTACATCCGGATGGAGCTTCAGCCGAAGGACTCCACCGGCGAACTCAATGCCGTCGGTACCGACGTCTTGCCACGGGAACGAACCACGCAGGTCACGACGAACATGCTGGTCCGCGACGGGCAGACCATCATCATCGGCGGGCTGTTCCGGGAGCGGACGAACCTCGATCGTTCGCAGATGCCCGTGGTGGGCAACATTCCGATTCTCGGGATGGGCGCCCGCAATCAGCAGGACGTGGCCGAGCGCGAGGAAGTCATCATTCTCATCACGCCGCACATCATCGCCCACCCGCCGGACGAGGAACTCAGCGAGGAGATGAAGGATCGCGTCGAGGCGGTCCGGCTGGCATCGCGGAAGGGTCTGGCGTGCTGGGCATCGACGCGGCTGGTGGGAGAATTCATCCAGTCTGCCCGGCGGGATATGGCCCAGGGCAACCCGGGCAAGGCGTTGTGGAACGCCAACTGCGCCCTGAGCATCCGCCCCAACGATCGCGACGCGATGTACATCAAGGACCTGCTGTCCCCGCAGGCCTCGTGGGCTCGCGAGCCGGCTGCCCTGACGACACACAATATTGTCGAGCGCATGATTCACGAGGATACCGCCGGGGCATCCCCGGCTACGGGGACGGGTCCGGTCCGGGATCGCCGGCTTCTGGATTACGACCGCCGGCGCGAACCGACCGAAGCGGGCAGGACCGGTGATGCGTCCGCGCCTCTGGGCAAGCCCGAACTGCCCCTGGCGCCCGAAGCGCAACCGGCCGGGGAGGACGCCTCGCCCACGCCCGCCGATCCCAGCCGGCTCGAGCCCGACACCTCCAGCCCTCCCCGGGTGGACAGGGTGCCTGAGGTCCTCTCGACCCTGCTGGAAGAAGAACAATCCCGCCAGGCGACTCTCCTCAACGAGGATTGACCTGGTGAACCCCATGGATGGGAGCCCATCATGAAACGCGTTCTGATGCTGCTGTTGCTTGCGACGGGGCTGGTAGGCTGTGTGCAGGAGTCGGTCAAGGAGTCCCGCCAGAGTGCCTATGAAAACTGGGCCCGGAACCGTGCGGAGATGTTTGCCAAGATGGCCGGTGAGCATGTACGCATCGGGGAACTGGACAAGGCCCGCGACAAGGCCCTCCAGGCTGTCGAACTCGCACCCGATAGCGGGGAGTACCGCGTGCTGCTCGGGCGGGTGCTGATCGAGTTAGGCAAGTACACCTCGGCCCAGCGGGAGCTGGAAGCGGGGCTCGCGGACAATCCGGACAATCCCAACCTGCCTTACTATCTCGGCGTGGCGTTGGAACGCCAGGAGAAGCTGGCCCCGGCGCTGGAGCAATACCGGCTCTCGCATGACCTGGACCACACGAACATCGCCCCGGTGCTGGCCGGTGCGGAAGTGCTCGCCCAGCTCGGGCGGGAGGGCGAGGCCCTGGCGATGCTGGAAGAGGCGATGCACCTGGCCGACCGCGACCCGGCGGCGTACGAGCTGGCCGGCAGGCTGGCCCTGCGGACCGGCGAGGGCGCCCAGGCCGTGCGGTACGTCCAGAAGGCCTGCACGCTGAATCCCAGGAATGCCGCATATCACGAACTGCTGGCCAAGGCGTACTTTCTCAACGAGAACTTCGGCATGTGCAGACAGTCGCTGGCGGCTCTGCGGAAGATGGAAGGCTACGAAGAACAGTCCTGGCTGCTGCGGATGGACGGGGACTGCGCGCTGGCGACGAACGAACGCGCCGAAGCCGACGCGCTCTATCGTTCGGCCTGCCGGCTCCAGCCCGCCCAGCCGGACAACTGGACCCGCAGGGCGAAAGTCGCCCTGTTGGCCGGCAAGCTGACGAAGGTGATCGAGTACTGCAACGAAGCCCGCCGACTCGAAGCCGACCATGCCGACGCCAATCTGCTGATGGCTTTCGCTCTGCTCAGACAGGGCCGATCGAACCTTGCCGTCAAGGTTCTCCACCAGATGCAGAAGGCCCACCCCAAAAACGTCACGATGTACTGCCTGATGGGTCGGGCGTACGAGGCGATGGGCAAGACGGACAAGGCCCGGCAGTGCTACGAGTATGCTCTGTACCTCGATCCGGGCTGTGGCCTGGCTGATACCGCGCTGGCTCAGGCCCCACGGTGATTCACTCCGCCGAAAGGTTCTCCAGGACACGGCGTGCCTGGGGAAATTGGCTGACTACCGCCTCCTGTGTGGCGGCAACGAGTCGATAGGTCTCCGAGCGACTTTCCACGATCCGCCCCGAGGCATCGAGTGTCAGGAGATTCTCCGTCGATCCTTTTCCCGGGATGCTCAGCTTTTCACTGACGTTGGTTTCTCCCTGCGGAGTGTTGGTTGTTCCTTCGAAGTCGTAGTCAACCGTGATCAGGGGTGTCGTCGTGGAGCCGGGCGGAGGGGTATGGTCGTCCAGTACCATCTTGAACGTGCCGTGGGCCTGCTTTTCGGCGATGAGTCTCGCCATCAGGCTGCGCGTGCCTTCGGGGATGTAGTGGTCCGGGACGGCGCGAGCGGATTGAAAGGCTCCTTTGGGGGTGATCTGGGTGACGTCGATGCGGGCGTTGCTGAGCCGGATTTCGGTCTGCTGGAGCAGATTCCGGCGACCGGGCTGACGGGGGTCGGCCTGCTGGACGGTGGAGCGGTATCGGCCGGTCCGGGCGTCGCTGCTGAGTAGCCAGTGGGATTGTATGTGTAGGCGCGGTCGGGTGTGGTATCTCCAACTGATCATCCCGCCGACATACCCGTCCGAGGTGGGCTGGCGGTAGTGGAGTTCCCATCCGGCGAGGTTGTTGTCGATGTGGATGAGATACCACTGCCTGACCTCGCCGGCCTGGGCCCAGTAATGGTCCAGGCCCCGCTGGCGGACTTCGGCGAGGAGGGCGGCGGCTTGGCGCTGGGTCCGGCCTGCAGGGATCGTCAGCGCCCAGGCCAGCCCCGTCACCCCCGCCAGCAGTGCCATCAGCACCGCCGAGCGCAGAGACGTCTTCCAGCCCGGGAACGTCGTGGACTGCGGTTCCATGCCCAAATGGTAGACCCGGCGGGGCCGATTGTAAAGCGCCCCTCGCGCGGAGCGGCGATGCCGCGGAGCCTGAGAGTCTGTATGAAAACCGTTCTTTTTCGTGGCATCGGCATCTTGCCGGGCAGTTGCCGGGCCATCCTGGCCCTGCGCCGCCGGCCCGCTGCACGGGCAGAATGCCCTCAAACGCATGGCCGAGACGGCCATGCCACGTTTTCATACAGGCCCTCAGTGGCCGACGTCGATGTACCACTGGGTCAGGTCGCAGTTGGAATCCTGCAGCCAGAATTCGTCCCAGTCATCGACGATCTGTCGACTGTTGAGGCTGTTGATGTTCGCCAGTCGTCTTTCGCGTTCTCGGCCGTCCTGTACCATGCCGGACGCCTGGCAGCCCAGAAGAAAGAGTCCTGCGATTGCCGTAAACAGCAGCAATACGTGTTTCATGGGTGATCGTCTCCGTTGCATGCAACGTTTCCCAGGGGATGCAAGGTCTTTGGTGTCGGCGGGCGGAGCGGGTTCGGCTCGATCCGCCGCGCCGCCGGTGTATTTATCGGATCAACGCTTCCAGTTCTCGATTGATGAACTTCTGCTGGCCGAGGTTCAGGGGGTCGTTCGGATTGCGCGGTCCGGGGGATTCCATGATCCATCGGCTGCTGGTGGGCATGGCCGATCCCTCGGAGGGCCTCGCCACCTGCCGGAACCACATGGTGGTAATCGGTTGGAGCGAGGTGCGAATGTAAAGATTCAGATCGTCCTCGCTGAGGGTCCATTGCGGGACGTTGCCCTCCGTCACCCGGATGCCGTGAACCTTTCCGTCCGAGCCCTTCCAGGCGCGGTAGGCGACACGGGGGCGGGCTTGGTAGCTGTCGTTCCGGAGACATTTCAGGACGCCGGCCAGTTTGAAAAGCCTCATGGTGTCTTCCCAGTCGCCTTGTTTCACTTCGGCCAACTGGACGTCGACATTCGCGATGCCCTCGATCGGGTTGATCGCCTCGCGAACCTCGATCCGATAGACTTCGTCGAAGAGGAGATATTCGGTGACGAGGACTTCCCGGCCGCCACTGGAGACCTCGCGGTGGCGGACGTCGGCCTGGCCCTGGCGGGTCATCTCCTCCGCCTTGCCGGACTCGATGATCCGGACGAGTTCGAGATTCTCCAGCACCCCGTAACTCTCGGCAATTCCTGTGGCCGTGGTGCTGCAGCCGGTCGCGACGATCAGTCCCACCAGACTCATGCTCACCCCAAGCCATGTTCTGTTCATCCGCATGAAACTCTCCGAGCTTCCCTGATCCCAGAAGTATGATGTGGTTTCCGCTTGTGGACGCGTAACGCAGCCCGAGTGGGGCGCTCCGCGACGCTACGTACCATATCGGACATCCAACCGACTGTCAAAAGAAAAGTTGCGCTGCAAATCGACCCGTTCATGCCCCCAAAAGGCGACCTGAACCCACGGTATGTCCACTGCAAGGCCCTCACTCGGCGTTCAGGCGGTCGGCTGGAGGTAGCCGATTACCCGCTGCCGAAGAGGGCAGGCGTGCAGCAGCAGGTCCATGCCCTCGTGCAACTGCCCCGCGTCGAGAACCCGCAGGGCCTCTTGCAGGGGGGAGGGGGGAGGCTCTTCCATCAGGGGGGCCAGATGGTTCGGGGCGGCCTGGAGGAGATCGTGGTCAATACGGTTGCCCGGACGATGAGGGAAAAGGGCGAAGTACAGGATGTCGGTCTCGATGAGATCGCTGAAGAAATGTGTCCCGAGGGAGACGTCCGGGACGATCTCGTCGCTCATGGCGACGAGTTCGCAGATGGCGGCAACGCGGTGAATTTCGGAAAACCGCACCGGCACGCCGAGGCTGGGCGTGGTGGTCCCCCAGCGTCCGGGCCCGATGAGCAGGATTCTCGGTTGGGTGCGGTCGTCGCCGGGCAGGTTGCAGACTTTTCCCACCAGCCGGGCCAGCGCGTGGCGGTCGGCCAGGGGCAGGTTCGCGTAGGCCTCGGGAACGACGTAGACGACCCGGTCGATGCGGAGGTTCGCGCCTTGGCCGATGACGGCTTCCCGCGCGCCGAGGACGATGCGTTCGTCGGGCAGCTCGGCCGGGGTGTCCGCCGCCGCCGTCGTGGTGGTGTGGACCTGGAGGGGGCGGCACTGGACGAGGTTGATCTTGTAGCCGTCCTCCAGGAAGTTGGCCGTGAACTCGACGTCCACCGGATAGTCGTACGCTTCCCGGAGCGTTTCCAGCATCGCCCGCATGTCCCGGATGAAGTCGGTGCGGGAAAACAGCGACTCGAACGTCAGGACGTACGGGCAGGTGCCGGCGGGGAGGTTCTCTAGGCCGCGACGTTGCAGTTCGGGGTCCACGGAACTCAGCAGGTCCATCGGCAGGGCCTCGGCGGAGTCCGACAGGGCGATGTCCGCAAAGCGGGTCGAGACCAGTTGGTTGCTGGTCAGGTCCAGGACGTCGACTTTCCGCTGGGAGTACTTCCGGACTTTCTCGAAGCTCTCTTCGGGTCGCTGGTGGGGGGCGTTGAGGGCGACGACGCGGGTGTAGTCGTCGTCGCTGCGGTCCACCGCGCGCGTTCCCATGCCGAACACCAGTCGAAGCAATCCCGCCTCGGGGTCGATCCGGCTGTCCCAGACGTAGGGATTGAAGGAAAAGCCCACGCCCGCGATGTCGGGCAAGAACAGGTCGTCGAGCATCTTCCCGCTGACGCGCTGCACGAGCAGGGCCATCTGTTCGTCGCTGGCCAGCAGCCCGCGCTGGGCGCGGTAGGTCAGGGCGCGTTCGGACATGGTCGAGGCGTAAATCTGCTTCACCGCCGCGAGGAAGTCCTGCAGCCGCTGGTGCCGCGAGCCCTGGTTGGCACAGAAGACGCTGTCGTACTTGCCCGCGAAGGCGTTGCCGAAGTTGTCCTCCAGCAGCGACGAGGAGCGGACGATGATCGGCGACTGCCCGAAGTAGTCCAGCATGTCCCCGAACTGCTGCTCGATGTCCTCCGGGAACGAACCGATGAGCATCCGCTGTCGGGCGCGTTCAGCGCCTTCGAGATAGCGATGCGGGTCGTGGGCCTTGCCTCGCAGCGCCCAGATGCCGTTGCGGACGAGATAGGTGTAGAAGACGTCCGAGCCGACGAAGAAGGAGTCGTGCGGTTCGAGCCTTCCCGGCCAGGCCGGGTCCGACCGGTTCAGGATCGCCCGGGCCAGCAGCATGCCGACGCTTTTTCCACCGATCAGTCCCGTGCCGACCATCCGCTTGCCGATCTCGACGACGTCCTCGAGGTCGAAGTAGCGTTCGACGAGTTCCAGGATGCGTTCGTCGCGAGAGATGCACATGCGAAGGAGCCGTTGGAAGCAGTCGCCGGCCTCCTCGCTGAGCCCGTCGCCCTGTTCCCGCAGGCCGAGTTCGGCCGCCTGGGCGAAGGTGCGGTTCCACAGGCCGGCCTGATTCGCCTGGGACTGCAGCCAGGGCATGGTGTGGCGGACCTCGGCGATGGTGGCGCTGGCGGTGACGGGGCGGAAGTCCCCCTCCTGCCAGGCGTGCAGCATGTGCATCGTCGGGGAATGCCTCGACTGGACCTTCCACGGGTGAACGTAGGTCTGCCGGCGGTGCTCGAAGACGTCCAGGAATATCTGCGTGGTCTCCGTGATCGCCCGCGTCGCGTGGAAGGAGTGGACGTTCCGGCGGAGGGCGAAGTAGGCGATGGCCTCGACGTCGAACAGATACGGGCAGGTCAGCATGAAGAAGTTGCCCAGCATCTGGTCGCTCCGCCAGGCGTCGGCGAGTTCGGAAAGGCAGTCGAAGAGATAGTACCCGCCCCGGCCGGTCGATTCGATCGTCTCGTGGATGCCCGTGACGAAGGTCTCGAAACCCTGGTGCGGATCAAGCCGGACCTCCCGGGCCTCGATGCCCCCCGGCAGCAGGGAAGGGGCGCTCGCGAAGCGGAAGTAGACCAGCGGCTCGCCGACCCGCTCAGCCGACCGGCAGTAGGGCTCGACGAATCGGCGGTAGTGCTCGACCTCCGTGACCTGCCAGACGATGTTGTCCCCGCGGATCAGGCCCTTCAACAGCCGATCCATGCCCGGCAGTCCCGTGGTCAAACGATCATCGATCTGGGCCATCTGAACGCTCCATTTCGTTCATAAGAAAAGAAGCTGTCCTGTATTAGTGAAAATTATACTTGACGCTTATACATTACCGCCTTCTACTGAGCGTGACATATCAGGGTAGTGGAATGTCTGGGATTCCGCCGCCGTTTCACCCGTCTTACTACAAGGAGAACAGCATGGCCAACACGAATTCCCCCGGTTCGTACGACGAAGTCTATTCGGATTCCTACATCGAACAGCTTATGGGGCTGGTCAACACCCGCAACCCGGGCGAGACGGAGTTTCACCAGGCCGTCAGCGAGGTCGCCGAAGCCGTCCCGCTGGTCTACGAAAAGCACCCCGAGTTCGCGCGCTCGCGGATTTTCGAGCGCATGATCGAACCCGAACGCCAGATCATCTTCCGCGTCCCCTGGGTCGACGACAGAGGCGAGGTTCAGATCAACCGCGGGTTCCGGGTCGAGTTCAACAGCGCCCTGGGACCCTACAAGGGCGGGCTGCGCTTCCACCCCTCGGTCTACCTGGGGATCATCAAGTTTCTGGGCTTCGAGCAGATCTTCAAGAACGCCCTGACGACCACGCCCATCGGCGGGGGCAAGGGCGGCAGCGACTTCAACCCCAAGGGCAAGAGCGACAACGAGGTCATGAGCTTCTGCCAGTCCTTCATGAGCGAACTCTACCGCCACATCGGGCCGGACACCGACGTGCCGGCCGGCGACATCGGCGTCGGCGGGCGGGAGATCGGCTTCCTGTTCGGGCAGTACAAGAAACTGACCAACACCTTCACCGGCGTGCTGACGGGCAAGGGCATCGGCTGGGGCGGGTCGCTGGTCCGCACCGAAGCGACCGGCTACGGCCTGACCTACTTCGTCTCCCGCATGCTCGCCGAACGCGGCACGGACTGGAAGGGCAAACGCGTCGTGCTCTCCGGCTCCGGCAACGTCGCCATCTACGCCACCCAGCGCATCCAGCAGCTCGGCGGCAACGTCGTCGCCCTGTCCGACAGCAACGGCTACGTCGTCGACGACGACGGTATCCAGCTCGATACCGTCCGGCGGATCAAGGAAATCGAGCGGGGGCGAATTCGCGAATACGCCGAGGAGCATAAATCGGCGACCTTTACCGAAGGCTGGGAGGGCATCTGGAACGTCCCCTGCGACGTCGCCCTGCCCTGCGCGACGCAGAACGAACTCGACGAGTCCGCCGCCAACATCCTCGTCAAGGCCGGCTGCATCGCCGTCGGCGAGGGTGCGAACATGCCCTGCACACCCGAGGCCGTCCGTGTCTTCCACGACCACAACGTCTCCTTCGGACCGGCCAAGGCCGCCAACGCCGGAGGCGTCGCCACCAGCGCCCTGGAGATGGCCCAAAACTCGATGCGCATCAACTGGCCCTTCGAGGAAGTCGACAACCGCCTCAAGCAGATTATGGACGCCGTCTACGACCAGTGTTTCGAGGCGGCCGAGGCCTACGGCAAGAAGGGCAACCTCGCTGTCGGCGCGAACGTTGCAGGTTTCGTCAAGGTCGCCGAGGCCATGATGGCCCAGGGCGTCGTGTAAAAAGACGGACCCCTCAAAAGTCGAGGGAACGGAACATCAGAGCGTTCGTCAACGAAAACAATCGAGTTACGCCCCCTCAAAGGGTCCTACAACAGCGTCCTTGGCAGTTTTGAGGGAATCGCCTAAAAAGCTCAAAGACGGAGCGTGGGTGCTTGCACCTACGCTGTTTTCTGGTCGAGCACGAAAAAGACTGCACGCCGTCGCGGCGGGCCGCTATACTCTGGCCATGATGGTACGAACGACATGGCTGCTGGTGCTGGCCGGACTGTTGGGCGGGTGCGGCACGGAGCAGAAGTACGTCACGCCGGATCGGCTGCACCGGGGGATGGTGATCGTGCTGACCGGCATCGAGGGGCGCAGTGCGCTGAACGAGGCCATCTGCAAAGGACTCGCCGACGGCGGGGTCAACTGGGCGATCGAAATCCAGGACTGGACCAGCGCGTGGGGTCCGCTGTACACCCTCCGGGCTGAGACCCGCAACCGCAGGCTCGCCAAGCGGCTGGCGCAGCGCGTCCGCCGGTACCGCATCGCCTACCCCGACAGGCCCATCTGCCTGGTCGGCCAGAGCGGCGGGGGGGCGATGGCGATCTGGGTTGCCGAGAGCCTCCGCGGCGAGGACCGCGTCGACGGAGTGATTCTCATCAACGCCGCCATCAGCCCGGACTATCTGCTGATCGACGCCCTGGAACACTCGCGCAAGGGGATCGTGAACCTTTTCTCCGAGGCTGACTGGGTCCTGCTGGGGCTGGGCACGACGGTCTACGGCACGATGGACGGCGAGCATGTGGCCTCGGCGGGGATGGGCGGGTTCGAGCTGCCCAAGGACCGCCCGAGACTCTACGACAACCTCTACCAGATCGGGTGGGAGCGGAAGATGGCCCGGACCGGGCACGGCGGCGGGCACCTGTCCAGCGGGGCATCGCGGTTCGTCTCACGCTACGTCGCGCCGCTCGTGCTGGCCGAGCAGTGGTCCGGGGAACTCATCGCCGAACTGCAGCGTCGGCAGCTCTACAAGACCACCGACTCGCCGGTCGGCACGCCGCTGGAGAACGATCCGACCCGAAAGGGCCGACACCTGCCCGTTCACGAATGACCGTCGTTGGAACAGGGCATAGCTGAGGGGAAGTGTAGCTCAGCCGCCCCCGGCTGAGGAAACTCAATGTCGGTTTCTTCGCAGGGGGTGCCGGTCGTCGTCCTCGTCCGGGTCTTCGGGCAGGCCGGTCTGGGCGGCGGAGCCGACCTTCCCGCCCGAGCTGACGGCCTGGGCCAGTCCTGAGAGGGGGTCGTCGTCGAGAGGGGGTCTCGGCTCGGTGCGGACCTGCTTGGACAACTCCCCGCCGAGCACGTCGATCAATTCGCCCATGTGATCGAAGATCCACTTGATTTTCCGCTGGATCATGTCCAGGAACGAGCAGCCCTCGAATCGACCGAAGCCTCCGGTAGTGGCGATGGGGAGGACGGCTTCGGCGATCATGGCCTCGCACATCAGGTAGGGGATGCAGCGCAGCTCGTCGGTGGTGATGACGTTGACCGAATCGTAGCCTTCGAGGAATTTCTTGAAGCGGGGCAGATCGAGGTGCTCGGGCCAGTCGCGCGGGTTCTCGCCTCCGCCGATGATCGAGAACTGCAGCGCCCCGTTGGCCAGGTCGATCACCCGCTGCTGCAGGCGGGCCGTGTCGTAGTCGATCACCGCCACGACCAGCTTGTCCTTGAAGAGCATGTTCCCCGGGTGCCAGTCCCCGTGGACGATCTGTCGGGGCCAGTCCCGCAGGCCCAGGCCGTTGGCGAGTTTCGCGCAGCGGTAGTAGGAGTCCTTGAGGAACTGGACGGTCTGGAGGACGCCCTTGCCGTGTTTGGCGATCTGGGGGCGCAGGGCGTGGGCGGTTTTTTCGATCGACTGGTGGATGGCCTTGGCGTTGTGGTAGCTGGCGGTGAGGGGTTCGAAGTCGCTCTCGAAGCCCTCCAGCAGCTTGTGGTAGAGCCCGAGAGCGTGCCCGCCCTGTTCGGTCGACTCCGGCGAGCCGTCGTAGCTGGTTCCGGCGATGTATTCCTGGAGTTCGTAAATCCGCTTGCCCAGCACGAGCATTGAGTTGTTGTCGTCGACGGTTCCGTGAAGGTGGGGCAGCGGGAAGTTCTGCGCCTGCAGCCGAAGCTGGATTTCGTGCGTGAAGGCGACCTTGCGGATGTCCTCGACGCCCTTGGCCCGGCGTTTGAAGAGGAACTTGCCCTTTTCGCAGTCGATGACGACTTTGGGGCTTCGGCGGGAGCCCCGGGCGAACTCCTTGATGCTGAAGATCACCCCGAGGTCGTAGTGGCTCAGGCAGATGGCCAGTTCTTCTGCGCCGAATTGTTCGCGGGCCCTGGGGTCTGCCATACGTGCGTGTGCCCTGAAAAAGCGTAAATCGTGGGACGTCCGTCCATCATAACCGCTCGGGCGGGATTGTCAAAGGCCGATGAAGTTATCCGGGCCGGGCGATGCAACCATTCTGCGTTATAATCGGATCGTGCGACTGCTCATCACAGCCGATCTGCATTACGACATCCGGCGATCTCGCGAGCCGGCCCGGCACCTGGCCCGGACCGTCTGCCGGACCGCCGCCGACGCGCTCGTGCTCGTCGGCGACACCGCCGGGGCCGATCTCGACCGCTTCGCCGAGTGCCTGGAGCTGTTCGGAGATTTCAACGGGCGGAAGTTCCTCGTGCCCGGCAACCACGAACTGTGGTGCGTCGACGGGCAGGGTTCCCTCGAACGCTATGAAACGCTCCTGCCGGACGTCGCCGACCGCGCCGGCTTCGCGGTACTCGATCACGCGCCGGCTGATCTCGACGGACTCGGACTCGTCGGGTCCGTCGGGTGGTACGACTACTCCCTGCGAGACACCGAGCTCGGCATTCCGCTGCCGTTCTACCGCAACAAAATCTCCCCCGGGGCCGCCCGGTACTACGGCCTGCACGGCGAACTCCTCGAACGCCATGCCGAAGACCTCACCGACCGCCACCTTGCACTCGGCGCACGCTGGATGGATGGCTGGCGGGTCCGGCTGGGAATGTCCGACGAAGCCTTCCTCGACCGCCTGCTGGAGACCCTCAGGCAGCAACTGGACGACCTGGTCCGACGCACCGACCGCATCCTCGCCTTCGTCCACCACTTGCCCTTCGCCGACATGCTCCCCCGCAACCGCCCCGACCGCTTCGCCTTCGCCGCGGCCTACATGGGCGCCGACAGGATCGGCCAACTGCTGCAGGAGTACCCCAGCGTCACCGACGTCTACTGCGGACACTCCCACTGGCCTGGCGAGTACACCATCGGGCACCTCCGCGTCGTCAACGTCGGGAGTACCTACGTCGAGAAGCAACTTCACGTCCTGGACACCTGACTGCCGGGAAGGCGGGGCCGTTCGCCAATTCGGCATTGAGTTTTCCTCCACGACCTGCCACAGTGGTACGCATGCGATGCCGCCACATGCACATGCAGGCAAAATCGTTCGGACGAAGGCTCGCCTGGGCTTTCCTGGCCGGGCTGATCGCCTCGGCTCCCTGCCGGGCTGAGGTTCCCGACGACGACCCCCGCGTCACGCCCGTCGTCCGTGCCTACCGCCGAGCGCGACCGGCCGTGGTCAACATCTCCAGCCGGAAGATCATTCGCACCCGCATGGGTTTTTTCGGAGACGACCTGTTCAGCGAGATGTTTCCGGATCTCGCCCCGACCCGCCGTGTTCCGGTGGCGAGTCTCGGCAGCGGGGTGGTGATCCACCCGGCCGGGTACGTGGTGACCAACGCCCACGTCGTCCGATCGGCTGAAGAGGTCCGTGCGACCTTCGCCGAGAAGTCCGAGCACCGGGCGGACCTGATCGTCGCCGACCTCGCCAGCGATCTGGCGATTCTCAAGCTCCGCCGCCCGCCGGACCGTCCGCTGGAGTCTCTGCCTCTCGGTCGCAGCGACGACCTGATGGTCGGCGAGACCGTCGTTGCGGTGGGCAACCCGCTGGGGCTGGCCAGCACCGTTACGGTCGGCGTGGTCAGCGCGATCGGGCGGACGCTGACTTTCCGCGACGGCGTGGAGATCACCGGTCTCATCCAGACCGACGCGCCGATCAACCGCGGCAACAGCGGCGGGCCGCTGCTGAACATCAAGGGCGAACTGATCGGCATCAACACCGCCATCCGCGCCGACGCGCAGGACATCGGGTTCGCGATTCCGATCGGTCGACTGCGGGAACTGCTGCCGGAACTGCTCGACGTCGAACAATTGCATCGGCTGGTGTTCGGCGCGCGGTTCCGCCAGCGCCCCCCCGCGGCCGGGGGCGAGGTCTACGTCGCCGAGGTCCGCACCGGCAGCCCCGCCCACGACCTGCTGCGCGTCGGCGACGTCCTGCTCGCCGTTCAGGACCGACCCGTCCGCCACGTCACCGACGCCGTCTTCGCCCTGCTGGAACACGCCCGCGCCCTGTCGGACCGGCAGGGCAGCCTCGAGCTGTCGCTGATCGTCTCACGACGCGGCGAGCGCCTGGACCTGAGCGTTGGTCTGCAGCGAAAACCACCCCCCGACGGCAAAGAACTCGCTCAGGTTCTGCTGGGCATGACCCTGCGGGAGATCGACCGCGACCTCGCCCGTCGGCTGCGCCTGCCGACCGACCGCGGCCTGCTCGTCGCCGGCGTCGACTCCGGCTCGCCCGCCGACCGGCTCGGCATCCGGCCGAGGGATATCCTGTTTCGTCTCGGCGCGTACGCAACAGAAGATCTCGAAACCCTCGGGCGACTGCTGGAAAAAGGCAAAGGCGGAGAGGTCCTGCCCATCGGCATCCGGCGGGGCAACACCGCGGTTGTCGTCCGCATCCGATTGCAAAAACCGGCGAAGAATAACGACAACAAGCCCGAAACCCAACCGCAACGCAAGGCCGAAACGCGGAGTTGACCGCAATCGTCGATCCGACTACCCCGCCGCAGGGCCTGCCCCGGCGAAGGTGGACGTCTACCACAGCCGCCCCGGGCTGTGAATCGCAGGCATTTCGGGCAGTTCTCAGCCGGGGAAGGCTAAGAGAGATGCGCCCCTC
>CAYMAP010000019.1:0-1138 GCA_964388425.1 uncultured Planctomycetaceae bacterium
CCCGTGGCGGAACCGCTCGTGTTGTTGACCAGAAGTGTGGTGGAATAATAGGAATTCGGGTCCCCTGTGACGACATATCGGCCGTTGAAGACCTGGTTTCCGGACAGTTCCAGCGTGCCGCCGCCCTTGACCGTCAATTCATAATCGCTGGCCATGTAGATGCTTTTGGTCAGTTCCAGGGAGCTGGTCTCCTCGACGTAGACGGTGGTATCATCGAGCACCCGAACCGTGCCGGCAAAGCGATTCTCGCCGACGTAGAAAGCTCCCAGCGCGCCGAGGTTCTGCCCGTCCGGGCCGTGGCCGCGACAATGGACCGTCTCGTCGGCGGTGTAGTCCACGCCGTCGGAGAATGCAAGCATCCCACCGTCGTACACCCAGGTTTCCTTTCCCCCGCCTGTCTGTCCGAGGGCGCCGTTGGCCGAGACTTGGACCAAGCCGTCGTTAAGGATGTTCACACGCCCGGTGAAGGTGTTGGCCGCTTCCAAGGTCGCGCGGGGCTGGGTTGAACTCGCACCGCCCACGTCGATTTGGGTATCGCCGCCGATCACGCCGTCTTGGAACGTCCACCAGCCATCGGTGATCGTCACCTTCTTGGGCGAGACGGTTCCTGAAACGGAGATGACCCCGCCGAGGGCCTCGGAGAAGCGGACTTCGTCCGGGTCGGCGCCGTCCACATACGTCGTATCGCCGCCGACCCAGGACCAGTTTTTCGTCGTCGTATCCCACACGCCGCCATTGCCGCTGTCGTCCTCGTCCTTCCAGTCGATCGCCTCGCGGTGGTAGACCAGAAACAGCTCGGGACGCTCGTGGTCCATGGGCCATTCGTTGGAGGCGAACTGAACGCGGTCGGTCTTTCCGGTCAGATAGATGCCGCCGTAGAGCCGCACCAGCCAGCCCTCGTTGCGCCGGGCCCCACGCTGCCAGTCCTGCACCGTGGCCGTCAGGTCCATGCCCTCCCAGGTGTAATCACCCGCGACGGAGTAGTCATCGTGGAACGTGACCACGTCGTCGGGTGTGAGGTCGCGGTCCACGCTGCTTTCGCATCCAGCCTCGACCCAGTAAGACCCCTGGTCGCGGTCGAACATGCTCCAGGTGGCGTTGGAGGTCCAACGCCTGTTGACCGGGAACAGGCCGACCC
>CAYMAP010000019.1:1238-21548 GCA_964388425.1 uncultured Planctomycetaceae bacterium
ATGCTCCAGGTGGCGTTGGAGGTCCAACGCCTGTTGACCGGGAACAGGCCGACCCCGGCTTCGTTGTAAACGTCGATCCAGGTGCTGGACTCCACGTGGAGGGTGACTTCGGCGACGTCCACCCAGTCGTGCTTGTGGAGCGCCCCCAGGTCGAATCGCAGTAAAGCGCTTTCCTGTGGTCCGCTACCGGGTTTGTACGCCGCGTTCAGCGTGATGTCGGCGCTGCGGTCGGCCATGTCGTTCTTCTTGATCCACGTGTCGGTCTCGGGGTTCAACGTAATCTGGTCCTGCGCTTGGACGGCCCCCGCCGCAAACCACAGCACCACCGCCGCGACAAGGGCGCATACCCCGACAGCGCGGCTCAACCAAGAGATTCTTTCAGGCATCTTCGTGCCCTCCTTTACAGAATGTGGCTTGCCACGTCCAAAGAGGCCCCCGCCGGCTCAGGCGGATTTCCGATTGCCCCTGGACTTGACAGACCAATCCCAAGATATGCCCTTAGTGTAACCTACCCCCGGAATCCGTCAAGTTAAATTTTTCTCAAACTGGGGGTTTCATCAAGATCTATCCTGCAAACGCCTGATTTCACAGGCCGACCCGACCGTCCGGGTCGCTGCGGCGTTTGCCCCAAAGCCGGAATCCACTATGCACCCCTGGCCTCGTCACCGAGAGGAACCAGACTCGTGCCGTTGCTTCCTCCTGTACGCCAATCCGCGCAGCACTTTTTCTCAGCGACTTCTGCTGATCCATGCCCCGGCTGGCCGTTGATTCGACCGCCCCGATCTGCTACATAGGGTCTTTTCCCGTCCATTGGAATGACACATGCACATTGTCGTCCCCATCAAGCAGGTTCCCGAGACCAACGCCGTCCGCATGGACGAGGCCACCGGCACGATGATCCGCGAGGGTGTCGAAGCCATCGTCAACCCCCTGGACCTCTACGCCATCGAATCCGCCCTGACACTGAAGGAACGCTGCGACGCGGAGGTCACGGTGATCTCGATGGGACCGCCCAAGGCCGCCACCGCACTCCGCGAGGCTATCAGCATGGGCGCCGACCGCGGCGTGCTGCTCAGCGACAAGGCCTTCGCCGGCTCGGACACCTGGGCGACCAGCTACGTCCTCGCCGCCGGCATCCGCAAACTCGCCACCGTGGAGTTGATCCTTTGCGGCGAGCGGGCGACCGACGGCGATACCGGGCAGGTCGGCCCGGGCATCGCGGCCTGGCTGGACCGGCCCGTCGCGACCTACGTCGGGGCCATCGACGAACTCACCGCCGAGAGCATCCGCGTGCAGCGCCTCATCGAAACCGGCCACGAAATTCTCGACGTCCGTCTCCCGGCGGTGCTGACGGTCGTCAAGGAAGTCGCCCATCCCCGCCTGCCGACCCTCCGCGGCAAACAGCGGGCCCGCAAAACCGATCTGCCCACCTGGTCCGCCGACGATCTCGACGTCGAAGAACAGCACCTCGGCCTGAAAGGCAGCCCGACCCGCGTGGTCAAAATCTTCCGCCCCCAGGTCACCCGCCAGTGCGAACTCCACCGGGCCGAGGACGAACACTCCACCGACCAGGCCTGCGAGAAGCTCATCGGCTTCCTGCGGGAAAGAGAATTCATTTGAGGGTACCTTGAAAAAATCGAAACTCGAATGTCGAAACACGAAACAAATTCAAAACAGACGCCTCCCTCAGAACTGCCAAGAACACGCTGGGAGGACCATTTTGGGGATGTCACTCTATTCTTTGCGTTGACGAATCGCCCTGCTTTTTCGTTCCGTCAACTTTTGAGGGGCGCATCAAAACACGAATCTTCGAATTTCTTGAATAGAGGTTCCCTTGGCAAACACGACTTCTGAGGACCATCAAGGCGTCTGGATCCTTGCCGAGCAGCACGAGGGCCGGATTTTGCGCATCAGCCATGAGCTGCTGGCGCGGGGCCGGGATTTGGCCGACAAACTCGGCTGCGAGCTGACGGCGGTGGTCTTCGGCAAGTCCATCCGCGAGGAGGACCTCCAGGGCCTCATCGCCCGCGGGGCCGACCGCGTCCTCGCCACCGAAGCCGACGCCCTGGAACACTTCCTCGTTGAACCCTACGCCGCCTGCCTCGCCCGGCTGATCAAGCAGCGCAGGCCCGCCATCCTCATCGCCGGCGCGACCACCACCGGCCGGACGCTGTTGCCCTACGTCGCCATCAAAACCGACGCCGGCCTGACCGCCGACTGCACCGTCCTCGACATCGAGCCGGAGACGGGCCACCTCCTGCAGACCCGCCCGGCCATCGGCGGGAATATCCTCGCGACCATCAAGACGCCCGAGCACCGCCCGCAAATGGCGACCGTCCGGCCGCGCTCCACACGACCGGCCGAGCCCAGCCCCGTCCGGGCCGGCGAGATCGAGCGGCTCGACGCGCCGCCGGAACTGCTCGACAGCCGAATCGCTCGCGTCGGACACACCCCGCTGGAGGACGAAAACGCCCTCGAAGACGCCGACGTCGTCGTCGCCGTCGGGCGCGGCTTCAAGAAGGCCGAGAACCTCCACCTCGGCCGGGACCTCGCCAAATACCTCGGCGCCGCCTTGGGCGCGTCGCGCGACGTCATCGACCGCGGCTGGCTGAGCTACCCCCACCAGATCGGCCTGAGCGGCAAGACCGTTACGCCGCGGCTGTACATCGGCGTCGCCGTCTCCGGCAGCATCCAGCACCTCGCCGGCATGCAGACCGCCGAAATCATCATCGCCATCAACGCCGACCCCGAAGCCCAACTCTTCAAAGTCGCCGACTTCGGCATCGTCGGAGACCTCTTCGACGTCCTGCCGGCCCTGAACGAGAAAATTGCAACCCGACGCCAGTCCCCATGACATATCTGCCCTGTCGCGGTTATACTGGGAACGAACGCATGACCTCCCCTGCTGACATCATCGGGCAACTCGCCGAACTCCTCAAAGCCGAAGGCGCGGATGAGGTCTATTGGCTGGGTTCCTGCGGGACGGACCGGCAGCGGGAATCGTCCGACCTGGATCTGGCTGTTCGAGGTTTGCCCCCGGAGAAGTTTTTTGCCGTACTGGCTCGCCTGAGTGAAATGACTCGTCTTCCCGTCGACCTGATCGATCTTGATCGCCCCTCGCCGGTGATCGATTACCTTTGCGAATCCGGGGAATTGAAACGTGTCGGGTGAATTGCGAAAACCGACTGAGGCGGCGTTGGAGGAACTGAAAGCGACAGTTCATGCGCTTGATGAGTTGTTGGATCGTCTCGACGCTGGCCAATCACCGACAGACGTGGAATTGTATGCGGTGGCATACATGCTGGAATCGTTCTATACGTGGGTCGAAAATGTCTTCCAATGCATTGCTAGGGCTTTGGAGGACTCTTTGCCGGAAGGTCCGTCCTGGCATCTGGACCTGTTACGGCAGATGGCCCAGCCCACCCCGCATCGCCCCGCAGTGATCTCTCCGGAGCTCTACCCGAGGCTGGCGGAACTGCGGACCTTTCGACACCGTTCTCGAAACCTCTCCCTTCAAATGATCGCGTGGGCACCCATCAACCCCTTGGCCACCGGCTCCCGGAAACTGCTCACGCTGTTTGACAAAGACATTCACCGCTTTCTGAATCAAATGGATACGCCTCGTCCATGACCACGACCGAATACCAACCCGTCACGCCCGAAATCGCCGACGAACTCCGCCGGATCGTCGGCGAGCGGTACGTCGTCTATGACGATGCCGAGAGGCTCGAACCGTTCAGCCACGACGAGATTCCCGACCCACACTACGCGCACATGCCCGAGGCGGTGGTTCGTCCCCGCACGGCCGAGGAGATCGCCGCCATCCTGCAACTCGCCAATCGCGAGCACATTCCCGTCACCCCCCGCGGGGCGGGCAGCGGGCTTTCCGGCGGGGCGGTGCCCGTCCACGGCGGGATCGTCCTGCTCTGCGACCGCATGAACGAAATCCTCGACGTGGACATGAAGAATATGATGGTCGTCGTCGAGCCGGGCGTGGTCACCGCGGAGATCAACGAGCACCTCGCCGAGACCGGGCTGTTCTACGCTGGCTATCCGATGAGCCTGGAGACCTGCTACATCGGCGGGAACGTCGCGGAGAACGCCGGCGGCGGCAAGGCGATCAAGTACGGCGTGACCGCGCGGTACGTCCTCGGCGTGGAGATGGTCACCCCCACCGGGCAGATCGTTCAGTACGGCGGGAAGCTCGTCAAGGACGTCACCGGGTACAACATGGCCCAGTTGATGGTCTCCAGCGAAGGCACGCTGGGCATCTTTACCAAGATCATTCTGAAACTTTCGCCCGCCCCGGCCGGGGAGGTCGATCTGCTGGTTCTTTTCAAGACCCCCGAAGAAGCGATCGACACCGTCCCGAAGATCATGATCGAAAGCGGCATTACGCCGACGGCGGTGGAGTTCATGGACCGCAACTGCGTCCACACCGCCTGTACATATCTCAACGAAACCCTGCCCTACGAGGACTGCGGGGCGATGCTGTTGATTACCGTGGACGGCGCGGACGAGGACGTCGTCGCCCGCGAGTACGAGGCCATCGGCGAACTCTGCTACAACGCCGGGGCCATCGAAGTCTACGTCGCCGACAACCACACCACCTCCGAGCGCATCTGGAACGTCCGGCGAAACATCGCCGAAGCCTACGGGCTCATCAGCCCGCACCAGGCGAACGAAGACCTCGTCGTCCCCCCGGCGGCGATCCCGGAGCTGCTCCGCGGAATGGAAACGCTGCAGGAGAAATACGGCATCCGCTTCCCCGCCTTCGGCCATGCCGGCGACGGCAACCTCCACGTTCGGCTCATCAAGGCACCCGACTGGTCGCTCGAAACATGGAACGAAACGCTCCCCAAGGCGCTGCACGATCTCTACACGATGACAGCCGACCTCGGCGGGCGGATCAGCGGGGAGCACGGCATCGGCCACAAGCGCAAGGTCAACATGCACTACTTCCTCTCCGAAGAAACGCTCGAGACCATGCGGGCTGTCAAACGCGCCCTGGACCCCAACAACATCCTCAACCCGGGCAAAATCTTCGATCTCTGATACTCGCTCCCGGGGCCACCGACCGGGCCGTCGCGAAAACCGCACGATCCGTCGCCCGATTCCGATATACTGGGTGCATGTCTTCGGATTCCCCCCCGACAACCGCCTCCGCTGAAGACCGCCACGGCCCCACACCCTCGCCGAGGGGCGTAACGCGGAGGCGTTTTCTAAAGTGGCTCGGAGTCGGTGCGGGCGCCGCCGTTGCCGGCGTCGCGGCCGACGCCCTGCTGATCGAGCCGGGCTGGGTCAAGCTCACCCGCCCGACGATCTCACTGCCGACCCTTCCGCCGGCGTGGGACGGCGTGCGGATCGCGCAACTTTCGGACATTCACGTCGGCCGACTGGTCAGCCTGGAAGACGCCCGCGACGCCGTCGACCTCGCCAACAGTCTTGAGCCGGACGTGATCGTCCTAACCGGCGATTACGTCAGCCGGGCCGACGCCATCACGCGCGCCCTCGTCGAAGTCTTCCGCAATCTGCGGGCTCCCGAGGGCGTTTTCGCCGTCCTGGGCAACCACGACTACTGGATTCATCGCGACCAGATGATCCGCACCATCGAACAGGCCGGCATCGACATGCTGGTCAATGAGCACCGGATTCTCCGTCGCGGCCGCGCGGAGCTTTGCCTCGCCGGCGTCGACGATTACTGGTCCGAGGACCCGGGGCCGGACCTCGCCGCGGCCCTGGCCGGCGTGCCCGAGTCCGCCTGCCGAATCCTACTGGCCCACAATCCGGATTACGTCGAGGATCTTACCGGCACGCCGCGCGTCGACCTTGCCCTGTCGGGCCATACCCACGGAGGCCAGGTGAATCTCCCGCTGCTGGGCCCGCCCGTGCTGCCGATCCGCCACCGGAAATACGCCGCCGGTCTCGTCGCCGGCCCGCACTGTCCGGTCTACGTTTCCCGCGGGCTGGGGATGGTCGAAGTCCCCGTCCGTCTGAACTGCCGACCCGAACTGCCCCTCCTGACCCTGCGACGGGGATGATTCGCCCCCGCCGTCTGGACAGACTTCGCCCCTCGGCGTATGATCGGGGTCCACACGAGTGCAGTTGCATCGGAAACCCCGCAGCCGCAAGGAGACGCAGATGGCCCGGTACACCATCGGACTGGATTACGGCACGAACTCGGTTCGTGCGCTGATCGTCGGCACGGACAACGGCAAGGAAATCGCCTCGGCCGTCTGGACCTACGAGCACGGGACGGAGGGCGTGATACTCTCGGCCGATCCGAACCTCGCCCGCCAGCACCCGGCCGACTATCTCAAAGGCGCGGAGATCACCATCAAACGCGCGATCGGCGCCGCCAAACGAAGTCGCAAGACCTTCAAGCCGGAGCACGTGGTCGGCATCGGTGTGGACACGACCGGTTCGACGCCGATCCCCGTCGACCGCAACGGCAACGCACTGGCGATGTCGAATCGCTTCGCCGACGAACCGGCTGCGATGGCCTGGCTGTGGAAGGACCACACCTCTGTCGACGAGGCCGAGCAGATCACCAACCTCGCGCGAAAAATGCGGCCGCAGTATCTTGCCAAGTGCGGGGGCATCTACTCCAGCGAATGGTTCTTCGCCAAAATCCTCCACTGCCTGCGGACCAGCCCGAAGGTCTTCGACGCCGCCTATACCTGGGTCGAAGCCGCCGACTGGATCCCCGCCGTCCTGACCGACACCCAGGCTCCGGAGCAGCTCAGCGTCGGCGTCTGTGCCGCCGGGCACAAGGCCATGTACAACGACGCCTGGGGCGGATACCCCGACGAAAAATTTCTGCTGCAACTCGACCGGAAGATGGGCGAACTCCGCAGCCGACTCCGCCCCCGCGCCCAGACGATCGACCAGTCGGTCGGGTCGCTCTCGGTCGACTGGGCAAAACGGACCGGGCTGCCCGAAGGGATCCCCGTCGCGACCGGCTCGTTCGACGCCCACCTCGGGGCCGTCGGGTCGGGCATCCAGCCCGGCACGCTCGTCAAAATCCTCGGGACCAGTACGTGCGACATGATGATCGTCCCGACGGACCGCAAGCTCCAGGACATTCCTGGGCTCTGCGGGATCGTTCCGGGCAGCATCGTGCCGGGCTACATCGGCCTGGAGGCCGGCCAGTCCGCCGTCGGGGACATCTTTAACTGGTTCGTCAACTACATCCAGCCCGGCGCGACCAAGACCGCCGGCACGCACGAGGCCCTGACGAAGGAGGCCGACACACTCCACCCCGGCGCCAGCGGGCTGCTCGCGCTGGACTGGAACAACGGCAACCGGACGATCCTCGTCGACCAGCGGCTGACGGGACTGCTGATCGGACAGACGCTCTACACCACGCCCGCGGAAATATATCGCGCCCTGATCGAGGCCACCGCCTTCGGCGCGCTGACGATCGTCAACCGCATCGAGCAGTACGACGTGAAGGTCAACGACGTGGTCAACTGCGGCGGCATCGCGGAGAAGAACCCCACCGTCATGCAGATCTACGCCGACGTCATGAACCGCCCCATGAAAGTCTCCCGCTCGTCCCAGACCTGCGCGTTGGGAGCGGCTATCGCAGCGGCCGTCTGCGCAGGACAGTACCCCGACGTCCCAGCCGCCCAGGAGAAGATGACCGGGCTGAAAAAGAAAGTCTACGAGCCGAACCCCACCGCCGTCGCCGTCTACAAGCGACTCTACAAATTGTACAAGGATCTCCACGACGCCCTCGGCACGACCGTCTGGAAGGGCAACCTCCACGGCCTGATGAAGGAGCTGATCGACATCCGCGCCGAGGCCCGTCAGCAGGGATCGTAACCTGTCGGCGGAGAGGCTTGCCGCCAACGCCGGTGCCATCCCTGCACCGGAAGGCACGACAGGGATCTCGCTTGGACGAACCGACCATGAGACCGGAAAGGAAAGCTACTCCGTGACCAGTCCCCTTCGCATCGCCATTGCCGGGCAAGGCCGCAGCGGCTACAACATCCACGCCCGTTGCCTTCAAACGCTGCCGGAATGCTACGACATCGTCGCCGTCGCCGATCTGATCGAGGACCGCCGGCGCGACGGACGTGAGGAACTCGGCGCCGAGGCGTACGGCGACTACAACGAGCTGCTCGCGGCCGGGGGGTTCGAGGTCTTCGTCAATGCCCTGCCCTCCCCGCTGCACGTCCCGGCGACGCTGGAGGCGCTGGAGAAGGGATTTCACGTCGTCTGCGAAAAGCCGATGGCCGCCACCGTCGCGGAGTTCGACCGTATGGTCGCCGCCGCCGAGCGAGCCGGGCGACTCCTCGCGCCGTTTCAGAACAACCGCCTCCAGCCGTTCTTCGAGAAAATGCGCGAGGTCATCGACTCCGGCGTGCTGGGCCAAATCATCCACGTCCGCAGCATCTGGGGTCAATTCTCCCGCCGATGGGACTGGCAGACCCTACGAAAGAACATGGGCGGAACGCTGTTCAACACCGGACCGCATGCAATCGACCAGGCGCTGGTGCTGTTCGGCGATCACGGCGAGCCGGACGTCTTCTGCCGAATGGACTGCAACAACCAACTCGGGGGCGACGCCGACGACCTGCTCAGCCTGACGCTCTACGACCCGCAGCGCCGAGCGCCCCTGATCGAAATCCTCATCACCTCCTACTGGGCCTTCCCCGAGCCGTACACCTACACCGTGTGCGGAACGCTCGGCACGATGAAGGGCGGAGCGGGCGAAGTAGTCTGGCGGTACTACGATCCGCATCAGGCTCCGCAGCAGACCTTTTGGCCGGCGTGGTCCGAGAACCGCCAATACCCGCGCGAAGAACTGCCCTGGATCGAGAAGGCCTGGCGACTGGACGAACAGCAGCTCGCCGGCGCGGTCGGCTACACCCTCAAGTCCCTGCCAAGTGGCCCCGAACGGTTCTACCGAAACGTCTTCGACGTCCTCCGTCACGGCACGGACCTGCTCATCAAACCCGCCGAAGTCCGCAGGCAAATTCGCATTCTCGAAACCTGCCACCTCCAGAACCCCTTGCCCTACCGTCCCGAACAGCACCCATCGACCTGACGCCGTCGGTGGAGCATCGCCGCGGTCCCGGCCGAGAAAACCTGCCCCACCCGCATCCTTGCATTCCCACGCCAGCCCGCTATACTCATGCCTTCGGCGCCCCGCGAGGAGCGCACCGACGGACCCACGAGCAACCCAAGGAGCTACCCCCATGGCCAAGATCAACTTCGGCGGCGTCAAGGAAACGGTTATCACACGCAACGAGTTCTCCCTCGCCAAAGCCAAGCAGACCCTCAAAAACGAAACCATCGCCGTCATCGGCTACGGCGTGCAGGGCCCGGCCCAGGCGTTGAACATGCGGGACAACGGCTTCAACGTCATCGTCGGCCAGGCCAAGAAGTTCAAGAAGGACTGGGACCGCGCCGTCGCCGACGGCTTCAAGCCCGGCAAGACGCTCTTCGACATCCAAGAAGCCGCCACCCAAGGCACGGTCGTCCAGATGCTCGTCTCCGACGCCGCCCAGAAGGCGATCTGGCCTACGATCAAGAAATGCCTCAACGAAGGCGACGCCCTGTACTTCTCCCACGGCTTCAGCATCGTCTACAACGACCAGACCAAGGTCATCCCCCCCGAGAACGTCGACGTCATCCTCGTCGCCCCCAAGGGTAGCGGGCTGAACGTCCGACGGAACTTCCTCTCCGGGACGGGCATCAACAGCAGCTTCGCCGTCCACCAGGACTACACCGGCCGGGCCGAGCAGCGCACCATCGCCCTGGGCATCGCCGTCGGCAGCGGGTACCTCTTCCCGACGACCTTCGAGAAAGAAGTCTACTCCGACCTGACCGGCGAGCGCGGCGTGCTGATGGGCGCGCTGGCCGGCGTCATGGAAGCCCAGTACGACACCCTCCGCAAGCACGGGCACTCCCCCAGCGAAGCCTTCAACGAAACCGTCGAGGAACTCACCCAGAGCCTCATCCGCCTCGTCGACGAAAACGGCATGGACTGGATGTACCAGAACTGCTCCGCCACCGCCCAGCGCGGCGCGCTGGACTGGAGACCGAAGTTCAAAAAGGCCGTCCTCCCCGTCTTCAAGGAACTCTACCAGCGCGTCGCCGACGGCTCGGAAACCAAACGCGTCCTCCGCGTCTGTGGGGCCAAGGACTACCAGAAGAAGCTCGACAAGGAACTGGCCGAACTCCGCGACAGCGAGATGTGGAAAGCCGGCGCCGCCACCCGCAGCCTTCGGCCCCACGAGCAGGCCAAGAACATCTCCAAGGCCACCAAAGGCGTCGGCGGACGAAAAAGCAACTGAGCAATGTAGCCCATCCGCCCTCGGCTGGGAACCTGTATGGAAACGTGGCATGGCCGTCCCGGCCGTGCGTTTCACGGGCGTCCTATCCGTGCAGCGGGCCGGCGGCGCAGGGCCAGGATGGCCCTGCAACGGACCGGCGAGATGCCGGTGCCACGAAAAAAAAGGTTCATCCGCAAACCGATCTTCCCGATGGCGGCGGAGAGTTCTTCGGATCGACTCAGACTGTCGGGGCCATTCGGCCCGGCGAGTGCCATAAGAAGTTTTCCGGCCGCCCGAAGTGTATCCCCCCTCGCCTCGGCCTGGGAGTCATCCGCTTCTTGTTTTTTCGCTTGGGCAGCACCAGATCCATTTTTTGAATAGCTTGTCATAGATCGGCACAAACTCGTGATCGTGCCGATACAACTCATCATGCCAAGTCTCCAAAGCCTCTTTGAGATCAAAGTTCTCCGGTAGCGTCCCGGGATCGTCTTGGCCATTTGCCTGGTCCCCTCTTTTGCATCCGGTCTTTTCTTTCGTTTGCATAGAAACCTGCTTTCTTCGGGCACGCCCGGGGTCGCCTGGCCAGCAGGTAATTTGCCAGACGAGCCCCGGACGGTACGGCGGGGATCAGCCGCCGTTCCCAATGTCCTTGGGTGCGGTCAGGCCGCTTGGTAAGGCCGAACCTGCTTTGCGATTTCCTTGCCGATGTCATCCTCGGCGACGTCAAGGTCGTGGCGGGTCTGAAGGTTTGCCCAAAGCTCCGGCGTGGTGCCGAAGAATCGGGCCAGTCGCAGGGCCAATTCCGGCCCGATGCCTCGCTGGCCGTGAATCACCCGGCCGATGTGTTGCGGCGATGTGCCGATTTCCTTGCTCAGCCGGTAGGCCGACAGGCCCATCGGGTCCAGGAAGTCGTGCTTCAGTACCTCGCCAGGGTGGATCGGTTTTTGTTTTCGTCGGGCCATGATTTTACCTCGGTCAGTGGTAGTCCAAGAAGGCAACGTCGTGGGCGTTACCCTCTCGCCAGGTGAAAACGATACGCCATTGCTCATTGATGCGGATGCTGTGCTGGCCGGCGTGGTCGCCCTTGAGGGCTTCCAGGCGGTTGCCAGGCGGGACGCGCAGGTCGTCCAGCGTCTTGGCCGCTTCCAGGTATCGCAGTTTCCGCAACGCCACGCGCTGAAGCTGTGGGCCGATACGCTTGACGCGCCCGCGGTGAAACAGTGCTTCCGCGTCTTGGTCGGCGAAGGATGCGATCATGCTTTAATAATAACCAGGCAGGCACGGTATGTCAAGCTCTGTATTCATCGCCAACCCTTTTCGGCTCAAGCCCAGTGCCCGGGCTACCTGCAGGGCCGGGATGGGATGGCTTCAGTGATAAGGTTTTCTTTTGATGGGAGCACGTCTGATAGCCGCCTCAGCCGACTTCGGTGACGATTTTGCGGAGCAGCTCGCGGTCCTGCTCGGCATAGAGTTCTGTCATCTTGATGCTGTGGTGCCCCAGGACCGCCCGGGCTGCTTCGACGCCGTGGGTCTTGCGTCTCCGCGTTGCCGCTGCGTGGCGTAGTTGGTGAGGGTGCCAGCGGTGTTTTTTCCGCCAGGCTTTCAGTTCGCTGCGTTGTTCCGGCGTGAGCCGTTTCTCCCACGCGGCGGCGGATTCACCGGACCGGCGGGCCAGGTGCGGCGGAGGCGGAAACGCTCGGTCACAGGCGCGGGTGATCGCCCTGCGGTAGCTGTCCACGGTGTAGCAGGCCGCGGGCACGCGGAGCGGCCGGGACCGGCGATTTGTGCCCGGACGATTCCCGCAGGATTCCGGCGTTGTTCTGGCCTCGTGACGACGCCGGCGGTGTTCTTCTGCCGACTCAGCCGGAGAAAAGAGGAAAACGTCCAGCGGGCGGTTCAGAAAAGGCTTCAGGATGGCTTGGCTCTGGGGGCCCAGGTCGATCTGGCGTAGGTGGCCGTGATGCTCGGTCTTGTGATGCTCCGGCGTGAAAATCCAGACCTCCCCGTCGATGTCCACGTCACAAGGCCGCATCGTGACCAGCTCGCCGGCTCGGGCCCCCGTCAGCCACTGCAGGCGAATCAGGGCCCGGCCCGGGGCGGAGACATACGGGAGGATGGCGTTGACGTGCGCATCCGAAACAGGACGCACCGGGGCAGTCTCGGGGGCCTGGGACCTGTTGCGGCGGAGAGGGGCTACTGTCGCCAAAGTGCGGTAGACGGTCTCCGGGATCAGCTCTTTGCTGACTGCCCACCGAAAGATATTTTGCAGGCGGCGAATCTTTCGGTTCACGACGCCGCGGCTGTTGCCGGTCTCGCGGATAATCCGGTCGCGGAGGTCCTGGAGGGCGAGGGGGCCGAAGTCTACCGCTGCGCGGTCTGCGTAGTGCTTCACCAGTTGGCGGAGACAGTTCTTTACAAATGAAAGCTCGGAGGGGCTGATGTCTTCGACACCGGACCGAAGAAACTCAGCGGCAAGATTTTTTATCAGGAGGTCGGCTCCGCGAGGGACGGGGGGAGGTGGAGTAGCGGCCGGACGGCGGTTTTTTTTCTTGCGACGGGCCTGTATCCGGTCGATGAGCCGCTGATATTTCTCGCGGGACTCGGGGGAACCATGCGGCCCGAGGTAGTGCATTTTCCCGTCGATTCGCACGACGGCCTGGCCGCTGGATTTGTGGAGGGAGTACTTCGGGAGTTGTTTTTTCAGCCTCGGCATGGCGGTCTCCTGGCTGCCAAGCGTGTAAATACACGCTTGCGCCGGTGTTTTCCGCACTGCCAAGGGCTGGCAGGTAGGCCGCTAAGTCGCGGCTTCGGTTACCATTATGTCGAATGGAGCTGCGGGGATTCGAACCCCGGACCTTCTGCATGCCATGCAGACGCGCTCCCAGCTGCGCCACAGCCCCGTGGGCCTTTCCTTCTACCAAGAAGCATCGGCAGATGCAAGCCCCTCTCGCAAGGTTTCTGTGGGGAAAATCTCCGGAAGTGCTGCGGCGGGCTGCGGGCGTTGTGGGGAAGGGGCGGTGTGCGTCAGTCGGGGGTTTCCAGGCTGCCGACGATGTCAGTGATGCTGGAGAATCCGTGCCTGCGGAGGTAGTCGGCGATGCCGTCGCGGATCGCGAGGATGCAGCGGGGGTCGACGAACAGGGCGGTTCCGATGGCCAGGCCCGTCGCGCCGGCCAGGAGGAACTCGAGGGCATCGCGGGCGTACTGGATGCCTCCCATGCCGATGATCGGCACGCCGGCGGGTCGGGCGACTTCGCGCCAGACGCGGTGGACCATGTGGACGGCGATGGGCCGGATGGCTGGCCCGGAGAGCCCGCCGGTGACGTTGGCGAGGATGGGGCGGCGTTTTTCGATGTCGATGGCGGTGGCGGTGAAGGTGTTGATGAGGCTCAGGGCGTCGGCGCCGCCGGCGACGGCGGCTCGAGCGATGGCGGTGATGTCCGAAACGTTGGGGCTGAGCTTGACGATCAGGATGTTTTTGCCGCAGGTGGCCTTGACCTGCCGGGTGATGTCCTCGACGGCGGTGGGGTCGACGCCGAACTGGATGCCGCCTGCCTTGACGTTGGGGCAGGAGATGTTCAGCTCGCAGCCTCGGACGACGGGCACGTCGGCGAGGGCTTCGACGACGGCGAGGTAGTCCTCGGCTGTCGTGCCGGCAACATTGACGAAGACCGGCAGGCCGAGCTGTTCGAGTCGAGGGACTTTCTCTGCGAGGAAGGCCTCGAGTCCGACGTTGGCCAGTCCGATGGCGTTGAGCATCCCGGCGCGGGTTTCGACGACGCGGGGGTAGTCGTTGCCCTGGCGGGGCAGGCGGGAGATGGACTTCGTGACGAAGGCTCCGAGTTGTCGCAGGTCGACGAAGTCGGCGTATTCGTCGGCGTAGCCGCAGGTGCCGCTGGCGGTCATCAGCGGGTTGTCCAACCGAACGCCGGCGAGGTCGACGGCGAGGTTGATGTCGGATGGGGTCATGGTTCAGGTCAGGCTCGTCAGGGACTGCGTGACTTCGGTTTCGGTGATGTCGTCGTACAGTGCGACATCGCCGAGGCTTCGGGCGAGGACGGCGCGGACTTTGCCGCCGCGGTTTTTCTTGTCGTGCTGCATGACCTGCCAGATTTCTCCGGCGTCCAGGCCGGGGCAGGTCGTGGGCAGGTCGAGGCGTGCGAGGGCGGTGCGGATGCGGTCGGCGAGGTCGGGCTTGAAAAGCCCGCGCGCGACGGCGAGGGCGTTTTCGGCGATCATGCCCAGCGCGACGGCCTGGCCGTGGCGGAGGCGGTCGAAGCCGACGCAGACTTCCACGGCGTGGCCGATGGTGTGGCCGTAGTTCAAATGGGCGCGGACGCCGGCCTCGCGCTCGTCTTCGGCGACGACGGCGGCCTTGATGCGGACGTTGCGGGCAAGCAGGTCGGTGAGGAGGTCAGCGTCGAAGGCGAGTTGTCCGTCGGTCCCGGCCAGGAGGTCGTCGGCGCGGTCGTGGAGATCGTCGAGCAGGGCGGGATCGCGGATGACGGCGTGCTTGACGCACTCGGCGAGCCCGGCGGAGATCTCGATCTTCGGCAGCGTACGCAGGGTCTCGGGGTCGATGACGACGGCGGAGGGCTGGTGGAACGCGCCGATGAGGTTCTTCCCGGCGGGGTGGTCGACGCCGGTCTTTCCGCCGACCGAACTGTCCACGCAGGCCAGCAGGGTGGTGGGGACGTTCATCCAGCGGATTCCGCGGAGGGCCACGGCGGCGACGAAGCCCGCCAGGTCGCCCGTGACCCCGCCCCCGACGGCCAGCAGGACGGTGTTGCGATCGACGGCCGGCTCGACCGCGAAGAGCCGGTCCAGCAGGTTCGACGCGGTGGCGAGGGTCTTCTGGGCTTCGGAGGTCTCGCCCGGAGGGATGTCCAGCGCGACGGCGTCGGCGGTCAGGCCAGCGTCGGCGAGGCTGGCGCGGACGGTTTCGAGGTAGCCGGGCAGGGGGGAGTGTTCCTCGGCGAGGGTGACGGCCACGGTGCGTGAGACGGAAGGGAGGTTCGCCGTCAGAGTCCCGACCCGGTCCAGCGCACCGGGTGCGATGTGGACGGGGTAGGACCGCTCGCCGAGATCGACCCGTACGTCACGATTCATGGGAGGAGGTCTCCTGAGGGGACGTTGCATCCGTGGGGGCTTTTTGTCGGACCGCGTCGACGAGGTCGGGATCGACGGGGCCTTGGCCGGGGCGGTCGTCTTCGGCATCGCGGAGGGGCTTGTAGTTGCGAAACAGCCCCCCCTCGCGGTCCTTGCCCTTTTTGAGTTGGCGTTTCAGGACGATGAACCCCACGACGAACAGGGCGATGCCGACGGCGATGAGGCCCGCGAAGCTGAAGTGCCGCCACGAGTACCCTTCGGCCAGAGAGGCCCGGCGGAACTGCCAGGCCAGGAGGAACGGGTAGTCGGTCATTTGGGGGGGGGCGTCTTCGGAGCCCCGGCTTTGTCGGCGGACGATGTTGAAGAAGACCCCGAGCGTGCGGAACCTCGGGCCTCGTAAGTAGATTTGCTGTCCATCGGGGGTGACCTCGTCGGGTTTGCCGAGACCGGGCGGGGGCTGGGGTGCGTAGAGCAGCAGGGGGGGGGCGTCTTCGTCGTCGGCGGTGCAGTAGACGGCGTAGACGGGTTTGTCGACGGGCCAGTAGGGGCTGGTGGTGAGCAGGCCGTTCTCGACGGACAGTTTCTGCACGCCGTAGACCAGAACGGTCAGACGGAGGGGCTGATACCGGTAGCGGTCGGGGTTTCGCAGGAGGTTGTCCGGGGCGGGTGCGTCGAAGCGTGACCAGCGGTCGGGGGAAATCTCGGGCAGGTCGGCGACTTTGGCGAGCATGAAGTACAACCCGGTGCTTTCGGGGGAAGACAGTCCGTCGCGAATGCCGGTGAGGATTTGCTTATCGCGGTAGGTCAGTTTCAATGTGTGAAAGACCTTTGCCACGGGTCCTGCATTGCCGTGTGGAGTGGGCGCATCGGGCCTTTGCGGCGTGGTTTGCGGAGCGGAAGTCGGTCCGCTCGCCGGTTGCGTCTGGGCCCGGACGGGCCAGGGCGACAGCAGCAGGATCAGCGGGAGGAAGAGGTGTTTCATGACGTTGGCATTGTAGATGGCGGGTGGATCGGCTGCAAGCCGACAGGGGGGCCGTTGCCTGCCGTGCCCATGGTCTCATACAATGACACCTCGAATTTGCACTTTGCTTTTGACATGACGCATGACGTTCGCGGTCTTTCGCTTTGCGCAAGGCCGGGCGTTGAGTCAGGATGTCCAGTCGTCCCTGAACCGGGAGTATCCGCCGTATGGCCAAGACACAAAGCCCAAAGAACACCTCGCCCCGCACGCCGTCCCGGGCCCAGGAGGACGTGGTCCGTCGCATCGTCGAGGAGGCCGGCGACGTCCACGGGCGCATCGGCAAGGGCCAGAAGCCGCAGATGAAACTGCCCATCCGCTCGCTGAGCAACGTGCGGTACAAGTCCAATGTCGGGCACTTTCAACTCCAGGGCAAGAACAAGATTCGCACGCTGACGGTCAATACCGTCAAAACCTTCGCCCAGACGCTGAAGATGCTGGCGATGAGCAAGGATCTCGTCGAGACCGAGCGGCACAGCACGAAGCGGGAGGCGTATTACCAGGCGTACAACTGGGGGGACGCGGCCTTTGCGGGCCAGGACGAGTCCGACACGGTCATGGACGACGTCGAGGCCATGCTCGGGGTCAATCGCGAGCAGATGCACTTCCGCGCCGACGAGCACGGCGGGGAGGTGGCCGGGGAACTCGTCGTCGTCGACATCGACCGGCGGACGAAAAAGCCCATCGACATCGACTGCACGGCCTTCGGGTCGGGGGCGTACTCCGTGCCCACCGTCGTGGAGGAACTGCAGTTCAAGACGAAAGCGAAGTTCATCCTCGCCGTCGAAACCAAGGGCATGTTCGAACGGCTGGTCGAGGAGGACTTCTTCGACAAACACCACTGCATCCTGGTCTCGATGGGCGGCGTGCCCAGCCGGGCCTGCCGACGCTTCATCCGCCGGCTCGCCGACGAACGGAACATTCCCGTCTACGTCTTCACCGACGGTGACCCGTACGGGTACTTCAACATCTACCGGACGCTGAAGGTCGGCAGCGGCAATGCCGCCCACCTCAACGAGTTCTTCTGCGTCCCTCAGGCCCGCTTCCTCGGCGTCACGCCGCAGGACATCAAGGACTACGAACTGCCCACCCACCCGCTGAAGGAAGTCGACATCAAGCGGGCTCGGGACGCGATGAAAAACGACCCGTTCATCCGGTACTACAAGGGCTGGCAGAAGGCCGTCGAGCAGATGCTCCGGGCCGGCGTCCGCGTCGAGCAGCAGGCCCTGGCCAAGCACGGGCTCGAGTTCGTCGCCGAAACCTATCTTCCGGAGAAACTCAAGAAAGCGTCCGCGTTCCTGCCTTGACAGAGGCCACAGATCTCAGGGCACCCCTCAGGCGTCAGGGGGGCGTCTCTGCGCTTGGGGGGTGAATTTCTTTGCGCTCCGCACGGCGTCGGGCCGATGTAAACCCGGTTTGGCGGTTCGTGTGCGTCGCCGCCGGTCGGTTCCGGCGGGAAGGGCGGATCGCGTCGGCCGGTTCGTCGGTGTATCCGACACTGAAGGGGAGCATCATGACCAACGAAGGCATCCTGCTGGAAAGCGGGACGAACGAAGTGGAAATCCTCGAGTTTCTGATCGGCGGTCAGGGCTTCGGTGTGAACGTCGCCAAGACCCAGGCGATCGAGCAGTTCGAGCCGGAGAACCTCACGACCATGCCTATGGCGCCGCAGAACCTAGCGGGCATGCTGCTGTTCCGCGGGCGGACGCTGCCGCTGCTGGACCTCGGGGCCGAACTGGGCATCCGGGCGCCCGGCGACTGGAAGACCCCCCCGGCCGCTGCCGGCGAGGCGGATGAAAACGGAACGGTGCAAACCGAGGCCCACCGGATCGTCCTGGTCATGGAGTTCAACAGTGTCACGACGGCCGCCCTGGTCGACGGCGTCAACCGCATCCACCGCATCTCCTGGAGCGACATCAATCCGCTGAGCACCATGCTGGGCGGGGACCAGTCAGCCTTTACCGGATCGGTCAGCATCGAGGGCCGGGAAATCCTCATCGTTGACATGGAACGTCTCGTCGCCGAGATCATTCCCACCGCCTGCATGCAGGACCCTTCCGCGGAACAGCTTGACAGCCCCCGGATCGAACATCGCGGGGACGTGAAGATCTTCCTCGCCGAGGATTCCAACAGTATCCGCTCGATGATGGTCTCCGTGCTGCAACGGGGGGGGTATACGGACATCCGACAGTTCGACAACGGGCAGAGCTGCTACGACGCGATCGTCCAGGCCGTCGCCGCCGCCGAGGCGGGCAACACGCCCCTCGACGAGTCGATTACGATCCTCGTCAGCGACATCGAGATGCCGCAGATGGACGGGCTGACGCTCTGCCGGTCGGTCAAAAGTTCCGCGGCGACCGCCCACCTGCCGGTCGTCATGTTCAGCTCGCTCATCAACGAGCAGATGGCCGCCAAGTGCCGCTCCGTCCAGGCCGACGACTTCATCTCCAAACCCCAGATCGCCGAACTCATCGAACGCATCGACAAGCTCTGCCTGAGAGAAACAGCAACGTCGGCCTGAAGTCCGGCATGGAACGACCGACTTGCATTCGTTGAAAGACGCCTCCCTCAGAACTGCCAAGAACACGCTGGAAGGACCGTTTTGGGAATGTTTCAAGGTGCCCTCTATTCTTTGCGTTGACGAATCGCCCTGATGTTCCGTTCCGTCGACTTTTGAGGGGCGCATCTTGAAAACCTTCGAAAGATTCCGGCGGGCCCGCGGGTCGGTGTAGACTTTCATCGGGACTCCAGGAGCGAAACCTGTATTCCTTTCGCGACACGCCGCAATCGGCGATCCAGCGTCAGCAAGGGGCATGAGAGCCAATCAGTACCTGATTGCAATCCGATCGGGAGTCTATTGTCTCGACGGCAACTTGGCTTGACAGATCGATGGTCTCGGCAGGAGAATCCGTCCATGCCGCTGGCACCGGAAGAATATCTCCGCCCGGACGTCGTCCGTCAGATTCAGCGTCTCGACCTCCGCGCCCGCTGCATTCTCGACGGGTTCCTGGCCGGGCTGCACCGATCGCTGTCGCACGGATTCAGCGTCGAGTTCTCCGAACACCGCCGGTACGAACCCGGCGACGACCTTCGACGGATCGACTGGCAGGTCTACGCCAAAACCGATCGATTCTACGTCAAGGAATTCCAGGCTGAGACCCAGCTCGACGCCTACTTGCTGGTCGACTGCTCCGGGTCGATGGGCTGTACGTCCGGGGACCGAATGACGAAGATGGACTACGCCCTCTGCCTCGCCGCGGCGATGGGCCTGCTCTGTCTACGGCAGGGCGACCCGGTGGGGCTGTTCGTCTTCGATGAAAAACTCCGCGCCCATCTTGGCCCGCGCAATCGGCGGTCCCACCTGACGGAAATCCTCGCCACCCTTGCCCGGACCGTGCCCTTCGGGCGGACGAACCTCGCCTCCGCCCTCCACCAGATCGCCGAACGCATCCCCAAGCGGTCGCTGGTGATTCTGATCAGCGACCTGCTGGACGACGAGAACGCCGTCGTCGACGCCCTCCACCATCTCGGGCACGGCAAGCATGACCTGATCCTGCTGCAGGTCCTCGATCACGTCGAACGGACCCTGGATGTCGACGGGCAGGTAGTCTTCGAGGACCCGGAGACCGGCGCGGCCACCACCGCCGACGCCCGAGGGGTCCGTCAAGCGTATCGCGAAGAACTCGAAGCCTTCCTCGAAACGTATCGCTCGGCCTGCCGGGTCCTCCGGGCCGACCTGGTCACCGTCGACAACGCTATGACCTTCGACAAGGCCCTGCTGGAATTCCTCATCCAGAGGCAGCAACGGGGCTGAGCAAGGCATAATCCACCTGAGGATCAAGCAAGATGCGCCCCTCAAAAGTCGACGGAACGGAACATCAGGGCGATTCGTCAACG
>CAYMAP010000020.1:0-20552 GCA_964388425.1 uncultured Planctomycetaceae bacterium
TGCGGGGGGATTTTGTTCGGTGGAACGTCATCAGGTGACTGCCCAGCGGCCGATTCATCTTGGTTCGGATGTTGCTCATGGTCATGGTTGTGTCGAACGGTTGTTTGTTCCCTTGGCGGGCCATGCGGACTGACGGCCGTCGGTCTCCGCAGCAGTTCGGAAGATGACAGTTCCAGCGGCGTTCACGCCGGTTCGGGTTGGGGTTCGGTGGGGTCGGGTTCGGCGAGGAGTTGGCGGAGCAGTTCCATCGGCAGTCCGACAACGTTGGAAAAGCTGCCATCGAGGCCGGTGACGAAGCGGTCGGCGGATTCCTGGATGGCATAGGCGCCGGCCTTGCCTTGCCATTCCCCGGAGGCGATGTAGTCCCCGATTTCCTCGTCGGTCATGGGTCGCATGGTCACCCAGGTGGTGTCGGCGGCGAGTGTGCGTTTTTCGCCCGGTCCGATCAGGGCCAGTCCGGTCACGACGGCGTGTCGGTTGCGGGAGAGGTCGCGGAGCATGCGCCGGGCGTCGTCGGCGTCGTCGGGTTTGCCCAGGATGCGTCCGTCGAGTGCGACGACGGTGTCGGCCCCGAGGACGCGGTCGCCGGGTCTGCTTTCGGCGACGCTGCGGGCTTTGAAGTACGCCAGCGATTCGGCGTAGGCGGCCGGCGAGAGTCCCGCCGACAGATGGGCCGGTTCCTCGACGGCGGGATCCTGGACCTCGAAGTCCAATCCCGCGTCGGCCAGCAGATCCCGCCGCCTCGGCGAACTCGAAGCCAATACCAATCTGGTTCCGGAGTCTGTCATGGTGGAAATCATCGCATGGCTCTCGCATCGGCGACCGTGCTGCGTTGCTTAACGTGCCGCTCCGACGCTTCGTTGCGAGAAACCGCTTTTTCCTCACTGCCGAAAAACCAACCAGTGTGTAACCGGCAGGTCCCTAGAATGTACCGCAAGGGTGAGCGCCGGGCAAAGGCCCGGCAAAGAAAAAAACGCACTCTCGCGAAAAAAACGAAACCCACCGGTGAGTCGTTTCGTTCTAGGTAGGGTGGCTGTGGCACGATGATTTTTTGGGAAATCGGCCCCCACGAAATCTCAATCCATGGTACAATTCAACCCATCACCGTCGCCGAAGATCAGGAGACACTGCCATGAATGAGGCGGTCATCCGAGAGAAATTGATGGAAATCGCAGAGGCCGTCGAGGCCGACCACAACGATTCCAAGTCCCGTGCCAATGAGGGGTTGTATGTACCGGAAAACGGGCTGACCCTCGAGTCGGCTGTCGATCAGTTGCGCATGAACGTCAAGTATCTCATGTTCGATCTGGAAGCCTCCCGGCGGGAAAACCGCTACCTGAGGCAGATGCTCGAGATGAGACCGCCCCAGGCCCGTGGCCGGGACGATTCGGACTCCAACAACAACTGGCGTTGATAGGCCAATCAAACACAACCCCCCAAGGGGCAGTCGAGTGACTGCCCCTTTTCTTCTTGGGGCAAAGAACGGGTCTGGGGGGTTTCATTTTCCCACGCAGAACCGTGCGAAAATCCGACCCAGGATGTCCTCGTTGACGACCTCACCGGTGATCTGTGCGAGTTGTCGCAGGGCGTCGCGGAGTTCGACGGCGGCGAGTTCGGCGACGTCCGCGACAGTTTCGGCGGGGTCGAGGAGGTTGGCGGCCCGGCGGGCTGCATCGGCGGCGGCGAGCAGGCAACGGCGCTGACGGTCGTGCAAACCGAGGCTCTCGCCCGGTCGGTCGACGTGGAGGTCCAGCAGCTCGGACAGTCGCCTGCGCAGGTCGTCGAGGCCCTGGCCCGTCTTCGCGGAAACCGCCAGATCGGCCGGAGGACCGCACGGGCCGGACGATCGATCCGGCGCGAGGTCGGACTTGGTCTCGAGGATCAGCCTAGGTGCGCGGGGGTTGGAGTGGTGAATCTCGTCGAGCAGTCGGGCGTCGTTCGCTTCGTCGGGGGCGTCTGCGCCACGGAGGAAGAGGACGGCTTCGGCGCGAGCGAGGACGGCGCGGGCGGCCTGGCGAGCGGCGCGGTCGAGGGGGTCGGCGTCATCGCCGATCAGCCCGGCTGCGTCGAGGAGTTCGGCGGCGCCTCCGGGCAGGGCGATCTCGGCCGAGAGGACGTCTCGCGTCGTGCCCGCCTGTGCGGAGATGATCGCCCGTTCCCAGCCGGCCAGGGCGTTGAGCAGCGTGCTCTTGCCGGCGTTGGGTCGACCGGCCAGGGCGACGGCGGGCAGGCCGTTGTCCTCGCCGAGACGGGCGGAGTTGCGGGCGAGGTCGGCGAGCCGATCGGCGCGGTCGTGCAACGTCTCGGCCCATTGCCCGGGCCGGGCCAGGTGGAGGTCCTCCTCGGCAAGGTCGATGGAGGCTTCGACGGTGGCGAGGACATCGGCGAGGGCATCGGCGGCCGGAGCGGTCCGGCGGTGAAGTTCTCCGTCCAGCCCGGCCAGCGCCCGGCGGTGCGTGGCGTCGTCGGCCGAAGCGATGAGGTCGGCGACAGCCTCGGCTTCGGCGAGGTCGATCCGCCCGAAACAGAACGCGCGGAAGGTGAACTCGCCCGGGCCGGCCCGCCGGCAGCCGAGGTCCAGCAGACTCGAGAGGACAGCCGACGCCAAGGCGGCATTGCCCGGAACGTGGAGTTCGACGAGATCCTGGCGCGTATAGCTGCGCGGGGCACGGAAGAGGTAGACCCGCGCGGGCAGGTCGACGGGCAACCGGCGGTCGGTGGCGGGGAGGCTCAGCAGTGCATCGGCGGCGCAGAAGCCGGGCATTGCGTCGAGGTTGATTTCGGACAACAGGGAACCGGCATGTTCGAGGGCGCGCGGGCCGCTGAGGCGAACGATGGCCCGCCGACCCGATCCAACGGCCGAGGACATCGCCGCGATGGTGTCGTCCGTCGGATGCATCGCCGGCCGGTTACGTTCCCGGCTGGGGGGTCTTGTTTTCGAGGAAGCCCTCGAGCTTCCGTGCCCGGACGGGGTGCTGGAGCTTTCGGATGGCCTTGGCCTCGACCTGCCTGACGCGCTCACGGGTGACCTTGAAGATACGCCCGACCTCTTCGAGTGTGTAGGTGTACCCGTCGCCGATGCCGTAGCGGAGTTTGATGATCTCGCGTTCGCGGTAGGTGAGAGTTTTCAGAACGTCCTCGATGCGGTCCTTGAGCATCTCCGTTCCGGCGGTTTCGATGGGACTCTCGGCGGTTTCGTCCTCGATGAAGTCCCCGAAGTAGCTGTCCTCGCTCTCGCCGACGGGGCGGTCGAGACTGATGGGGTGGCGGGAGATTTTCAGCACGCGGCGGGCCTCGGCGACGGTCATGCCGGCCTCGTTGGCGATCTCCTCGATCGTCGGCTCGCGCCCGAGGGACTGGACGAGCTTCTTGGAGATGTTCCGCAGTTTGCTCATCGTCTCGATCATGTGGACCGGGATGCGGATGGTCCGGGCGTGGTCGGCGATGGCGCGGGTGATGGCCTGGCGGATCCACCAGGTGGCGTAGGTGCTGAATTTGTACCCGCGGCGGTACTCGTACTTGTCCACCGCGCGCATCAGCCCGGTGTTGCCCTCCTGGATGATGTCCAGGAAGCTCAGCCCGCGGTTTCGGTACTTCTTGGCGATCGAGACGACCAGGCGAAGGTTCCCGCCGGACAGTTCGCGCTTGGCCTGTTCGTAGTCGTTGAAGACTTTCTGGATGGCCTTGACACGCTTGCGGAGCAGTTCGGGGTCTTCGTGGACGAGATCCGTCAGGCCGGACAGTTCTTCCTTCATCACCTCGACGTCCTCCGGAGGCGTGTTGTTCTTGTCGGCCGAGGCAATCTCCCGCTGGATCTGGGCCATCTTGTCAGCCATGTGCTGGAGCTTCTTCATCATGGGCTGGATTCGGCTGGTGCGAAGGGACAGTTCCTCCACCAGCTTGGCGGCCCGGCGCCGGCGGCGCCAGAGCTGGCGGTGGGCGGCCTTGCGCTTGGCCTGTAATTCGCTCGAACGGTTCGCGATGGTCCAGTCGGCTTCGTTGGCGACGATGATCTTCCCGACCGTTTCGAGGTTGGCGGGCATGCGATCGGTAATGGTCTCCTTCGAGAGGTTCTCGGCCGTGGAGATTTTCATCGTCCGGTCGAAGGGCAGGTCCCCGTTGTGGACCTGCCAGAGGATTTCCGAGGCCTCCCGGATGCAGTAATCGCTTTCGAGCACCCGCCGGCGGAAGTGCATACGGGTCATTTCGATTTTCTTGGCCAGGGCGATTTCCTGGTCCCGCCGAAGCAGCGGAATTTCACCCATCTGCGTCAGGTACATCCGCACGGGGTCGTCGATCCGCTTGGTTTCCAGGAGGAGTGCTTCGGCCTTGGCTTCGGCGTCCTCGTCCTCGGAGGCATCGTCTTTGGCCTTGCTTTCGCTGCCATCGGCGAACTGCTCCCGCCGCTCGACTTCCGATTCGTCCAGCAGATCGATGCCCAGTTCGTCCAGCGTCATCAGCAGCGAATCGAGCTTGTCGGGCGAAACCGCCTCGTCGGGCAGGTCCTCGTTCATCTCCTCGTAGGTCAGGTAACCGCGTTCCTTGCCCTTGGCAATGAGTTTTTTTACACTGGCTTCAACAGCTTCAGGCATGAAGGTCAACTCCTGGCGACTCGAATGGGGACAGGGAATCTACCCGGCGATAGAATTTTTCATTATAGGCGATTCCCTCAGAACTGCCAAGGGCGATGTTGTAGGACCCTTTGGGGGCGTAACTCGATTGTTTTCGTTGACGAATCGCTCTGATGTTCGTACACGACAACTTTTGAGGGGTGCGTCATGATAGGCTTTGGCGGGGTGTCCTGTCAATTCCCCGTCCGTCCGTTGGAGGCGGCACGCCCGGCCGGGGGCATGCGAACGGGCCCGGGCGGTCCCCCCGTTCGGGCCCAGCAACCTCTGCGTAGTGTCCATCCCCCTGCGTTTCCCGACATTCCTGGTCGTTTCGTCGCTGATGAGACCACCCCAAGTCCAACCGACCGAATCGCGGGCGAGCCCCCCTGAAGGCCCGGCTATTCCCGGCTGAGGATTTCGAGATCCTCCCCGAACTGTTCGAGGACAGGGATTTTCTCTTCGGGCAGGACGACCTGCATTTCGGCGACGCGGTCGTTGTAGTGTTCGTTTTCGATCTGCCCGTGCTGCGCGATGGCCTGCATGAGTCGGCCGTTGCGGTAGTTGGCGTGTAATTCGACGCGGACGCTTTTGCCGACCGACCGCTCGGTCACGGCGACGTGGAGGCCCTCGGCCCCGCGACCGGTGGCAGCGGAGACGAACGTCGCCTGCGGATACCGCTGCCGGAGGACCGTCAGGACCGTCGGGTCGTTGACGCGGTCGGTCTTGTTGAGCACGAGAAGCTCGCGCTGCCGGTCGCAGCCCAGTTCGTCCAGCACGCCGCGGACGGCGGTGATCTGATCGCCCACGCGCGGGTGCGAGGCGTCGGCGACGTGCAGCAGCAGACCGGCGTGGATGGCTTCCTCCAGCGTCGCGCGGAAACTGGCCACGAGGTGGTGCGGCAGGTTCCGGACGAACCCGACGGTGTCGCTGAGCAGCACATCCTGCCCGCCGGCCAGAGACCACCGGCGGGTCTTGGTTTCCAGCGTCGCGAAAAGCTGGTCGGCCACCAGCGTGCCCGCGCCGGTCAGCAGGTTCATCAGCGTGCTCTTGCCCGCGTTGGTGTAGCCCACGAGGCAGACGCAGAACTCCCGCCCGCGCTGGCGGACCTCGCGGAGCTTGCGCTGGTCGATGTCGGCGAGTTTGTCTTTCAGAAAGCTCAGCCTGCGCTGAACCAGCCGGCGGTCGGTTTCGATCTGTCGCTCGCCCGGCCCGCGGGTGCCCACGCCGCCACCGTGCCGGTCGAGGTGCGTCCACATGCCCGTCAGGCGGGGATAGGTGTATTCGAGCTGGGCCAGTTCGACCTGCAGTCGGCTCTGCTGGGTGCGGGCGTGGGTGGCGAAGATATCGAGAATCAGCTCGCTGCGGTCCAGGACTTTTCGGCCGGTGCGCTCTTCCAGGTCGCGGATCTGGCCCGGCGCAAGGTCGTTGTCGAACAGCAGGACTTCCACGTCGTTCTGCTCGCAGCGGAGGGCGATCTGGTCGGCCTTGCCCGTCCCGACGTACAGCCCCGGGTGGGGCTTGTCGCGCTTGGCGAGGATTTCGTCGACGACGTTCGCCCCGGCGGTCTTCGCGAGGCTGCGGAGTTCGCCCAGCGGGTCGCGGGGGTCGTGGGTCGAATCCGGCAGGAGCACGCCGACGAGCAGGGCCCGTTCGGCGTGGACGGCGAGTTCTTCACGAGGGGCGTCGGTGGGCATCGAGGGTCTGGGTTCTCCGGTCAACGGGGTCGCCCGGCCGATCCGTTCGGGGGCGACGTTGCATTATATCACAAACGCGCCGATTTCCGCAGGTCGGCGTTTCTTGCGATTTTGGTTTTATGCAGGTACAACTCGGCCGAAAGGAGCGACCATGATTTTCGACACACTCGACCGGGCAGGCCTGTACATCGATTGCTGCGAGCACCTCGCCGAGGCCGTCGCAGCCCTGCGGACACTCAACGCAGAGGCTTCCGAGGGCCGAACAGACCTCAACGGCGGGGCCTATATCGCGCTGAGCCGATACGCCACGAAGCTCCCCGCCGAGCACACCGCCGGCTACGAGGCCCACCGGGCGTTCATCGACGTGCAGATCGTCCTGGACGGGCAGGAACGTATCGAGGTGGCCGATACCCACTCGCTTGTCCCGCGGGAAGCCTACGACGCCGACCGCGACGTCGCCTTCTACGAGCCGCCCCGATACTCCACGTCCGTGCTGCTCCGACCGGGGCAGTTCGTTGTGCTTTTTCCGGGCGATGCGCATCGACCCGGGCTCGCGCTTGATGAACCCGCCGGGCTCGTCAAAGCCGTCGCCAAACTCCCCCTTGCCTGAAAGGACCCCACCATGGAACGCTACGTCGCCATCGACAATGTCTGCGCCTGGCCGAATCTTACACTCCTGCCCGGCGGTGAGGTCCTCGCCCTGGGCTTCAACCAGCCCTGCCACGGCCGGTGGGAGGGTGACGTCGCCTGCTGGGCCAACACCGACGCCGGTCGGGGCGCGTGGGACTTCCGCAGCCTGGTGACCGAGCACGAACCGACGACCGTACGCATGAACCACGCCGCCGGGCTGGCCGGCAACGGTGACATGCTCGCGCTGGTCAGCGGCTGGAGCGACCGCTCCCCGGCCGGGCAGGAACCCGCCAAAGGCTTCGACCAGGCAAAGGTACTGCACCCCTGGGTCTGCCGATCCGCCGACGCCGGCCGAAGCTGGGCCACCGCCCCCGAGGGGGTGGAACTCCCCGAGGAGATGGCCTGCCTGATCCCGTTCGGCAACATCCACTCAGCCGAGGATGGCTCGCTGCGCTGCTCGATGTACGGATGGGACACCCCCAGCACCCGCCGGGAAGGAAACCGCATCAGCCTGATGTTCCGCAGCGCCGACGACGGGAAAAGCTGGCAGAAGTTCTCGGTCATCGGCCCGGTCAGACACAACGAGACCGACATCCTTCCCCTCGGGCAAGGCCGATGGCTCGCCGCCGTTCGCACCGCCGACGATGGCTCCCTGTGGGCCTTCCGCAGCGACGACGACGGGGCGACCTGGCGGGAGCAGGGGGCCCTGACCAGCCCGCATGAGCACCCCGCCGGGCTGGTCAGGCTGGCCGACGGGCGGGTCCTGCTGAGCTACGGCGTCCGGCTGAAGGGATATTACGGCGTGGCGGCGAAACTCAGCGAAGACGACGGCAAGACCTTCTCGCCCGCCCTCATGCTCGTCAATTTCCAGACCGCCACCGACGGCGGGTATCCCTCCAGCGTCCAGCTCGATGACGGTACGATCCTGACCGCCTGGTACGCCAACCGCTCCCCCGCCCACGACCGCTACCACATGGGCGTCCTTCGGTGGGACCCGGACGCCCCCCTCGACGCCCATAATACCGCTGTGCTACGCTGAGAGCCGTGCCTTTTCTCATCGACGGCAACAACCTCATCCACGCCCTCGCCGAGGTCGACCGCGGCGTCGAACGGCTGGGGTTGTGCATGATGCTCCAGCTCCTCGTCGAGCGTGGCGAGCGGGTCGAGGTCGTTTTCGACGGCCCGCCGCCCCCACCGGGACTGGCCAAACAGATTGACCGGACCGGCGCGGCCGCGCGCTACAGCCCCGCCCGTCCCGCCGACGAGGACATCATCAAGACCCTCCGTGCGAACTCCGCGCCCCGCCGGCTGGTCGTCGTCAGTTCCGACCGCGAAATCCGCAAAGCCGCCCGTGCCCGGAAGTGCCGATGGTCCTCCGCGGAAGATTTTGCGAGAAAGCTCGTCGACCTCCAGCACGCCCCGCCTGCGGCCCGGCCCGCCGAACCCCGCGCCAAGCACACCGGCCTGGACGAGGCCGATCTCGACTTCTGGTATCGAGAATTCGGACTCGACGTCGAATCCGGTCCTGCGCACAATGATGACACCCATTGACCATGGATACCTTTGCGGGCAATCTCAGCGCGTTCCTGGCGATCCTCAATCCCTTCGCCCTGTGCCTCTACGTCGTCGGCGTGGTCGAGGATCTCGACGTGCGCAGCTTCGTCAGCGTCCTGGTCCGCGCGTGCATCCTGTCGCTGGGGGTGTTCTGGCTGTTCACGGTTTTCGGCGAGCGACTGCTGACGAACTATCTGCACGTCACCCCTGAGGCCATGCGCACCTTCAGCGGCGTGATCTTCTTCATGGTCGGGTACAACTATGTGGTCAAAGGCTTCCGCGCGATGGAGCTGCTCCGCGGCTCGCTGGACGAACTGCCCTCCGCCATCGCCCTGCCCTACATGATCGGAGCGGGTACGATCACGCAGTCTATCCTGACCGGGCGGAACCTCTCGACGCCCTGGGCGATGGGCGTCGTGCTGGCGGGCGTGCTGATCAGCTTTGTCGTGGTGGTCGGGTTCAAGATCGTCCACGACCGCATGCACGGCTCGCGGGAGAAGGTCTTCTACCGCTACGTCAACATCCTCGCTCGGCTCAACGGATTGTTGATCGGCGCGATCTCCGTCGAAATGGTCGTCAACGGATTGCGCGCCTTGTGGAAGCACGGGGTGTGAGGCGCGGACTCACGATCGGCCCGACAATCGGCGTTCAGCGGCGTCGCAGGGGGAGGCGGTCCACCGGTCCTTCGGCCTCCGGAGCACCCAACCGGCGATCTCGCCCGGTTCGACCGGACCCAGCGAACATGTCTTGCCGAACAGCTTGACGTTTGCCCGTTGCGACCGGCCGGTGGTGTTCTGGACCCGCAGGACGACCTCGCCGGATCGCGGGCCGGGCTTGACGGCCAGGACGCGCAGGCAGGCCGGTTGAACGTCCATCAGACTCCCCTGCCGGGCCAGGTCGCCCGGCGAAGGCTGGACGCACTGCACGACGGGGGGCTGTTCGAGCAGGTCAGCCTCGGCCGATAGGTCGGCGTCGGGCGGGGCGAGGACGAAGCCGAAGCGATGCTCCCCGAGGTCGATGCGCCCTTTCCACGGCGTGGCGTCGGCCGGGGCACCGTGCGGGTCGGAGAACCGCGGGGATCGGCAGATCGTCGCCCGCAGCGATCCGTCCTTGCAGTCGAAATTGTACAGCGCGTCGCTGACGAAGCCGACGCCAGGCCCGCCTCCGGTGACGCGCACCCAGCGGAGGGCGGGGACCTCGCCGATCGGCTCGCGTTCGACGAGACCCCCGGGGACCTCGAATTCCGCCCGGTCACCCGCGGGAAGTTGCAGCTTCAACCTCGCGCCCGGCTCGCACCAGAGCACGCGGGCGGCGACGTCCACCGCGTCCCGTCCCGAGGTCAGGCGCAGCGTCAGGTCGAGTTGCGACCGTTTCCCCGCCAGACGAACCCACAACGCCGCCCGCCAGGGACCGGTTTCGATGACCCGGCAATCGGTGACGGTCCATCGCTCCAGCACGCCGGAGATGTCGACCGAGCCCGGCTCCTCCTGCATGCCCCCCCAGGTGCTCCACGGGTCGTCGTAGACCGCCGCGGACAATCCGGGGCCGAGAATCGTTTTGCCCTTCCGCAGGACCGTCACGCCGCGGGCGCCCTTGCGGGTCTTGACGGTCCATGTGCCGTTGGCAATTTCCGTCTGACCGCGGGTACGGACCGGTTTCGTCGGGCCCTTCGGTACCTTGGACCCTTCGACGTAGGCCATTTCGATCGTCCGGTAGCCCATCGCCGGCAGGGATATCGGCAACAGGGTTCGGTATCGCCACGGCGCTTCGTACGAAAAGCTTTCGATATCGAGCGCCTGGTGGGCCATCGCCCGACCCCGATGGTCCAGGACGCATACGGGCAAGTTGACGTTGGAACCGGTCGATCAATTGATGAAACGTCGAGTACCGCAGCTCGACGTCCGGGTGGTCCTTCCGCCAGCGTTCGATTTCGCGGAGGTGCCTGCGTGTCGGTCCCCCGCCATGGTTGCCCAGCCCGACGAAGACGGCTTCGTCCTCCAGGCCTTCCCGGCGGGCCTCGGCGAACACGTCGTCGAGCCTGGGCGGCAGGTCGTTGTCGGACTGGATAAACGTCCCGCCGACCACGTCCCACCGCCCCTGGCGGTAGAGGCGTTCGATCCGGCGGAACAGCGCCTCGTCCGTCTGCTGGATGTGCCGGTAGACCTGCATCTCGCCCCGGACGAACGTCAGGTCGTCGTACTCGTCCATCAGGTCGAGGATCGTTCGACAGGTGGTCAGGCCCTCGTTGAAGCCTTCCCGCCAGTCCCACATCCAGACCGGGTCCAGGTGGGCGTTGGGCAGCAGGTGCAGGGTCAGGGGTTTCTCGGCGGTGGTCGATTTCATGGGCGGTCCTCAAAAGGGGGGCGTACGACGCGCCCCGGCCGGGAGACGCGAAGGCCGGACAGTGTACACGATCTGCCGGCGAATCGCACCCGCGCGGGAGCTGCGATTCAGATTCCTTCCCCCGCCACCCAGACCGGGCTGGACCAGGCGAACGGACCCTGCGCCCGGGCGAGGTTGTGGGGGTATCGGCTGTCTTGGCTGAAGGGCTTCAGCGGGTTACCGACCGGTTCGCCCTCGACGTTGAAGGACGCATCGCCCAGCAGCTTGACACGGACGAACAGGAAGTGCCCTCCCGGCCCGATCGTCTCGGCCCGGCGATGCTCGAACGTCCTGCCGGGGCGGTCGGCCAGTCGCCTCGCCTCGCCGTCGCAGACAAGATCGACGAATTCGATGTCCCCGGGCGCCTTGACGTACACTTCGCAGTCGGCCAATCCGGTCGAACCCACGGAGACGGTCGAGCCCATGACCCGCCCGTTGACGCGGAAGTCGATCAGGACGTTCCGGCCCTGCGTGGCCAGGCACCGCCGGCTGCGGTAGCCCTCAAAGAGTCCCTCGGGCGTCAGCTCCGTCACCCACAGCCCCGTCCGCGCCCCGCCCAGGCCGGGCACCATCCGGTGCGTGTCGCTCGAACCGACGAACCCGATCCGCCTGCCCTGGCGAAGCTGGCCGAGCGTGAAGTCCGTCTCCTCCAGGCAGACCCGCCAGGACGAACAGGCCTCGATGTTCCACTCGACGGCCTCGTCGAGCAGCGCGTAGGAGCAATGGTGCGGGTAGGCCATCCCGCCGGTTTCCCGCAAGCCGGCGATCATCTCGGCGTCCGTGCCGGACTCCGGATCGATCCGCCGCTGCAGCGGACCGGTGCGGGGGAAGATCACACAGCGGTGGTTGAAGTCCGGATCGAGGTCGGCCCGGTGGTAGGTGAACTCGTAGCCGGGCAGGAAGACAAACTCGCCCGGCCGGGTGAAGTGGGCCGCCAGGGCCTGGTGGACCCGCCATTCCGGTTCGGTCAGGGCCTTGTGGGGGTAGTAGTCGTTGTCGATCAGGCAGACCGCGTCGAGCCCCGCGACATCGCGGGCGAAGTGGACGAGTTCGTCCGGCTCGCCCTCGGCGTCGGCGGAAAAAACGCTGTGGACGTGCGTGTCCGCCCAGACCAGTCGATAGCCTTGCCCGTCGACGTCCAGCGTCCGGCGGGGTTTGTCCGGCGGTCTGAGGGTTACCTTCCGCCAGCGATTCCACCGGGCGGGGTCGAACTCGACCGGCTCGCCGACCAGCGGGAGCGGGCGGGTCTGGATGACGTCGCGGTCGGACTCGGTGAACCGCAGGAACGCGACCGCCGCGGTGTCGGCTTCGACGGACCCGGCAACGGACCAGGCGTAGCCGTCGTCGCACAGCGAGACGGGCTGCTGCCAGCGCTGCCCGTCGTGCCGGCGGGCGATCAGACGGGCCGTCACGCCGGAGTCGGGGCTTTCGCGTCGACTTTCCCAGAAGCAGACCGGTCGGCCAGCTTCGTCCAGCGCCAGTTGCGGGTTTCGCCGCAATCCGACGTGCCCCTTGTAGAGGGTCTCGGCGAGCAGTCCGTCGCGGAGGTCGGCGACGATGCGCGGGTCCTCGGGGTGGTCCCCGTCGTGCAGCAGCGAGAGGCGATCGCCGTCGAACCGTGCGACGGGCGCGAAGACGCCGTGGTCGACGATGCCCAACTCGTCGTCGATAACGTCCTGGACGACCAGCCCGGTCAGGAGCGCTTCGCGCTGCCCGGCGAGCAGTCGCGGGCAGAGCCATCGCTCCCCGTCCCCGCCCAGTTCGTCGAGGGTCTGGCAACGATCGTCAACGTATTCGCACAAGTCGATGCGATAGTCGGGCCTGTCGTAGCGGTCCCAGGCCAGCAGCAGCCGCTGGCCCATCGCGGCGACCTGGGGGCGGAAGCAGTCGACCCCGGCTGGGCTGAGGGGATCGACCGTCCGGGCGGTTCCGTCCGGCAACGCTTCGGCAAGACGCACGCGGACGTCCCCGCCAACCAGCCCGGACCAGGCCAGCCAGAGTTCCTCCCCTCGCGTGGCAAGCGTCGGGGGCATGACCAGGGAGTCGGAGCCGAAGACGGTGTCGACGCGTTCAACGGCGAGAGCCTCCCCGCCGAGCCTTGCCAGGCGGATCGCCCAGCCCGAGTCGGTTGCCTCGTTCCACGCCACGGCCAGCCGGCCGGCGGGAAGCAGAGCCAGCGCGGGGCGGTACGCCTTCTCGCCGGGCAGCTCGACGAATCGCCGGTCGCCGTCGCGATCGATCAGCAGGAGGATGCGCGTGTCCCGGCCGAGGCCTTCCTGGACGGCTGCGATGCGGTCGGGGCCTCGTCGGAGGGTTGCGAGGTATCGGCCGAAGTGCCGCCGGCCGGTCGTGGGGTTACGGAAGATCTCGTCCTTGGTCTGTGCGTCCAGAGCCATCACGGAACCTTTGCGGGTCAAGAGTTCTCGCCCGTCCAGCGTTGCCGGCCGGCGATCCAGGTTTCCCTCGGGACCAGCCGATCATCGCAGCGGTCCCAGAGCACGAAGTCGGCGTCGGATCCCACCGCGAGTCGCCCCTTGCCTTCCAGCCCGGCGATGCGGGCGGGGGTCGAGCTGGCCATCGCCACGAGTTCCTCCTCCGGCCGATCGAACCATTGGCGGAGGTGGTTGAGACCGGCGTCCATCGTCAGGGCGCTGCCGGCGAGTCCGCCGAACTTGGGGTGGTTCGGGTCGGCATTGCGCGCCCCGCCCCGCGGGCCGACCTCGACGGGGAACCCCCAGGGCGTGTCGTAGACACCCTCGGGCAGGCCCGCCCCGACGTTGGCGTCCGTAACGACCGCCACGCCGTCCGGCCCCTTGACCGCCAGGGCCAGTTTGATCGCCCCCGGGTGGACATGCACGCCGTCGGGGATGAAGTCGACCGTGCAGCGCGGGTCGGCGAGGACGGCCTCGACCACCCCGACCGGGCGGACCCCGCCGTCGACGGACTCGGGCGGATAGAACACGTCGTAGAAATGCGTCGCGTGGCGAGCACCGGCGTCGATGGCACGCTGGGCCTGGTCGTAGTCGGCGCGGGTGTGACTGATGAAGACGGCAACCTCCCGCTCCCGCAGTCGCTCAATGACCGGCAGGATGTTCTCGACGTCCGGGGCGATCGTCATCGCCCGAACCGTGCCCCGGCAGGCGGAGAGCAGATCGTCCAGCAGGCCCACGTCGCCCCGGCGGGTGTCGCAGGCGGCACCGGCTTCGGCGACGAAAGGCCCCTCGACGTGCAGCCCCGCCGAGCCGAGTTCTCGGGTCGATTCAACGGCGGCGGCGATGCGCTCCATGCGCTCCAGACCGGCCGGGTCGCAGGTGGGCACGACCGTCGGCAGCACGCCCGTGACGCCGTGGCGGTGCATGCCCTCGATGATGCGCGGGAAGTGATCCGGCCCGTCGTCGAAGCTCCACCGCCCCCAGCCGTGAACGTGCAGGTCGATCAGCCCGGGCGTCACCAGCCGACCTCCGGCGTCGACACGCTGCCAGTCCGGGTCCGGCTCGGACGGATCGAGGGCGACGACGCGCCCCCCGTCGACCGCCAGTGAGTGCGCGATGATGCCCCCGCCGGGCTCAAGCAGATCGAGATGTTCCAGCAAACGTGTCATGGACTCATTCTAGCCGGGCTTGGGCGGCTCAGGAAGGGTTTCCAGTTCGCCCGTCCGCAGGAACTCCCACTGCACCTCGGCGGTGACGGTGCGGTCGCCGTTGGCGGTGAAGACGACCCGGCCCGGCTGGAAGCGGACCTTGCGGACGACCTGAAAGGCCTGTGGCACGGGGACGACGCCCTGGATGTAGTTGATGATCGTGGGGCGGTCGGCGCGACACTTCACGACCGTCGGAAACCCGGCCCGGCTGACGGGGTTGGCCTTGATCGACGCAGCCAGGCCCTCGGCAAAATACCCGCAGACGTCCTCCAAGCCCAGGCAGCGGTTCTGGCCGTTCCAGGGCGAACCCTGCCTGCCCCGGTTGGAAATCCAGAACACCGTCGCCGGCAGCACGCGGGGGTCCTTCAGGCTGTACCAGAGGTAACCGCCCTCGGTGTGAACCGCGGCGGTCCATGCGGGGCGGGGTTCGGGCTGCTTGAAGACCGCCAGCAAGTCGGTATAGCCTTCCCGAGCCGGGAAGCGCGTCAGGTCGTCGACGGGACGGTCCTTGAACCGCAGGGGCACCTCGCTGAGGTCCGTGAACGGCTCGCCGATGGCCAGCGACTGGTACTCGTTTTCCAGCGGGGGCTCGGCCAGCGACGGATTGGTCATACCCAGCTCGAACGCGCTGGTCGTGACGCGCATCGCGCCGGGGGTCTTCGGCATCGCGAGCGTGGGGTGATGCCCCAAAGGCATGCTGCCGGCGAAGCCTTCCAGGACGTGCTGGCAGTAGACGACGTCGTGGCCCTCGATGACGCTCAGCCGTTTGGTTACCTTTCCCGGGCGGACGCGGGTTTTCATCGTCGCCGAGAGGACCGCCACGCCGTGGCGGTCCTCGATCTTCGCCGAGGACCACGCCCGACCGGCCGTCTCGCCGTGGACGCGGTGTGTCTCGCCCCGCCAGGCGTCGGCGTTGGCGCCGAAGGGCATGCAGAAGAAATCCCCCCGAAGCGGGTCGAGGACCGGCTCGCCGGTCTTGACCCCCCGGCCCTGCCAGGGACTGACGTAATACGGCTCGATCGGATGGCCGCTGTCCGCCCGGAAACGGACCGGCGCCATCTGCCCGCCCCGGCGTGTCAGGGCAAGCTCGACGTTCCGGTTGCGAAGAATCCAGGCCGACTGGCCGGCCACTTCGCGAACTGCGGGTCGGGGCATGGTCTCTTTCCTCTCCCTCTGCGGGTTACGAAAACACCAGGCCGACAGTGTATCCACACAATCCATCGGCTGCACGTGTTTTTTGATCCGTTCAGCATGGTTCGGGGCGTATTTCAGGCTCGAACCGGCGAGATCATGCTGGTCATGTTGCACGGGTTTGCCATCATGGCGTATCGAGCTTTCCACGCCAGCCAGGACAACGGGTCTCAGGAAGGTGCGTCTACCGCCATGGGCAAACTGGCACGATCCGCATCCTCAATGTCGCAATCCGGACGAAGGGTCGCCCTGGGAGGTTGTGCGGGAGCGGATCAGCAACCGTTCGTGACTGGCAGCCTTATACGCATTCCAAATCATTCCCGCGCTATGTTCGAAGGGAAGGCGCCACCCCATACCCGAATTATTGTTGGAATGCGTATCCGTCGTCCCACGCGAACAAGGACGCTCATTCCGCTACGGGCAGGGGGCCGGCGATGGCGTCGAAGTCGGTCAGGGGCAGTTGTTCGCCGGACTTGATCTGCTCGGCGAGCATGCGGTTCTCGGCGGTTTTCTGGGAAATCCAGCGTCTGGCGACGGCGAGTTTGCGGGCGGCCATGGCTTCGTCGACCGGGCTGGTCGCGTGGTCGCAGAACAGCGCCCCGACGACGAGATGGATCCCGAAGTCTACCAGCCGACGCGCGAGAAGGTCTTTGTATCCGCCGGGCTGGCTCTTGGTGAACTGGACGCACTCGTCGAGCAGTTCAAGCTGCTCGCGGAGGGTCTCGATCAGCGGCTGGGTCTCTGCTGTCCAGGCGTCTCGGCGGGAGGGTTTTTGCAGCAACTCTTCGACGACCGTGCGACAGGTGCCACTCAGGATGCCCGCGACGCCGGCGACGACCTGGAGCTGGCTGGTCCCTTCGTAAATCGTGGTGATTCGGCTGTCGCGGAGGTGTCGCTCGGCGGGGTAGTCTTTCATGTACCCGCTGCCGCCCATGACGGCGATCGCGCCGTTGGCGACGCGCATGGACATCTCGGAGGCGTAGTACTTGCTCATGGGCGTCAGAAGCTTGTTGTACCGCCCGATCTTGCGGATGATCTGCTTGTTGGCCTTCTTCTCGTCCTTCTCGAGATCGCCGAAGTGCTCTTTGCGGAGGGCGGCGTTTTCGACGTCGACGTAGAAGGTCGCGTAGTAGGTCAGGGCGCGGGCGGCCTGGAGGTCGATGCTCATGTCGGCGATCAGTTCGCGCAGGGCGGGGAAGTTCTCGATGGCGGTGCCGAACTGCACGCGCGAGTGGGCGTAGTCCCGCGCGACGCGGTAGGCGGCCTCGCCGATGCCGATCGACTGGGCGGCGATGCCGATCCGCGCGCCGTTCATCAGGCTCATGACGTAGGTAATCAGTCCGCGCTGACGTTCGCCGATCAGCTTCGCCGGGACGTGATCGAAGAAAATCTCGCACGTCGGCGAGGCGTGGATGCCGAGCTTGTCTTCCAGCCGGCGGATTTTGACCTTCGGGCCCTTCTCGCAGATCAGCAGGCTCAGCCCCCGCCCGTCGGTGATGTCCGGCTCGGTCCGGGCGAGGACCAGCAGGACGTCCCCGCAGCCGTTCGTGATGAACCGCTTGACGCCGTGGATGTACCAGTTGCCTTCGGCGTCCTGGTATGCGGCGGCGGGCTTGTCCCTCTCGGGGTCTTCCTCGTCGGGGTCGGTCTTGACGTAGCCTGCGGTCTTGACGGCCTGGAGGTCGCTTCCGGCGTCGGGTTCGGTGAGGACCATCGCGCCGGTCCACTCGCCCGAGGCCATTTTGGGCAGATACTGCTGCTTGATGTCTTCGTCGGCGAAGGCGTTGATGGTGTCGGCGTTGCCCTGCAGGCCGTAGATGTTCATCAGCGAGGCGTCGGCCCGACTGACGAGATCGTTGGTGATCGTGAAGACGAACTGGGGGCAGTTGATCCCGCCGAACCGGTAAGGCAGGGTGAAGCCCATGCAGTCGGCCTCGGCGAGGAGGGTCATGGCGTTGGCGATGCCCGGGGGGCGCGTGACCGTGCCGTCGTCGTTGAGCGTGTTGCCGATCTTGTCGGACTCCTCAGCCGTCGGCGCGATTTCGTCACCGCAGATCTGCCCGACGCTTTCGATGATCCGGCGGTAGTTGTCGACGGCGTCCTCCCGGTCGGCCGGGGCGAAGTCGAACTCCTTGTGGAAGCGGAAGCCCTCCTCCTGCAATTCGGCGAGGTGCCCTAGGTCAAAGTGGTCGAAAAGAAACTGGATCTGGTCGTTGTCGCTGTAAAAGTTAGCCATGTGTTTTTCCTGCGTTGTCCTGCACGGCGGGGTCAAGGCCGTTGAAAAGTCTCAATGTTCAATGCTCAATGATCGAACCAATCTGGAATCATCCACTTCGCCGGCCACAAGTTGCCGGCCCTACCCGTTTGCGTTTTATGTTTTGCGTTGGCTGACAGCCGATAGCTTGTGCTATTCGTGTGCGGTTTTGACGCTCATGCCGCCGCGGATGGCTCTGATGAGCTTGGGCACGGCGTCGTTGAGGTCTCCGACGATGCCGTAATGGGCGATGGAGAAGATCGGCGCGTCGGGATCGTTGTTGACGGCGAGGATTTTTGCGGATTCCTGCATGCCTGCGCGGTGCTGGACGGCTCCGGAGATGCCGACGGCAATGTACAGCGCGGGCCGAACGGTCGTGCCGGTCTGACCGACCTGGTGGTCGTGGTCGATGAAGCCCAGGTCGACCGCGGCGCGGGAGCCTGCGGCGGCACCGCCGAGGCAGTGGGCGAGGTCCCAGACGAGTTTGAAGTTGTCCTTGCTGCCCAGCCCCGCCCCGCCGGCGACGATGATTCTCGCGGCCTTGAGGTTGACCTTCTTGGCCTCGCGGTGCCGGTCGTGGATGGAGATCGGCAGGTCGATGCCGTCGAGGTCGGCGGGGAACTGGACGATTTCGCCCTTGTGGGACGGGTCGTTGGGAGCCATCGGCATGACGCCCTCGCGGACGGTCGCCATTTGCGGCCAGCGCCGCGGATTGACGATCGTCGCGATGATGTTGCCCCCGAAGGCGGGGCGAATCTGGTACATCAGATTTTTATAGGTTTCCTTGCTGCGGGAATCTTCGTGGTCGCCGATCTGCAGGTCCGTGCAGTCGGCGGTCAGGCCGCACTTCATGGTGCTGGCGACGGTCGGGGCGAGGTCCCGGCCGATCGGGGTGGCACCGAACAGGACGATCTGCGGGCAGTACTTGTCGATCATCCGGCAGAGGGCGTGGGTATAACTCTTTGCCTGGTAGTGTTTCAGGGCCGAATGGCTGGCGTGGTAGACCTTGTCGGCTCCGTGGTGGATGAGTTTTTCGGCCAGGTGGTCCGCGCCGTCGCCCAGCAGCAGGGCTGCGAGGTCCACGCCGAGGGTGTCGGCCAGCTCGCGCCCCTTGCTGAGCAGTTCGAGGGGCACGTCGGAGAGCGTGCCGTCTTCCTGCTCGGCAAAGATCCAGACTTCTCCTTGCGGGTTCTTTTCAATCATCGGCTGTCCTTGGTTATGCGTCGGTTGACTGAGACTTGTGATACCACGAAGGCACGAAGATCACGAAGTGGTGCATGCCGTATTTCCTAGCGGCTCAAAGCGGATGGCTGCGAGCTTTTCTAGCCGATCGTATGGTCGTCGATCAGGTCGGCCACCAGTTGCCGGCAGCCATCCTCGGTGGGTTCGAACTGGTGATATTCGCCTCCCGTCAGGACGATGGACTGGATGCGGTGGACCTTGGTGGGGCTTCCGTCCATGCCGCACCATTCGAGGTCGGCCTCGATGTCCTCGAGGGTCCAGCTTTCGATGAGCAGGCCCTTGTCTTCGAGTTGTTTGCAGAGAGCGTCGACGTCCTGGCCGGTGTCCCTGCATTGTTTTTCGATTTCGCCCCGGCTGCGGGCACGCTTGTATTTCATGATGCGTTTGGCGGCGTAGGGCCGGGGGTGGTTGGCCGACTCGACGACGGTGACGACGGCGGGGAGTTTGGCCGAGACGTCCTCCCACCCGTTACCGACGTTTCGACGGATGCGGATGGCCCCGTCGTGGAGGTCGATGAGTTCCTCCATGTAGGTCGCGAGGGTGAAGTCGAGCTTTTCAGCCAGTTGGGGCCCGACCTGCGCGGTATCGCCGTCGATGGCCTGTCGGCCGCAGAACACGAGGTCGGCGCGGAGTTTGCGGACGGCGCAGGAAAGGATGTAGCTGGTGGCGAGAGTGTCGCTGGCGGCCGCCCGGCGGTCGGTCAGGAGGAGGCATCGGTCGGCCCCGCGGTAGTAGGCGTCGCGGAGCAGTTCGCAGGCGGCGGGCGGGCCCATGGTGACGACGGTCACCGTCCCGCCGAACCGGTTGCGAACGACCAGGGCGGCTTCGAGGGCGTTGAGGTCCTCGGGGTTGAAGATGGCCGGCAGGGCGGCGCGGTTGACCGTGCCGTCGTCCTTCATGGCCTGTCCGGTGATGCGCTGGGTGTCGGGGACCTGCTTGGCGCAGACTACGATGTTGAAAGCCACGTCTTCGTGCTCCTTCCTTCCGGCCCGGGCTTTGCGTCGGGGCGCTTCCTGCCGGGACTAAGGGTGGGTCTTCAGAATCGGGGAATGATAGGGAATCCGCCCGGGGGGGTCAAGGGGAAAGGGAACGGGCACCCGGGAGAAGGCGATGGGCAAGAGGCGAAAAGAACGCAGGATGCTGAGAGGCTGGGGGCTGGATGCCGGGTGTGGTGTGGCACGGGCAACCGGTTATCAGGAACCGGCGCGTTGTCTCTGTTTTTGTTCCCAAACCAGCAGCCGGGTTCGACTTGGGAGCCCGGCTGCGGCTGAATGGGACTGTAGGGCACCTTGAAACATTCGATTCACGACATTGCTTGATCTTGTTGCCCGCTGCCTGCGTCACAAAAACCGGCG
>CAYMAP010000021.1:0-20470 GCA_964388425.1 uncultured Planctomycetaceae bacterium
CAACGCAAAGAATAGAGTTACATCCCCAAAACGGTCCTCCCAGCGTGTTCTTGGCGGTTCTGAGGGAGGCGTCACCCATGGAAAAAAGCTGAACGCCGGGGTGCAAAAAGACGGCGCGAGGAGCATGATTGTCTGCTGCCGATGAAAGGGGTTGGAGGCCTTTTCTTCTGATTAAGGGGGAAATTGCGCGAAACCGTAGGGTTATTCGGACTTTGCCGGGTTATGGCATAGTCCTTGCATGGGCATGGCGTGCTCTCGGCGCGCCCGGTTTGCATGAACCGACAGCGGAAACGAGGAAACTTACATGACAGAGTCCACCCACGACAACATGGAAGAGCAGTCCGCGGAAGGTTCAGCCCGGTCGGGGCGGTCACGATCGATTCGCGTCCTGCAGGGTCTGCTGGCGTTGAACCTGGTTCTGCTGGGCGTGGTGGTCGCGGTCGCGACGGGGCTGGTTTCGCGTCCTCAGATGTTGCAGGAGCAGGCCCCTCAGGGCCCCCTCGCCGAGGAACCCCCGACGGAGGAGGTCGACCTGCTGGCCGATCCGCCCGAGCGCGGATTGGGGCGGCGGCGCGACTCTTCCGGGACCGCTCAGTCAAATTCGGACGAAAGGGTCGCACGTGTAGCTGCCGGTGAAAGGGACTCGCAAAGGACGGGGGGCGATACCGACAGGGCAGTCGGTGCCCCTGCCCTGCCGGACGAAGAGTCGGTCGCGCCAGCCGGGACGTTTTCGCGCGACGCTTGGAAACGTGCGGAACGGGCGTACTCGGCAGGTCAATATGCCCAGGCTGCATCGCTGTTCCGTCCGCTGGCGAGCCGGGCGAAGTCGATTCCGTCCGAGCACTTGACGGGCGATTACTTTCAGTTGCGCCAGGCTCAGAGTCTGCTCAAGACCGGTCGGACGGACGAGTCGAGGAAGCTGCTGGAGTACCTCCAGGGCTGTCCCTCGCCGGTGCTCCGTGCGATGGCGAGCTATCTTCTTGCTCGCGAGGCATTGGCCGAGAAGCGTTATCTCGCTTGCCGGACCGAGGCCTACCGAGGCGTCGCGGCGCTGGAAGCCATGGACGGGAAGTTGGCCCTCCAGGCTGACTGTCTGTTTCTGGTCGGGCGATCCCTGACGGAAAAATATCAGACCTTCCATACCACCGACCGGCGGATCGCCTGGCCGGACTCGGCGGGGACCGACCCGTTTGCGGAGTTAAGCCGGCGGGAACTGCGCGATTTTCTCCGCGACGGTCGGCAGCGGATTCAGCCCCGCTCGCTGAACGCGACTCTGCGGATTCAGCACGATCCGATGAACCCCTCGCGCTGGGAAGTCTCCTGCCAGAACGCCACCGTGCGTGAGGTCATCAATCAGTTCGCCACCCAGTCCGGACTGGACGTGCAATGGCACGTGAAAAACACGGCTGCTTTCCGTCGTCCGTTGGATTTCCACATGCGGAGCGTCTCGTCGCAGATGCTCAGCGAAGTCGCCGCGGGCATGACGGGTCTGATCGGGCGTTTCACGCTGGACAGCATCCTGATCTACGACCCGCTGGCCGAGACATCCGCGCGGGCGCAGTCGGACCTCATCCGCCGGGAGGCGTCGTCGGCGTGGAGGCTGTTTTTCCTGCGACACTCCCAGGACCACCGCGTGCCGACGGCGCATTTCGCACTGGCGACGCTGCACGCCTGGTCGGGCGAGTCGATGGCGGCGATCAACGAGTACTCGCTGCTGGCCAAGCGGTACGACCGCTCCGGCGAGGCGCCGCTGGCGCTGCTGGCCTCGGCGAAGCTGAAGGTCAACATGATGAATTATGTCGGGGCGAGGCAGGACCTGTTGGACCTGCTGGACCTCTACCCGACCTACAGCCAGGCCGGCGACGTCTGGCTGCTGCTGGGCAACATCAACGAGAACGCCGAGAAATTCGACGACGCCCTGGACACCTACCGCAACCTCTACCACCGCAATCTCTCGGAGTCGTCGCGGAACATGGCGGCGCTGTCGGCCGGTCGATGCTACTACCGCATGAAACAGTACGAAGACGCAACGAAGTGGTTCGCGCGGTTTGTGGCGACCCGGCCGCAGCCTGGCAGTCCGGAGTACGTCGAGGCCTACTTCCTGCTGGCGCGGTCGGCGGCCCAGTCCGACCAGTTCGACATCGCCGTCCAGGCCTTCCAGCGGGGGCTGGTGGGCAATCCCGAGAAGCTCGCGCGGATACCGGCGCTGCTGGACCTGACGGGCCTGATGATCCGTCAGGAACAGTACGTCCAGGCCCTGGGGATTGTCGAGAAACTCCAGGCCGAGAACCTCTGGGCCGACGCCGCCTGCCGGCGCGCGGAACTGCACGCGGAGATTCTCCGCTCGATCGGACTGCCGGACAAGGCCCGAGGCGCGGTCCGGCAGGCGATGAACGATCTGACCGACCCGTCCCAGCAGCAGTCGCTGAAGCTCGAACTCGCCCGCTGCCATATCGCGGCGCGGGACGACCGGGAGGCAAGGCAGGTTCTGACCGACCTGTTGCCGACCCTTCCGGACGGTCCGCTGGCCGACCAGGCTACCCTGCTGATGGCGGAGATCTGCCTGAGGCAGGACGAACCGAAGCAGACGATCACGCTCGCTCGCCCGCTCGTGACCAGCCAGGCGCCGGAACCGGTCAAAGCGCGGGCACGGAAACTGCTCGGCGAGGCCTGGCTGGCGCTGCAGCAGTACGACAAGGCGGCGCTGGCCCTGTCCGGCGAGGCGACCCAACAACAGGCAAAGGACGCGACGAAATGACACGCCTCGGGTGGTTCATGGCGATGGTGTTGCTGACGGCCTATGCCGCCGTCCTCGCCGAGCGTACCGCCGGCCAGGACGAAGCGTCCTCGCGCCGCCGGGCGCTGGAGGAAAAGTACCTCGAAGCGTTCAGCGCGCCGAGTCCGACCTCCCGCCCGGCCGACGATCCGCAGACCCGTGAACTCCGCAGCCTGATCCGGCAGATCAACGCAATGTCATTGCCGACCTCCCGCCGGAACTACGCCGCCGAGCCGGCCGAAGTCATCACCCCCACGCCGATCGACCACCCGGCCCCGAAAGAATCGCCACCCGGTTCGGCTTCGGGGACACGGGAACCCGATTCCTCCGTCGAATCCCCGCGGGTGGTCCAGTCGATCCGATCGGCGAAGATGGTCACCCCCGCCCCATCGGCGACGACGCTCTCGCCGAAGGCGCTCGATCGTCTGCGGACGTCGACGGACCCTGAATCGATCGATCCGCTTCGCTTGGCCGAGGCCCTCTTCCGGGGCGGGCACGGGACCGAGGCGGCGGACTTCTACCGCAGGGCTCTGGAAACCGGCGGGGATGACATCGACCGGGCCTGGCTGTTGTATCGGATGGGTCAGTGCCAGGCCCAGCCCAGCCCCGCCGAAGCGATGCAGCAGTACCGCCAGCTCCTCGCCGACCACCCCGAGAGCCTCTGGTCCAAGCTCGCCGAAGTCCAACTGCTGATCCTCCAGGAGCAGCAGGACCAGCATGCCGATGACCTGCTGGCGGTGGTTCGGGAAGAACTCGAACAGTCGCAGAAAAAAAACCGCAACACCGTCCGCCCGAAAGTCCTCCCGACCGTCAAGCCGCAGAAGCAGTCGGCCCCCGCCGGGGGGAACGCCACAAGCAGTCAGTCGGACCGAACCTCGCCGTCTGAACCTGAACCCACCCGCGTGATTCCATGACGCAACATGCCGCACAAAACGCCCTGATCCTCACCGCCGACCGCGAGGTCAGCCATGCCGTCGTCTCGCTGCTGGCCCGGACGGGACTGCGCGCGGTGCTGGTCAAGGACGCTCCCGCCGCCCGCCAGAAGCTCGACCTTTGCCCCTGGCGGCTGGTGGTGGTCGATGCCGACGACGCCGGGGCCACGACGGACCTGCTGGCCGACCTGCGGACCGGCGACCCGGAACTGCCGATCTTCGCGATCTGCCCGGCCGGCGAGTTCCGTCGGGCTATCCGCGCGATGCAGGCCGGCGCGACCGACGTGCTCGAACGCCCCCTCGACCCCGAGGCCCTCGAGGAAATGATCCATCCCTGGCTGCCCAGCCGGGAGGTCGACCTTGCCGCGGCTGAGGAAGAAGACCAACGCTGCATGTACCGCATCGCCGGTTCGAGCGACGTCCTGCAGCGCACGCTCGAACTGGGGCGAAAAGTCGCCTCCAGCACCGCCCCGGTCCTGATCACCGGCGAGAGCGGCACGGGCAAGGAGCTGCTGGCGTATCTGGTCCACCGGGCGTCGGCCAGACGGAAGAACGCCTACGTCCGCGTCAACTGCGCCGCCCTCAGCGAGAGCCTCATGGAAAGCGAGTTGTTCGGCCACGAGCGGGGCGCGTTTACCGGCGCGCACGAACAACGCAAGGGGCGTTTCGAGCTGGCCCACCGCGGGACGCTGCTGCTGGACGAGATTTCCGAAACCTCCGACCGCCTCCAGGCCGAACTGCTGCGGGTCCTCGAACAGCAGGACTTTGAACGCGTCGGCGGGAGCGAATCGGTCAGCGTCAACGTCCGGGTGATCTGCACCTCCAACCGCCCGCTGAGCGAAGACGTCCGGCGGGGCAAGTTCCGCTCCGACCTGTACTACCGCATCCACGGCGTGCATCTGCACATGCCCGCCCTGCGGGATCGGATCGAGGACATCCCGGAGTTGGCGTGGCACTTCGTAAACCTCTACGCCGGCGAGACGGGTCGGCGGATCACGGACCTCGACGGAGAGATGCTCCGCCTGATGGAAAGCTGCCCCTGGCCGGGGAACGTCCGGCAGCTTCGCAACGTCGTCCGGGCGGCGCTGATTCTCGGCGAGGGTTCGACGCTGGACCTCGACGGAATGGCCGAACTGCAGCGCGAGCTGTCTCAGGGCGCGGGACCCGCCGCGGCCGCCTGCCGGACCCTCAGCCTGCAGGACCTCGAGCGCCAGGCGATCCTCGAAGCCCTCAAACGAACCAAATCCCACCAGGCCAAGGCCGCCCGCATACTCGGCATCAGCGACCGGACGCTGCGGGACAAACTCCGACGATACCGCGAAGACGGACAGCTCGAGACCGAAGACACGAACCAGGGAGAAGACTCATGGCTAGCCAACCGAGCGTCGTAGACATCCTGGACGCGGGGCTGCGGGCCTCGCTGATGCGGCAGAAAGTCGTCGCCAACAACCTCGCCAACGTCGACACGCCGGGCTTTCGGCGGAACGACGTGGAGTTCGAGGACGTCCTGGCCAACGCCCTGGACAGCCCGACCGGCCTGACGAAACAGGAATGCCAGGAACTGACCGGCACGCTCCGCAAGCCCATGAACACCCCCGTCAAGGCCAACGGCAACGACGTCAACCTCGACCTGGAAGTCGGCGAGCTGCTCAAGAGCGCCTCGCGGCACAAAACCTCACTGCGGATTCTCAACAAGCTCTACAAGCAGATGGAAATGGCCATGCAGAGCCAGGTCTAAAGGAGCGCACCGATGGAACTGAACATCAGCCCAGTCGACATTGCCGTCTCCGGCCTGCGTGCCCAGTCGACACGCATGCAGGTGATTTCCAACAACATCGCCAACGCCCAGACCACGGACGTCAACGGCACGGGCAAGCCCTACCGCCGAAAGGACGTGGGCCTGACCACCAGCGAGGAGACCCTCACCGGCGTGGACATCGAAGGCGTCCAGGCGGATATGAAAACGGACTTCAAGAAAGTCCTGAGCGTCGGACACCCCCACGCCGACGCCAACGGATACGTGACCATGCCCAACGTCTCCGTGCCGGAAGAAATGATGCACATGGTCGTCGCGACCCGCGCTTACCAGGCGTCGGCGGCCGTATTGAAACGATACCAGGATATGACCGACACCACACTCGAACTGCTTCGCTGAGGAGAACTGACCCATGGCCGGTATTTCATCCATCCAAGGCATCGGCGGGGCCATGCCCGCCCTCCAGCCGACCGCCCCGCAGAAGGACCAGGCCCCCAAGGGGTTCGGCGACGTGCTCAAGGCTGCGGTGAACTCCACCGACGCGCGCCAGAAAGCCGCCGCCCAGGCCATCCAGGACTACGTGGCCGGCAAGACCACCGACTCCCTGCCGGTCGTCAACGAACTGGCCAAGGCCGACATGAGCTTCAAGCTGCTCATCGGCGTGCGGAACAAGATGATCGACGCCTACAAGGAAACCATGCGGATGCAGATCTGAGGCATCCCCGCGACCCACGTGAAAGCAGGACACGACGATGTCAAACGTGTTGAACAATCTCAGGCAGGTCTGGCAGCAGGCGAGCCTCACCCACAAGCTGACGCTGGCGGGGATCGTGGTGGCGTTTATCGGCGTGACGATCCCGCTGCTGTACTGGTCTTCCCGGCCGAACTACGCCCTGCTGTATGGCAACCTCGCCCAGGAAGACGCCGCGAAGATCGCCGAGAAACTCCGCGACGAGAACGTCCCCCACGAGCTGCGCAGCGGCGGGACAAGCGTCTACGTCCCGGTCGAGAAGGTCTACGAACTCCGGTTGAAGATGGTTTCCGAGGGCCTGCCCACCGGGGGAAGCGAAGGCTACCAGATTCTCGACAACGGGGAACTGGGCATGAGCCCGTTCAAGGAGCGCATCCAGTACATCCGCGCCATCGAGGGTGAACTCGTCAAGACCATCAAGCTCATCAAGGACGTGCATTCGGCGCGGGTGCATGTGGTCAACGAGGAGCGGAGCATCTTCACGCGGGGCAACAAGGAGGCCTCGGCGACGGTGGTCATCAAGACCCGGGGCGGCGGGCCGATGCAGCCGGCCGGCGTCTCGGCGATCACCAGCCTCGTCGCCGGCGCGGTCAAGGGCGTCACCGCCAACAACGTGGTCGTCGTGGTCAACGGGCAGCTCGAGTCCGGCCGAAAGCAGGACGACGTGATGCACATGACCGGCACGCTGTTCGAGCAGAAGATGAAAATCGAGCAGTATCTCGCCGAAAAAGCGGAAAACCAGCTTGAAATGGTCCTCGGTCCGAACCAGGCGTCGGTGACCGTCGACGCGTCCCTGTCCACCGCGAGCATCCAGCGGACCACCCGCACGCTGGATCCCAAGAACCGTGTCGAGGCCAAGTCCCTCACGAAGAAAAAGGAGGAGAAAGGCACGACGACCGGGCGGGGAAACAACGCCCCCAGCGGATCGCGGAAGGACCAGACCGAAGAGATCGAATACGACACGTCCAGCACCGTCGAGCAGCGGGTCGATCGGCCGGGCAAGATCGACAAGATCGCCGTGGCCGTCTTCGTCAACTCCTCCGCCCTGACCCCCGAAGGCGGGCCGGGGGAGGAAGCCCCCCCCCCGGCCGGGGGGAACGCTCCGAGCAATACGCTGACGGTCAAGGAGATCGAGGACGCCGTCGGCAAGGCGGTCGGCCTGAAAAACAACGACTCGATCAAGGTCGTGGTCACACCCTTCCGGCAGGTGGCTTCGCAGACGATGGTCGACGAACCCGGCGGGCTGGGGCTGATGAAGATCCTCGGGTCGGTCCTGCAATACTCCAAGGACTTCTCGCTGGGCGTGGTGGCCCTGGCGATGCTGGTGGCGCTGCGGATGGTCAGGGGCAAGAAGCCCAAGGTCCAGACCGGTGCGGTCGGCGAAGGACAGGCTGGCGGGGAAGGCGGAGGAGGAGCCGACCCCAAGAAACGCGCCTCCGCCCGCCAGCTCAAAGGCGAAGACCGCGTCCTGAGGCAGAAGATCACCACCGCACTGCAGTCCGACCCCGACCAGGTCAAACAACTCTTCCTCTCCTGGGTGGAGAGCGGAGGTGGGAAATAACACCATGACGACCCCGAAAGATCATCGACATCTCAGCCCCCAGGGCAGCGTGGAGAGCAAGCGATGGCTGTAAGCGGCGCGAAAAAGGCGGCGATGCTGCTGATGTGTCTCGATCCCTCGAACGCATCGGAATTGCTCAGCGTGGTCAAGCCGGAGACGGCCACCGAAATCGCCACCGAGATGGCCTATCTCAACGCCACCCGGGAAACCGACGAGGAAACGACGCACGACGTCATCGAGGAATTCTCCACGCTCGTCGATGGGACGGACAACGACTGGGGGCTGGGCTTCGTCAAGCAGATGCTCGACAACGCCATGGGCCCGGAAAAGTCCGATCATGCGTTTGAGGAAGTCAAGCATCGGCTGGATTTTCGCGACCCCTTCGCCGACATCCGCTCGGTGAACATCTACGAACTCGCCGCCGCACTGGAAGGCGAGCCGCCCCAGGTCATCAGCGTCGTGCTGGCCGAGCTTCCCGCCAAATATGCCGGCGAACTGCTCGGGCTTCTGGAAGAGGACGTCAGCAACGAGGTCATCCGCGGCATGGCCGGTGCGACGAACGTCTCCCCCGCTGCCAAGGTCCGCATCGCGAAGGTCATCAAGGATCGGCTGGCGGACATTCGCATGAAGGGCGGGGCCAGCGAGGGCAACGCCCGCGAAATGCAGATCCGCAAGGTCTCCGTCCTGCTCCGCGGACTCGAGAAGGACACCCGCGACCAGATGACCGCGCAGATCCGCGAGCAGGACGCCGAGACCGGTGACCTGGTCATGAAGATGATGGTCATGTGGGAAGACATCCCGATCATCGAGGCCCGGGCTCTGCAGGAGGCCCTGCGTTCCGCCGACCCGCGAAAACTGGCCCTGGCGATGGCAAACGTCGACCAGCGGACCTCCGACAAGATCAAGCAGAACATGTCCGAGACCGGCCGAAACATGGTCTACGAAGAATCCCTCCTGCTGAGCAACCCCAAGCAGAAGGAGATCGACGAAGCCCGCGAGTTGGTCCTCACCGATCTGCGCGAACTCAACGAAGCCGGCATGCTGGATTTCGAGGTGGACTGACCGATGCAACCCGTGACGATACATCTGCCCCTGCCCATTCGCTGCGTCGACGTGCTCGGCGGCCAGTTGGACAAACCCCTGGACGACCGCGCGCAGGAGCGGGTTGCCGAAATCCAGGCCGACTGCGAGCGGCAGATCGCCGAGGTGCGTCTGCAGGCCGACCAACAGCTCGCCGCCGAGCGGGCCACCGTCCAGCAGGCCGCCCACGCATTGCGTTCGGCGGCGGCGGAACTGGAGGCCTCGAAGCGGCAACTGACGGCGGAAATGGAAGCCGCCGCCCTGGACCTGGCGTTGCAGATCGCCCGCCGGATCGTCCACGCCGAGATCGACGCAGCCCGGCACGACATCGAAGCCGTGGTCCGCCAGGCCGTCAAGCAACTGCCTCACGCGGGCGCGAAAGTCGTCCACCTCCACCCCGCCGATTTCCAGCGGGCCAGCCAGTCGATATCGGATGAGGACGACATGCTCCGCCTGGTCGCCGACCCGCAGATCGCTCCCGGGCACTGCCTCGTCGAAAGCGAGGTCGGCTCGGTCGAGCACGACCCCGACGAAGCCCTCGACACCATCGAAAAACAACTGAAGGACGATGCCTGAGATGCCGTTGACCCTCGATACAGCCCGACGGAAACTGGATCGGCTCAGCCTCATGCCCTGCCGGGGCCAGGTCGTCCGCGTCACCGGCACGACCGTCGAAAGCCAAGGCCCGCCCGTCGGACTGGGCGAACTCTGCGACATTCTTCTGCCCGACGGTCGCGGCGTCCCGGCCGAGGTCATCGCCTTCCACGACCACCACCGCGTCCTCATGCCCCTGGAAACGATCGAGGGCGTCTGGCCCAACGCACCGGTCGTCGCCCGCCGGACCCCCCGCACCGTCGCCTGTTCCGAAGGGCTCCTCGGGCGAATCCTCGACGGACTGGGCCGACCCATCGACAACCGGGGGCCGCTGCCCGCCGGCGAGAGCCGAACCCTCGAAAACGACGCCCCGCCTCCGCTGAGCCGGCAGCGGATCACCGAACCGCTCAGCTTGGGCATCCGCTCCATGGACGCCGCCGTCACCTGCGGGAAGGGCCAGCGAATGGGCATCTTCGCCGGCAGCGGGGTGGGCAAAAGCACGCTGCTGGGCGAGGTCGCCCGCACCACCGCCGCTGATGTGAACGTACTGGCCCTGGTGGGCGAACGCGGACGCGAGGTCCGCGAGTTCATCGAAGAAAACCTCGGCCCGGAAGGGCTGGCCCGCAGCGTCGTCTGCGTCGCCACCAGCGACACCAGCCCCATCCAGCGCGTCAAAATCGCTTTCCTGGCCATCACCATCGCCGAATACTTCCGCGACCGGGGCCAGGACGTCCTGCTGATGATGGACTCCCTGACGCGACTGGCCCACGCCCAGCGCGAGATCGGACTGGCCGCGGGCGAACCCCCGACCACCAAGGGCTACACCCCCAGCGTCTTCAGCATCCTCCCGAAGATCACCGAACGCCTGGGATGCTCCGAGCGGGGCAGTATTACGGGCATCATCACCGTCCTGGTCGACGGCGACGACTTGTCCGACCCCGTCGCCGACAGCGTCCGCAGCCTGCTCGACGGGCACGTCGTCCTCGACCGCAAACTCGCCGAACAGGGCCACTACCCCCCCGTCAACGTCCTTTCCAGCGTCAGCCGACTCATGAACGCCGTCACCACCCCCGAACATCAACTCGCGTCGAGGAAACTCAAAGCCATCCTCTCGACCTTCGCCGACGCCGAGGATCTCATCAACATCGGCGCATACGTTCCGGGCAGCAACCGCCGGATCGACGTCGCCGTCCAGCAGATCGAAACCGTCCGTGCGTTCCTGCGACAGGGTACGGACGAAGAGACCCTCAGCCTGGACGAAACGGTCCGTCGGCTGGAGGAGCTGACCCGACCGTGGGACTTTTTCCAGAACGATTCCGCACCCCCCGCAACCGCGCCCCCGACCGGGCAGAACCCGGCGGGGCAAACTGAAAGGAAGAATTCCTAATGCCGTTCCGATGGTCATTACAGAGGCTCCTGGACGTGACCGAAAAGCGGGAGCTGGCCGCCAAGGCCGAACTGCTGGAACTGTCCCGCCGGATCGGACAGCTCCAGCAGGACATCCAGCGACGCCTGCGGATGCTCAAGCTGCTGCTGAACGATCTGGCCGGACGCAGCCTCTCCGAACGCCTCTGCCTCCAGGACGTCGTCATGCAGAGCTGCCACGCCGAACAACTCGCCATCGAACAGCTCGAACACCAGGTCCGCGACCTGGACCGGCAGAGACAGGAAAAGACCGAAGCGCTGGGCAAACTCGTAGCCAAGCGACAGACACTCGACAAACAACGCACCGCAGCCCGACAGGATTACGATCGGCTGCTGCAGAAGAAAGAACAGGACCGGCTGGACGAGACGTTCCAGGCCGGCTTCGCGCGACGCTGCCAGGCCCGACTGATCGGGCAGCAGGGATAGCCTTGGGAGCATGTCATGAAGGGCAAAAAACGAATCATCATCCTGGCCGGCCTGGGGCTTGCGAGCTTCGGGGCGTCGTTCTTCCTCTCCGGGAAGCTCCTGCCGAAACCGCCGGGTCCCGAGTCGACCGACGTCGCCGAGTTCGGCTCGATGCCGGACCCCGAAGACGCGGTGCTCAATGATCTCGCCTCAGCCCAGGGTGCCCGGCTCAAGCCCCGCGAGCAACAGCTCGACGACCTCATCCGCGAACTGCGGACGAAAATGCGCGAACTCGACCGGCGGGAACGTGACCTCGATGAGCGCGAGCAGAGGCTCGAGGAAGCCTCCCACCAGCTCCGCAAACAGGCCGACCAGCTCAAGAGCGTGCACATGGAAATGGTCGCCTCCCTCAAGCCCCTGCGCGAAGCCCGAGCCGAACTCCTCAAGGGCCGGGCCATGATCCGCGCCCAGGAGCAGGCCAACATCGAATCCGCGGCGAAGATGTGGGAGAAAATGGACCCCGCCCAGGGCGCCCGGCTGCTGCTGGAGATGTTCAAGGTCGACCAGGAACTGGCCGCGACGAAAATCTTCCGTTCCATGAACGAAAAGGCCCGTGCCGCGATTCTCGACGAAATGCGCGACATGACCCCCGCCGTGGAAATCATCCGAAAACAACTGACCGTACTGAGGGAACAGCCCCGGTAATACACGCGACCCACGCCGGCCCCGAACCGACCGGCAAGGAGTACACGGATCATGGATCTGGCAACGATCATCGGCATCTGTGCGGGTTTCGCCTGCATCATCATCTCCGTCGTCGCCGGCGGAAACCCGGCGATGTTCCTGAACATCCCTTCCCTGATGATTACCGTCGGGGGGATGCTCTCGGCGACGCTGATCCACTTCTCCCTGCCCCAGGTCATGAAAATCTTCACCGTCATCAAGAAAACCATCCTCTGCAAGATCCCCGAAACCCAGGACGTCATCCAGAAAATGGTCGATTACTCCGCCATCAATCGCCGCGACGGGTCGCTGGCGCTGGAAAAGCAAATTTCCAACGCCGGTGACAAGTTCTTCGTCAAGGGCCTCCGCATGGTCGTCGACGGGCAGGGGGAAGACCAGATCGAAAAACAGCTCTACCGGGAAATCGACAACCTCGCCGAGCGTCACGCCGAGGGCAAGAAACTGCTGGACTTCATGGCCTCCAGCGCCCCGGCCTTCGGGATGATCGGGACCCTCATCGGGCTGGTACAGATGCTCGGAACCCTCGAGGACCCCTCCGGGATCGGCGTGGGGATGGCGACGGCCCTGATCACGACGTTTTACGGCGCGCTGCTGGCGAACCTGGTCTTCATTCCCCTGGCCGGCAAGCTTGGCGTCAAGAGCAAGAAAGAATCCCTCATCCGCGAGATGATCGTCGAGGGCATCATCGGCATCGCCGCCGGCGAAGCCCCCACCGCCGTCAAGGACCGCATGCAAACCTTCCTGTCCACCAACCAACGCTACAACGTCAAACCCAAGATCTGACGCATGGCCCGGAAGAAAAAACAATCCGACGCCCCGCCCGGCATGGGCTGGATGATCACCTTCAGCGACTGCATGACCCTGCTGCTGTGCTTCTTCGTACTGCTGCTGACCTTCTCCAGCTTCGAGGAAATCAAGTTCGAGACCCTCGCCGGCGCCTTCCGCTCGATGAGCCACGACTGGTTCGAGCCCACGCCGGAATATCCCAAGGACTCCCTCATCGAAAGCAAGAGGCCCAACGAAAACCGCCAGGGCCCGCGCATCCAGACCGATAACCCCCAGACCGAACAGCCCCCGATCGATCCGGTCGAGGAACTCGATATCAGTATTTACCAAGACCGCACCGTCATCACCCTGCCCGGCAAGCCGTTCTTCTGGGGCCAGGGGGCCGCCCTGTCGGAATCCGGCAAGGAGTATCTCCGACTGCTGGGAGACCTGCTTCGACGGATGGACTGCCGGGTGGTCATCGGGGTGGAGAGCGGAATGGGAAATCGACGACTCGGCCTCCAGCGGAGCTGGTCCGTCCTCCGCCAGCTCGTGACGGTCGAGGGCATCGCCCGGAGCCGACTTAGCCTGTCCGCAGTCGCACCCTCGGCTCGGGCGAAATTCCCCGGCCGCGACATCCTGACCATCACCCTCATGAACGTGCAGATCGAGAACCGATGAGCCGGAAAGAAAAAGCTGAAGAATCCCCCGAGGACATCCCGCTGTGGGTCGTGTCCTTCACGGACATGATCACGCTGCTGCTGGCCTTTTTCGTCCTGCTGCAATCCTTCGCCCACGAGCCGGACCCCGAGAAGTTCTACGAAGGCCAGGGGTCTTTCAAACGGGCGATCGAATCCTTCGGCCTGCCGGTCTGGGACAAGGGCAAACAGAACCGTATCCGCCGGGACTGGTTCGTCCGCAAGCACGCCCCCAAACCGGATCCCGAAAGTCGACTGGATGTCGATCCGATTGATGAAGAGGAAGAGCGCCTCCAGCGTATCTTCCAGGAAATCCGGGACAAGATGGATGCCAACTCCCTGGATCTCCGACAGACGCCTTTGCAGGTCACCGCGACCCCGCTGCGATTCGCGCCGGATTCGGCGAACCTACGTCCGTCGGATCAGCAGTACCTGGCCCGACTGGCGGTAGACTTGCAGGGCAACGTACACCCCGGGAGCAGCTCGATCTACCTCGTCGGGCTTGCACCGGACAGGCAAAACGACATGCAGAGCTATATCCTCTCGACCCGCCGGGCCGAAGTCGTCGAAGCGTATCTCCGACGTCTGCTGGTCCGATCAGGCCAACCCTGGACGGTCTACGCCTGGGGCGCCGGACGGCGTTTCGGGCGATTTCCCGACGGGACGCGTATCGGCGTGGTCGTGATGGGAGAACACCATGGCAGATGAAGAAACCAAACAGAACGCCGACGCCGCCGAAGCCAAGGACAAGGGCAAACAGGACGGCAAGAAGAAAAAGGACGCCGGCGGCGGAAAGAAAGACCTGATGGTCTTCGTCGGGATGTGCCTGGCCGTCGTGATCCTCAGCACCGGCGGGGGCGTGGCGGCGAACATGTTCCTCGGTGGCGACTCCGCGCCGGAGCCCCCCCCCGAAGACGCCCCCCCCGAAGTCGCCGACGCCGGACCGGCCGGCAGCGGATCGCCCGTCTCGAAGTCTCCCGAAGCCATCCAGGATGACTTCGAGTATTTTGCATTCGACGCCCTGACCGTCAACCTCAACGTCCCGCGCGTCAACCGCTACCTCAACTGCAAGGTCCTCCTGGCCGTCAGTCCCGACGACCAGGCCGAAGCCTTCGGCCTCATTGAAAAGAAAAAAGTTGTCCTGAAAAACTGGCTCATGGCCTATCTCGGCGACCTCAAGCTCGAGGACGTCTCGGGCCGAAAGAATATCACCCGAATCCAGCGGGAAATCCGCGAATCCTTGAACGATCAGCTCTGGCCGGACCAGCGACAGCGAATCCACCACGTGCTCTTCGATGACTTCTTCGTGAAATAATCTTATGGTTGAACGCCATCACAAACTCGACGACGAAGCCCTCCGGGCCCTGCTGGCCGCGGCCCGCCCGGGACAGTCACCCCACCTCCGCCCCGGCAACGAGGCCGAGGACTACGACGTCTACCGCCCCCACCGGTTCACTCCGCCCCAGCGGGAACGACTGGGAGATTTCGCCGAAATCACGACCCGCAGGCTGACCGGGATGCTCTCGGCCCAGTTGCGCGGGCCCTTCCCCGTCACCCTCCTGGACCTCCAGCAAGAATACGCCGGACGCGGGCCGGACCTGGGCTCCTGCTACTACCTCCCCCTGCAGGTCCAGGATCGACTGGTCGGAACACTGATCGTTCCCGTCGCCTCGGGCATCAAGTGGGTTACGAAAATGCTCGGCGGAATGATCGACGAGAAACTCAACCTCGAACGGACCCTCTCGGGACTCGAAACCGACCTGCTGCTGGACATTTGCAACCAGGTCGTCGAGGGCTTCAACCATGCCGGTCAGGAATTTCAGGGCCCCGGGCTGAGCCACCCGGGCAAAATCTCGCGCGATGTCGTCGACCTCAGCGAGGAAAAGAAAATCATCGAATGTTGCCGGCTGGCCTTCGTCTCTGAAAGCCTCGAAGGCGTGCGGTTTGACATCGTGCTGCTGCTCAACCAGCTCGAACCGGTCGCCGGACACGTTCCCCCGCCGGACATCGACTCCGAAGAGGCCTATCGCAGGATGCTCCACCACGTCGAGCGCGTACCGATGAATATTCGCGTCCGCCTGGATTCAGCCGAGGTCACCCTTCGCGACGCCGCCGCCTTCGAACCCGGCGACGTTCTGCTTCTGGGCACGCGCGTCGGGGAACCGATCGACATGATCGTCTCCGGTAAAGAAATCATGGTCGGACTGCCCGTCCAGTACCAGGGGCGATACGCATTGCAGATACTCGACTACAAACAGGATGACTGAACGGGCCCCGGGCCCGAAGGGAAGTATCATGGCTGACGAAGAAAAAGACCCACAGAACGAACAGGCACCGGCCGGAGAACAGGCTGCCACCGCAACGGAAGACCCCCAGGCCGACGGCACGGAAGTCCAGTCCGCCGAACTGCCCCCCGCCGCTGAGGGCCTGGCCAAAGCCGCCGGCGGGCAGATCGACATCCTCCTGGACACCACCATGCCCATCGAGGTCCGCCTCGGGGAGGTCCAGCTCGAGGTCCGCGACCTGCTCAAACTCACCCCCGGGACCGTCGTTGCGCTGGACAAGATGGCGGGCGAACCGCTCGACCTTTACCTCAAGGGCATCCGCTTCGCCGCAGGCCAGCTCGTCGTCGCCAGCGACCAGCTCGGCGTGCGCATCACCGAAATCCTCCCCGCCAGCAAACAGACCCAGCACGGGGAATAACACAACATTTTCCGTGCGCTGGCGTCGTTGAAAAAACGCGGAATCCGCGACTTTGCCGCCTTCGCGGAGGCGTTTTCGCGCCGATTGGCTGGTTTGCGTTCCTTCGACTCCGCCACCCGACGCCGATACGCGGCGAAAATCATCTTTTACGCATTACCACCGAACATTCCCCCGCGACCGCCCCGCCGACTCACTCCGCTCCGCCGCGTGAAACGACGCTTCTGAGGGAGGCGTCAAAGAATGGAATTACATCCCCAAAGCGGTCCTCCCAGCGTGTTCTTGGCAGTTCTGAAGGGAGGCGTCTGGAAACGAACGATTCCGTGCAAACCACGCTTCGGGACTTCTCTCCGGGGGATCGCTGGCGTGCGAACCGTTTGGTGCGGTCGGACCTGTGGGGGTGGCCTCGCAGGAAGCAGGGTTTTCGCTGGACCTCTTCCTGCCGGCAATGTACCATGGAGTATTCGCACCCCAGGCTGGGCATCGGCCGCCGGCTGGGGCATATCCGCCAGACCCGCCCAATGAGGACCATCCCGCGCAAGAGAGCCACCCATGCGACGAGCCATCCCCCTGATCGTACTGCTGAGCCTGCTGGCTGCCGTCGGCTGTGAACCGACGCAATCCAACAGCCACTTCCTCACTCCTGTCCGGAAAGACCGCGGACTGGTGATTATCCTGCCCGGCATCGAGGGCGAGAGCGAATACAACCACAACATCCGACGCGGACTGGCCTCGGCCGGGTGCTTCCGGGCCATGCCCATCTACAACTGGGGCGCGCCCTTGCCCGGCATCGGGCTGGTGGTCAACCAGACCAACGTCATTGGCAACCGCATCGCCGGTGCCAACATCGCCAAAATGATCGAGCAATACCAGGACAACCATCCCGGCCGACCGGTCTTCCTCGTCGGGCACAGCGGGGGCGGGGGGGTGGCCGTCTTCGCAGCCGAGGCTCTCTCCGAAGGCAGGCAGATCGACGGACTGGTGCTACTCTCGGCGAGCATCTCCGGCGACTACGACCTGAAAAAAGCCCTCCATAACTGCCGGCTGGGACTCGTGAGCTTCTTCAACCCCGAGGACGTCGGACTCCTGGGCGTCGGGACGACCATCATGGGCAACGTCGACGGCGGACGCGGAGGATCGGCGGGACTCAACGGCTTTTCCCGGCGCTTCGGAAAACTCTACCAAGTCCGCCTGACCCGCAGCATGACCGCGACCTCCGGCGGCGGGGCCCACGACGCCGCCACCCGCCCCGGATTCGTCGCCGCCTACGTCGCGCCCTGGGTCCTCAGCAGCAACTGGCCTCCCCCCGGTATGGCCGGCCGCTGAGAGCCTGTATGAAGACGTGGCATGGCCGTCTCGGCCATGCGTTTGACGGGCATCATGCCCGCCCAGCGGGCCGGTGACGCAGGGTTAGGATGGCCCTGCAACGCACCGGCACGATGCCGGTGCCGCGGTCCCCTCCTCGTCGAGAACCTCAAGAACTCAACCCCGGTTTTCGCGAGGAAGGGTTGTTTTTTTCCGCTCCGACGGTATACTGACGAGGGTCTTTGAGATTACCGTTAATACGGAGCATTCCATGACCACCACCGATCCCTCGGAACTGGCCCTCAACGGCGGACAGGCGGTTCGCAGCGACCCCTGGCCGCTGCGCAGGCTTTTCGGCGAGGAGGAAAAGCAGGCCGTCTGCAACCTCTTCGACCGCGCCATGCAGACCGGCAGCGACGTACTCGGCTACCAGAAAGCCGAGGAAGAAGCCTACTGCAACGAGTTCTCCGACTTCCTCGGCGGGGGCTTCGCCGACGGCGTCAACAGCGGCACGAACGCCGTCTGGGTCGCCCTGCGGTCCCTGGAACTGCCCCCTGGCAGCGAGGTGATCGTCCCGCCGATCTCCGACCCCGGCGGGGTCATGCCCGCCGCCCTGTGCAACTGCATCCCCGTTCCCGCCGACACCGCGCCGGGCAGCTACAACACCGGTCCCGACCAGGTCGCCGAACGCATCTCCGAACGAACCTCGGCGATCGTCGTCGCCCACATCGCGGGCATGCCCTGCGACATGCCCGCCCTCTGCGACCTCGCCCGTGAAAAGAACCTCCCTCTCGTCGAGGACTGCGCCCAGGCCCACGGAGCCACCTTCCAGGACCGGCACGTCGGCACCTTCGGCGACGTCAGCGCCTTCTCGCTGATGTTCGGTAAGCACCACGCCGTCGGCGGGCAGGGCGGGATCGTCTTCACCACCGACGAGGACCGCTACTGGAAGGTCCGCCGATGGGCCGACCGAGGCAAACCCTTCAACGTCGACGCCGGGGGGAAAAACGTCGCGGGCAGCATCAACTGCAACATGGACGAACTCCACGCCGCCGTCGGCCGGGCCCAGCTACGCAAGCTGCCCGACGCGCTGAAAAAGCGACGCGACTTCGCACGCGCTCTGGCCGACCGCTGCAAACAGTCCCTCCAGGCCATCGGCGCCCAGGAAGAACCCTCCGGTGTCGAAAGCGCTTTCTGGTTCCTCTTTTTCAGCATTGACTTCGAAAAACTCTCCTGCGACCGCGGCCAGCTCCTCAAGGCCCTCGCGGCCGAGGGGCTCGACCCCGGCGGGTACTGGCACGTCCCGACACAGATGGCCTGGCATCGCGAGCGGAACGTCTTCGGCCCCAACAGCGACCTGCCCTGGAGCCTCGCCGACCGCGACTACCCCCTCGCCTGGGACCTGCCCAACGCAGCCGACACCGAAGCCTCCCACTTTCGCATCCAGTTTCACGAAGGCTACGGCCCCCAGGAGCTTGACGACGTCCTCGCCATCCTCGAAAAAGTCGAACGAGCCTACCTGACGTGATCGCATCCCAGGCATCCGTGACACGGGCGGGCGGGGCTGCCGACGATCAATGCCCACCTACACCCCCACAGTAAGGAGCTGCCATGATCGTGGACGCACACCAGCATGTCTACTGGCACAGGCGAGACGCGGCCGGCCTGATCCGGGACATGGACGAACACGGCATCGACACCGCATGGATCATGACGTGGGAAATCCCCCCCGACCAGGATACCCCGCAGTTCCACCACGCCCTGAACCCCGAGCACATCCGCGCGGACGGCACGCACCGGGGGATCGTCTTGGCCGACATCCTCCGCGGGCGGGATGCCTTCCCCGACCGCCTCGGCGTGATCGGCTACTGCCCCGACCCCCGGCTGCCCAACGCGCCGCAGCTTTTCGAGGCCGCCGTCCACATGCACGGCGTTCGGCTGTGCGCGGAATGGAAGTTCCGCCTCCTCCTCGACGACCCCCGCTGCATCAACCTCTTCCGCATGGCCGGCCGGCTCGGCTGCCCGGTGACCTTCCACATCGACATCCCCTTCATGCCCAACCCCGAAGGCCCGGAGGCAAGGTACGCGACCCACTGGTACGGCGGGACGGTCGACAACCTCGCCCGCGCCCTCGACGCCTGCCCGCAGACGACCTTCATCGGACACGCGCCGGGGTTCTGGCGGGAGCTAGCCTGCGACGCCGACACTGCGCCGGAAATGTATCCCGACGGCGAATTCCCCGGCAAAGGCAGGCTCTACGAACTCTTCGACAACCACCCCAACCTCATGGCGGACCTCTCGGCCGGGTCCGGACTCTGCGCCCTGCGACGCAGCACCGAACACGCCACCGCCTTCCTGACGCACTACGCCGATCGTCTGGTCTTCGGCCGAGACCAGTACGGCGGAGAGTTGCTGGAATGTCTCTCCCAGCTCGAATTGCCCAACGACGTCCGCGAGAAGATCATGGTCCGCAACGCCCAGGCGCTGATGGACCTCCAGGCCCAGGCCGTCCAGGACCGGCCATGACCGCGTGGACCTTCGATCCCGACCGCCCCCAGCAGGTGACGACCGAGCGCATCCCGCCCGTTCGCATGAAGCGGCGGCGCGGCGGGACCTGGTTCGTCGACTTCGGTCGGGCCGCCTTTGCCAGACCCTGGCTTCGATTGACCGGCCGGGCCGGGCAACGGGTCGTCGTCCGCCTCGGTGAGGTTCCCGATGGTCCCAATCGCATCCACCGTGACCCCGGCGGGTCGCGACGCTATCGGGCCATCCCCCTCACACTCCGCGCGGGCAACCACAGCTATCTCGTCCGCATTCCGACGGACAAACGCAACGCCGGCCCGTTAGCCATCCCCATGCCCCGCCACATCGGCGAGGTTCTGCCCTTCCGCTACCTCGAACTGCAAGGCTACGACCGCCCGCTGAACGCCGACGAGGTCCGCCAGGTCGCCGCCTTCTACCCCTTCGACGAAACCGAC
>CAYMAP010000022.1:0-19774 GCA_964388425.1 uncultured Planctomycetaceae bacterium
ACTGACCGAAGCGAAAAGCAGAAAGAAAAAGACCAAACGCAAAAAGAAAACATAAAACAGTCGGCAGTAGGAAGTGGGCAACAGGCAAAAGCGAACTGGCAACAGTCTGAAGGGCTGCCGAAGGTGAAAATGGACTACGGCGTGGAGTTCAAGAAGCCCCTGGCTGAACTGGGCATGCCGCTGGCGTTCGACCCCGGCGGCAAGGCGGACTTTTCCGGCATGACGGGTGCGCCCGATCTTTACATCAGCCAGGTGTTCCACAAGGCGTTCGTGGCGATCGACGAGAAGAGCACCGAAGCAGCGGCGGCGACGGCTGTGGTGATGAAATTACGCAGCGCCCCCATGCCCGAAGATGCTCCCGTGGAGTTTCGGGCTGACCATCCGTACCTCGTGCTGCTGCGTCACGAGAGGACCGGCGCGATCCTGTTCATGGGGCGCGTCGCCCAGCCGTAGGACCAGCAACCTGTTGCCGGCGGAATCTGAACCGGGCCGCAGAACTCAGAGTTCGCAGGGGAAACGAAGAGACTTCGTCTTCCTCTCTGGGTTCTCTTTGTCTGTTTGGCTCTACGGGTCGTAGGCCGGTTTGAGGGGTTCACTCGGGTAGTTGGTCTCGGATGGCTTTTGCGGCGGCTTGGGGGGCGTCGGCGGAGCAGACGGCGGTGCTGACGGCGACGGCGGTCGCGCCGGCGGCGACGAGCTGGCCGACGTTCTCGGCGTTGATCCCGCCGATGGGCACGACGGGGCAGGGGACGGCGTCGGCGAGTTCGGCGAGCACTTCCGGGCCGACGAGTGGGCTGTCCTTGGTGTCGGTGGGGAACATCGCGCCAATGCCGACGTAGTCGGCACCTTCGTTGACGGCCTGTTTGGCCTGGGCGAGGGAGTGGGTGCTCTTGCCGACGATCGCGCCGGGGCGGAGGAGTCGGCGGGTCTCGGCGATGGGCAGGTCGCCCTGGCCGAGATGGACGCCGTCGGCACCGACGATGGCGGCGATGTCCGGCCGGTCGTTGATGATGAGCAGCCGGGCGGTTTCGTCGGTCAATTCCCGGAGTTCGGCGGCCTGGGCGAGGAAGACGGCGTCGGGGGCGTGCTTTTCGCGAAGTTGGATGGCCTCTGCTCCGCCGGCGATGGCGGCGCGGGCGACGTCGCGGAGCGAGCCGTTGCAGAGGTCGGCCGAGAGCAGCACGTAGAGCTTGACCTTGCCGAAGGTCTCGGCGACGACGAATCGGCTGCTGACACGCTGCTCTAGGGTGTAGGTGTCGTAACGCATCCGTTCGACGGCGGTGACGTGGGCGGGGGCGACGACCTTGCAGTATTCCTCGATGGTGCGGAGGCTTTCGGTGAGTCGTTTGCAGGCGGCGGTGGCGACGTCTTCGAGTCCGTCGCGGGTCGGTTCGGTGGGGCTGGTCAGCTCCCGCCCGAGGTCGCCGGGGGTGTCCCGGCTGTTGACGAGATCCGCGTGCGGCAACTGGTCAAGCAGCTCGCGGAGGTCGGAGCGGTAGTGCTTGGCCATGGCGGTGATGGCCGGGTCGTTGAGGGCGAATCGCCCGCAGTCCTCGATGACCCGCAGGGCTTCGCGGGCGCGGTTGAAGTTGGCGTCCAGGATGCGGTATATCTCTCGCATGGCCGGCCCCTTTCCTCTTGATGGTGTACCACGGAATCGGGGGTGAGACAATGGGAAATGGCGAATGTCAAATGCGGAGTGATCGGTGAGGGTTCACTAGATATTTGACATTTCGCACTCGGCATTTGCTCAGAGGTTGTAGTTCGGGACGGGATGCTTGTCGGTCAGTTCGTTGACGATGCCGGCGGCGTGGTCGATTTCGGCCTGGTCGCCGAGGGAGGTGAGGATGCGGTCGATGAGGTCGGCGAGGGTGCGGACCTCGTCGGGCCCGAGTCCGCGGGTTGTGATCGCGGGCGTGCCGATGCGCAGCCCGGAGGTGAGTTTCGGCGGTCGGGGGTCGAAGGGGATGGCGTTTTTGTTGCAGATGAGTTTCGCCCGGTCGAGCCAGGTCGCGGCGTCGTGGCCGGTGACGTCGGGGAGTTTGCTGCGGAGGTCGACGAGCAGCAGGTGGTTGTCCGTTCCGCCGGAGACGATCCGCCAGCCTTTCTCGGCGAGGGTTTCGGCGAAGGTTCGTGCGTTGAGCAGGACTTTCCGGCAGTATTCGGTGAAGCTGGGCTGCATGGCTTCCTTGAAGGCGACGGCCTTGGCGGCGATGGAGTGCATGAGCGGCCCGCCCTGGATGCCGGGGAAGATCGCCTGGTCGATCTTCTTCGCCCAGTCGCTTTTGCAGAGGATGATCCCGCCGCGCGGTCCGCGGAGGGTCTTGTGGTTGGTGGTGGTCACGAAGTCCGCGTGGGGGACGGGGTCGGGGTGAAGGTCGGCGGCGACGAGCCCGGCGATGTGGGCGATGTCGGCGAGGAACGGGCAGGAGGCCTCGCGGGCGATCTCGCCGAAGGCGGCGAAGTCGATGTTCCGCGGATAGGCCGACGCCCCGGCGACGAGGATGTCGGGCTTTTCGCGGAGGACGGCCTGGCGGACGCGGTCCATGTCGAGCCGTTCGGTCTCTTCCTCGACGCCGTAGCACGCCGAGTCGTAGAACTTCCCGGAGATGTTGATCTCCAGCCCGTGCGAGAGGTGCCCACCGTGGGCCAGGTCCATGCCCATGATTTTCTCGCCGGCGGGGATGGCGGCGAGGTAGACCGCGAGGTTCGCGCTCGTGCCGCTGTGGGGCTGGACGTTGGCGTGGTCGGCGCCGAAAAGTTCCTTCGCGCGGTCGATGGCGATCTGTTCGACCTGGTCGACCAGGCCGCAGCCGCAATACCAACGGTTGCCCGGGTAGCCCTCGGCGTACTTGTCGGTCAGGACGGACCCGAGGGCCTTGAGGACGGGGATGGAGACATGGTTTTCCGAGGCGATGAGTTCGAGGGTATCGTTCTGCCGGTCGTGCTCGCGGATGATGAGTTCGGCGATTTCGGGATCGGCGTTTTCGAGTCGGTCCATGGATTCCTTTCGGGCGTTCGGGCCAATCAGGCCAGGGCCTGGACGGCGGTGATGGCGGTGACGAGGACGATGTCTTCGACGCTGCATCCGCGGGAGAGGTCGTTGACGGGTTTGGCTGCGCCCATCAGCAGGGGGCCCAGCGCGGTGGCGTTGCCGAAGCGTTCGACGAGTTTGTAGGCGATGTTTCCGCAGGAGAGGTCCGGGAAGACGAGGGTGTTGGCCTTGCCGGCGACGGGGGAGCCGGGGGATTTTTTCTGACCGACGGCGGGGACCATGGCGGCGTCGACCTGGAGTTCCCCGTCGACGTTCAGGTCGGGCCTGCGGTGTTGAATCTGCGAGGTGGCGTCGATGACCTTCTGGACGGCGGGGCTGTGGGCCGATCCCTTGGTCGAGAAGCTGAGCATGGCGACGTAGGGTTCGGTGTCCAGCAGGGCGCGGCAGTTTTTGGCCGCGAGGATGCCGATGTCGGCGAGCTGGTCGACGGTGGGTTCGGGCAGGACGCCGGTATCGGCGAAGATGACCGCTCCGTCGACGCCGAACTCGGGGACGACGGTGTCCATGATGCTGCAGGAGGATAGGGTTTTGTTGCCTTCTTCGAGTCCGACGCCGAACAGGGCGGCCCGGCAGGTGGTGGCGGTGGGGCAGAGGCTGCCTGCGACCATGCCGTCGGCCCGCCCCGCGCCGACCATGTAGGCGGCGTGGTAGACGGTATTGCTCAGCATGTCGGCGGCTTCGTCGCGTGTCATGCCCTTGGCCTTGCGTTTCTCGTACATCGCGTCGATGTACCTTTCGCGGTCGGTGTCGTCGAGGGGGTCGAGCAGGTCGATGCCGTCAAGGTCGGCCCCAGCCTGCTCGGCGGTGGAGCGGATGTCGGCTTCCGGGCCCAGCAGGGTGAGGCGGGCGTAGCGGTGGTCGATGACCTGCCGGGCAGCCTGGATGACGCGGGGGTCGGTCGGCTCGGGCAGGAGGATGTGCTTGTCGGCCTGTTCGGCCCGGGCGGTGATGCGGTCGATGACGGTGCTCATGGGTTGCCTTCTGCTGGGGTTGAGGCTAGGATGTGCGCGACGAAGAAACGACAGCCATGGTATCGGCTGCGGAGCGAGGTGTCGAGAGTCTATGGAACTCAAACAAGCGCATCTTCTGGAGAAGGCCCAGGTGGTCCTGGTGGGAGCGGGTCTGCTGGCGGCGGTGTTCTGGGGGTTGTGGTGGTGGTTCGTGCCGCCCGACCCGCTTGAGCCGCAGGTGTTTCTGGCGACGGGGCGGATCGGTTCGCTGGCTTTGCTGGTGGTGTTGCTGGCGGTGTTTTCGGCGTTGGCGGGTGCGTTGACGCCTTCGAGCCGGCTGGAAGGTTCGCTGCTGGCGGCGGTGGTGGGTGTCGGGGGGCTGGCGTTGCGCAGCGCCCGGCTGGAGCCGTTGCTCTGGTCGTCAGAGGCCTCGGCTGCGGGGACGGCGTGCCGGCTGGCCGGCGAGGTGTTCGTGCTGGGCGCGGGGTGGCTGGTGGCGATGCTGTCTGGAGCGGCCGTGCGCTCGGCGGCGAGGTCGGTGGTCGCACGAATCCGACCGGGTGGGGTCTGGCGGAGGCTGGAGAGCCGGCTGGCGCCGGACCTGCTCGAATTGCTGCAGGATCGAAGCGATCCTGGGGACGCGCTTCGGACAGGGGCGGAGGCCGCCTGGACGGCCCGGCTGGGCCTGGAGGGCCAGTGGTTCTGCGAGTTGCTGTCGGCCCGGCGTAGGGCGGAGTCGGCCGAGCAGCGACGGCAGTTGCGGAGGCGTTTCCAGCAGGGGCTCAGTCACCTCGTCATCGCCTGGGGCGGGGCGGTGGTGATGGTGTTCGTGCTGCTGCAGTCGACCTTGCGGAACCAGGTGTTGTTTTCGCTGGCCGGTGCGATGTTCATGGGGGTGATGCTGGCGTGCCATTTCGTGCCGATGCGCAGCGTTGTTGTGGCATGGGTCCTGCCTGTGCTGACGGGCGTGGCGGTATACGGGCTGGGGGCGCTGTCGGGATCGCTGGCCCAGCCGATGTTCCGGGCCTTGCCGATCGACTGGATCCTTGCCGGCTCGGCCGGTGCGCTGCTGGGGTATTTCACGAGCGACCGTCTGCGGGAAATCCGGCTGGTGGAGACGCTGGGCGAGGCGGGGACGGCGTAAGGTTGCTCCCGTTGGCCGACGCGGAGAGGTTGGATGCTCTTCGGTTTGGTGCGGAACTCGCCGGGCAACGCAGGCTGCCTCGAACGGTTCCCGCACGACTGCGAGGGACAGGATTCGAACCTGCACACCTTTCGGTACCAGGACCTAAACCTGGCGCGTCTGCCAATTCCGCCACCCTCGCGAAGGCGTGTGCTTCCGGTAGCATATCGCGTTTCGGGGGCGTATTGCACCAGAATTTCGCTCCCCGACCGGGGGCGGTCGGCGCAGTCGGGAGGGAACGATCCATGCGATACCCGCGGAAATCCCTCGTGTTTCACAAAAGCTACCTCTGGACGACAGGCCACGAAGTTGCTTAAATGGGGAACCTTGATCCGTTCCGGGCGTCCAACGGGATGTGTATCCGACCGAGTGTGTCTGGCTGAGTGCGAGGCATCGCGCGCTCAGATTGCATGCCAGGAGATGAGACGACATGGCGAAGAACGAGAGCAACGAACCGGCCCGTCCGAAACCTCCCGAGGACGAGCAGCCCCAAGAGCAGCCCGACCCGCAGGCTGAGGACGAAATCCTCGAAGAGGAAGAAGAGCACGAGGGTGCGGAGAAGGTGATGGCCGTCTTTGCGGGCATGATGCCCTGGGTCATCAGCCTGCTGTTCCACGTCGGGCTGTTCCTGATCATGATGTTCATGGTGTTCGTGGTCTTCAAGGGCCAAAGCGCCGATGAAATCATCGTCCCCGACGCGGTGCTCAGCGAGAACCCCGGCGGGCGGATGACGGAAAGCCCCACCCAGACGAAGACCAAGAGCCAGTCGAAAGTCACGAAGCGCAAGACGTTTTTGAAGAAGACCACCGTCAGTGCCGACGCGGGCAAGTCGAAAAAGCCCGTGGACATCATCGGCGTCGGCGGGGGCGGGGCCGCCAGCGGCGCCAGTGCGATGGGCATGTCCACTGCCAGCGGGGGAGGCCCCAAGAGCACGTTCTTCGGCTCGGGGGGCAACGCCTACAACATCGTCTACGTCATCGACCGGTCGGGGTCGATGATCGACACGTTCGACCTGGTTCGGCTGGAGATGCTGCGGTCGATCGGGCTGCTGCGGGATTCGCAGTATTTTCATATCATTCTGTTTTCGGATGACAAAAATCCCATCGAGAATCCGCCCAAGCGGCTCGTCCAGGCCAACCGCAGGAACAAGAAGGACGCCTCGAAATTCCTTTCGACCGTTACCGCCGAGGGCCAGACCGATCCCGTCCCCGGCCTGGAGCGGGCCTTCCAGGTTCTCAAGGGCGCCAAGAAGCAGGGCAAACTGGTCTATCTGCTGACCGACGGCGTGTTCCCGGACAACAAAAAAGTTCTCGCCGCAATCCAGCGGATGAACACCGACAAGCGGAAGGTTTACATCAACACGTTCCTGTACGGCAACAAACCCCCCGACGCCGTCGACGTCATGACGCGCATCGCCCAGCAGAACGGCGGGCGATACACCTTTGTCGAACAACGCTGAGCCGAGGTCTCCGATGAAAACGACACGTTCTCTGCTGCTGGCGATCTGTCTGGCGGGCCTGTTGGCCGGATCGGCCGGTGCGGACCAGATCACCTACAGAAACATCCCCTACACCGGGACGCTGACGGGCTATTCGAATTTCGTGCTGAAGTTCAAGGCCGGCACCGGGGCGACCTTCGATCGGAAGCTCGCGGAGGTCCAGCGGATCGACTCGTCGCGGAACAAAGCTCTGACCCAGGCCGAAGAAGCCCTGGCGGGGAAGAAATTCGACGCAGCCCTGAAGGCCTATGACCAGGCTCTGCGTGCCGCCCGTTACGCCTGGGAGAAGCAACTCATCCGGGACCGAAAATTCCTCGCCGTGGCCCGATCGGGCCAGCCCGACCAGGCCGTTGCGGACTGGCTGGCGATGGTGGATGACAGCCAGTCGTCGGAAGGGGCCCTGGCGATGCGATCGGCGATTCAGCCGGCCCTGAAGGGCCCGCGGGCCAACCGGTCGGCGGTCGTGAAGCTCTCGGCCAAGCAGTTGCAGCTCAGCAAGGCACCGCGGAAACATGCCGCCTATCTCCGGGCCGTTCTGGAACTCAAACTCCGCCTGCAGGAGTCCAACGGTGACGCCGACGGTGCGGCCAAGACGGCCGAGGCGATCATGGCCCTGGAGAAGGGAGCCGATGCAAGCCCGGCAAGGCCCTCCGCGCCGGGTCAACCGGCGATGCCGGCCCCGGCCCGAACCACCAGCCGGGGCGGCGCGGGCAAGGTCGCCATTCTCAACAGACTGCTGGAATCGGGCAAGACGGACGACGTGATCAACAGCATCCTCACCCACTACCCCGATTACGGGCGAAAGGACCAGCCCGCGATGGCGCTGCTGCTGGGACGGGCCCAGCAGGCCAAGGCCAAGCAGGCGGACGACAACACCTTGCTCAAGCAGGCCGGGCTGAATTTTATTTACGTCTACACCGAGTTCGGCCAGGATCCCGAGGCGATTGAGGCCCTCTACCGCGCCGCGATGGTCAACAAGGCCCTGGGCGACATGAACGGCACGGGTCACGCGCTGACGGCCCTGGTCAACGCCTACGGCGAGGACGCCGAGAACCCCTGGGTCGCCAAGGCCCGCGACGCCCTGGACGGGCTTCGCGCCGCCGGCGGGGCAGCGAACGAATGATGCACGCGGGCGACGGAGCCCGCTTGGGACGACAACGCGTAGCCGCTTGCGAGCGGTGGGTTTCCACAGGTCGAAGGAGAATTGAATGATTGAGTTTGGCATACTGGCCCAGGCCTCGGCCGAGGGCGAAAGCATCAACTACCTTAAAATTCTGCTGCTGGGCGGCGGGACCATCGGGTTCATCATCTGGGCGCTGAGCATCGTGACGGTTGCTCTGGCGATCAACAGCTTCCTGAAGCTGCGGAAGGTCAACATCCTCCCGGAGGTGATCCAGCAGCAGATCGAGGAACTCTTCGAGGCCAAGCAGTACCGCGAGGCCATCGACATGACCGAGCAGCAGCCGGACTTCCTGAGCTACATGGTGCACTCGGCCCTGTCCGAGGCACCGCACGGGTACCCGGCGATGGAACGCGCCATGGAAGAAGCCGCCGAGGAACGCACCACCCAGATGCTGCGCCGGATCGAATGGCTGAACCTGATCGGCAACATCGGCCCGATGCTCGGGCTGCTGGGGACCGTCTGGGGTATGATCGGCGCGTTCTTCACGATCGTCCAGACCGGGGCGCCGGAACCGGCGAAGTTGGCCGGCGACATCGGCGTGGCGCTGGTGACGACCCTGCTGGGTCTGGCGGTCTCGATTCCGGCCCTGAGCGTCTACGCCATCCTCCGCAGCCGGATCGACGCCCTGACCAGCGAGGCCATCATGACCAGCCAGGAACTCATCAGCACGTTCAGGCCCTCCAAACGGTAACGACCTGAAGCCAAGGAGCACGCGATGGCCCGACGACGCAGACAAGAAGGCGACGCGGTCGACGTCAACCTCACGCCGATGATCGACGTGACGTTCCAGTTGATCATTTTCTTTATTCTGACCGCACAGATCGCCAGCGAAGAGCTTGCCAAGCTCAAGACCCACAAGCCCTACAACTCCCAGGCCACCGCTGAGGAAGACGTCCAGGACATGCCCAACAAGGTCATCGTCAACGTGGTCAACCGCTACGGCGACAAGGACAAGCAGCGCGACCCCTACCTCGCCAGCCAGCCGGAGTATTACCAGGTGGGCATCACGCGGGTCGAGGTCGGCGATGTCGAGACGCTCTCGAACCTGATGAAGAATCGCAAGGCATCGGCCAAGGCCAAGGGCTACAAGGAATTCTTTGTGGAAATCCGTGCTGACAAGGACATTGCCTACGGCTCGATGGAGCCGGTCATGCGTGCCGCCGCCGACGCGAAGATCAAGAAGATGAGCATCACGGCGATCGTGGCAGCTCCGAGCGAAACGCAGTAACCAGGAGTCGAACCGATGGCGCAAAAGAAAACCCAACAGTCGCAGGGCGACGAGACGATCCACTACGAACCGGCGCGGAAGCGTCGCAAGCAGGGTTCGACCAAGCAACAGCCTCCGCTGACGCCGATGATCGACGTGACGTTTCAGTTGCTGCTGTACTTCCTGCTGACCAGCACGTTCCGCGAGGACGAGGGGCAGATTCCCGGCTCGCTGCCGAGCAAGGGCGGGGCGGCCTCGGACGATACGCCGCTCAAGCCGATCCGCATCGTCCTCGAACCCCGCGGGGCCGCCCGTGACATGGTCCAGTATGACGTCAGCAACCTGCCCACGATCATCCAGCCGAGGGAACTCCACGAAGTCCTCAAACGACTCCAGAAATCCGACGAAATCCCCGTGGTCATCAAGCCCCGCGCGGACGTACGCTGGAAATATGTGGTCGAGGCCTTTAACGCGGCGGTGGCGGCGAAGTACAAGAACATCGGTTTTGCCGGAGCGGGCTGACGGAACACGTGCCGACCGGCATGTGCGGCTTCGGTTGAACCGCGAAGGCGCGAACGCCGGAACAAATCTTGGTTGGTCTGTTTTCTCTGAGTCCTCGGTGTCTCTGTGGCCCCGTCGACGGGCCCGCGTGGCCTGCCGAGACAATCTGCAATTCGCAATGTGCGATTGGTTTTTCAGGAGCGAGTATGAGACGTGTTGGACACACATGGATGATCGGGTGCATCGTGGCGGCTCTGTCGGCCGGGGCGGTCTGGGCCCAGCCGAAGAACCCCTACACCCGCGCGCGGGCGGACCGTCTCGGGCGGACGCTCAAGACCCTCCACATGGGTACGCTGCTGGAGTACCTCGCCCGGGAAACCGACGACGAAGGGTTGATGGTCGACGCCCTGCTGAACCAGGCCGCCGCGACGACGGAACTCGCCGCGAAAGACAAGCTCCTGGCTCGGGCTGCCGAACTGCTCAAGAAGCGTACCCAGACGCTGGAGCAGAAACTTAGCGAGGTCGCCCCCGACAGCGAGGACGCCGAGACCGCGTTGATCGACTATTACCGCGCCCGCGTGCGGTACATCGAGGTCCAGGTTCTCCAGCGTGCCCAGCCGTACATCGACAGGCTGGCGTTCCTGCTGGCCGGCGAGGAGGACGTCAAGACCCTCCGCGAGCTGGCCGGGAACGGCGCGAAGGAACTGGCCGGTCTCCAGAAGGCGTTGGAGAAACAGCTCGAGTTCAATCCCAGCGGGAACCCCGAGGCGATGGTCTACCTCGTGCGGGCACTGGAGGAGGCGATGGTCTACCTCGTGCCGGAACTGGAGGACATCCAGAACCGCGTGCGGTACAACGGCGCGAAGGTGCGGTACTTCGCCGCCGCCGTCGAGCCGAAAACCGAGCCCGAGCCCGAGGATCCGGAGACCGAGCCGAAAACCGAGCCCGACCCCGAGGACCCGGAGAAGACCCGGCCCAACCGCCGGCGGGAGATCCTCCTGGAAAAGGCGCTGGAGGACCTCAAGCCCTTCGTGGAGAACCCGGACTACGGCGTGCAGGACGCGGCGTACCTGTTCCAGGGGCGCTGCTATCGCGAACTGGGCCGATTTCCCCAGGCGGCGGACGTACTGGCCAAGGCCGCCGGAGCCAGCGCTGAGAGCCCCATCCTCGTGGAAGTGCTCTTCGAGATCGCCCGCACCCAGGCCGAGCAAGGCGCCGCCCAGCTCCGGGCCGGCCAGGCCGACGAGGCCAGGCTGACGCTCGAGGCAGCCGAGAAGGCGATCGAGACGTTCACGACGCAGACGCCCTCGTTGCATCCGCAGGTGGGCGTGGATTTCAAGAAGCTGATCCTCTCGTACTACCTTTACGAGAACTGGGCCGACGCTCTCCGCGCCGCCGGGCAAGAGGCTCAGGCGGCGGAGATCGATCGCAAGGGCCAGCAGGCCTTTGTCGACTTCCTCAACAAGTACCGCGACGACACGGGCATACGCATGGCTGCGGCGAAGATGTTCCAGCGCAAGCTCGAAGGGCGCAACGTCGATCTGACGACGATGGACCCGGTGATCGTGGGTTTGTTGGCGGAACTGGAACTCAACGAGGCCAGGCAGGTGTTCGGCGGGCGGAGTCCGGACCAGTTGTCTGCCGAGGAAAACGCCGCTGTCCAGGAGTATTTCGCCAAGGCGAAAAAGCTCTTCGAGGCCATCCGCGCCAGCCAGGCCGAGTCCGCCCAGCTCGCCGTGCCCGATGCGCTGTGGAACCTCGGCGTGATTTACGTCTACGAGCTGGACAACTTCAAGGCCGCCGAACGGTTCCGTGAGTTGGTCGAGCGGTTCCCGGAACACGTCCACGCCCGGCAGGCGGCGTTGAACGCCGTCAAAATCGCCGAGCAGCTCATCCTCCTGCAGATGGAGGAGAACGAGCCGGTCTCCCGGCAGCGTCGGCTTCAACTGGTCGAGTCGATTCGGCTGCTGCTGAAGCACTGGCCCGATGATCCGCAGTCGGCGCAGTACCACGCGCAACTGGCCGGGCAGTGCGAGCAGTTGGCGATCACGGCTGAGGACCTGGAGGCCTGGCGGAAGTGGACCCGCGAGGCCATTGCGCACTACGACAGGGTGCCCAAGGACCACCCGAGGTACCGCGAGGCGCAGTTCTACGGGCTGGAGCTTCGCTGGAAGCTGCTGGACCAGATGCCCGCCGAGACCGACGAGCAGAAGCAGGCGAGGCTGTCGGCGGCGCGGGAGCTTCGCAAGAAGCTGCTGGAGTACGGCATGGCGGCGCAAGAGAACTGGGCCCAAGCCGACGACGAGGGCCGAAAGGCCGACCTCGGGCAGTGGGGGTCGACGGCGGAGTTCCGGGCGGAACTGATCGGCTATGAAATACTCGACATGCAGGCCGACGCTCTGGCGAAGATCGAGAAGCTCGCGGCGCGTTGGCCGGACACGGCGATTCTCCAGGAGAGCCAGGAATACCTCATCCGCAAGCTGCTGGCCAAGGGCGGGGTGGACAAGGCACTGACCCTGTTCAACGGCTTTCGCGGCAAGTACGGCGACGAGAAGGCCCAGGATCTGATGCGGGTGGTCGTGGAGAATCTCCAGCGGACCATTCAGACGCTTGTGGCGGAGGGCAAAAAGCCGGACGAACTCGCCCAATACCGCAAGGCGTATCTGGACTTCGCCAACCAGGTCTACCAGGCCCAGATCGGCGGTGCGAGGGGTACGGAGAAGTACGACATCACGGCTCTGCTGGCTGACGCGCTCGTCCAGAGCGGGACGGAGGGCAACGCCCAGCGGGCCCTGCGGTTGTACGAGCAGTTGCTCAAGGAAGACCAGGCCCGCAGGCAGAAGCGAATCCAGGCCATCCGCTCGGACATCGCGAAGCGCATGGCGGCGATTGATCGGGCCGGGACGCGCATGGACGCCGTCGAGAAGCTGCTGGAGCAGTTCCGCCAGGCGTTGCGGTCGTACGAGATCGATCCGGCCTCGTGGAACTCCGCAGCCCTTGCGGACCTGAAATACACCACGCAGGAGCTGGACAACGACGAATCAGCCATGACGCGCGACGAGCGGCTCGCCGCGGTCAAGCAATCCGCCCGTGAGGCTTACCGCGCTCTGCAGAAGGAACTGGAGCAGAGGCTGAGCATCGACGCGAGGCTGCTGCTGGGCCTGGCCCGCGCACGCCAGGCTGTCGGGCAATACGGCGAGGCGCTGAAGCTCTACCGGAAACTCGACGCCGGGCTGAGTCCCAGTGCGTTCCCCATGATGTACTGGGAAGTCCAGTTGGCCATCGCGCAGACGACGCTGGCGATGCACCGTGACAAGCCGGACCAGATGAAGAAGCTTGATATCCTCATCGAGCAGTTGCGGGACATCGACCCCAACCTCGGCGGGCGACGGTTCCTCGGGCGGTTCAACAAAATTCAGGCCCAGGCACGCAAGGTCCATCAGCAGGCCGACAAGACGCCCTGAACGCACGGACTCCTCGGCGGGATTGGAAAACCCGATTGCTTTGCGGAATGGTGCGGGTATACTGGCCTGCGGAGCGGCGGCGTAGCCAAGTGGACTAAGGCGACGGATTGCAAATCCGTTATCCGTGGGTTCAAATCCCACCGCCGCCTGTTGAGCCCAGCTGGGTCACTCAAGAAAATTCACAGCCGAGGGCGGCTGTGCTGCACGCACAATGGACTTTTCAGGTAAGGCCTAACCTTCCCGCTCGCGGCGTGTCTGGCCGAGGGAACCAACCAGTTTTTGACAGATCGAGAGGTTGCCATGCGGATACGTCTTTTCCTGTCGTTCGTCGTTCTCATTCTTTGCCTCACGCTTGCCGGAGTGGCCTTGACCAAGGCCCAGGACGCTTTGCCCGGCCAGATCGACTCCACCGGGACCCAGCGGGTCACCCTCAAGGACGGTCGGATGCTGACCGGCTCGACGGAAATCGTCGGCAATCAGATCAAACTCACCACCGAAGACGGGCGGGAGTTTACGTTCACGCGGGACGAAATTGCCTCCATCCGCGACGTCGCCACGCCCAAGGAGGATTATCTTCGCCGGCAAATGCAGATCGACGCCGCCGATCCGCAGGCGTTGTACGAACTGGCTGAGTGGGCCTGGGCAACCCACCCCGACAACGACGACGTCCTGAAACTCGCCCAGGACGACCTTCGGCGGGCGATGGAGAAGAAGGAAGACTTCAAGCTGGCCGAACTGTTGCAGAAGCAGATCGCCGGCAAGCTCAAACTCCTGCGGGCAGGCGGGGGAGACGTCATCCGCACCGGCCCGGCCCGGGGACTGCGGGATGAAGACCTGCTCTCGGACCGGGACAAATTTTGGGTTCGCCTGATGGAAATGAATCCCGAGCAGCGGGGGCTGAAGATCGTCTACAAAGATAGCGTGCTGCAGCGCTATATCGACGCCATGCGAGGCCGGCAACTCGACAACTGGGATCGCCCCGGCAAGAAGGACCATTTCCTCGCCCAACCCCGCAACATGCAGGTCGCGGAAATTCTCCGAAACATGCCCGAGAACTGGGACCTGCTCAAGGATATCCACGTCGAACGCGATCCGTGGTTCATGCTCCGGTTCCGCAGTCAAATCTGGCCTCTGATCAAAAGCAGTTGCGCCCAGGCGAATTGTCATGGCGGACCGGCCCCGCGGGGAGACTTGCGTTTGTTCCCCGTCCCCGGACGGTCGGATCGGGTGGATTACACGAACTATGTCATCCTCAGCGGCTGGCAGAAAAACGGCCGGTGGCTCATCGACAGGAACAACCCCGAAGAGTCCCTGCTGTTGCAGTTCGGGTTGAACCCCAGGATCGCCAAGAACCGGCACCCGGGGACGGGCGACGACACCAAGGAATTTCCCGTGCTGTTCACCAATCAGCAGTCTTCGGGCTATCGGCGGGTGCTGGGATGGATCCACTCCCTCAAGGGACCGATGCACCCGGACTATCATCTGAACTGGAAACCGCCCCACGACATGCCGGTGGACACCAGCGGCCGGGCGGCCATCCCGGACTGATCGATCGGCGGGTCGGCGCGTGCCTTCGGCGGGGCGTGTCCAGCTTGGCCGAGCGGTTTCTTCGCGAGGTTCCCTTTGCAGTTTGTCCTGATGGCGATCCTGGTATTGGCCCTGCTGGCCGCGGGCATCAGCTTCCTGGCCATGGGTATGGTCCAGTGGTACCGGGCGAGGGAGTTGGCGGGGTTCAGTCACGAGCGATCCCTCCGCTTCAGCCGGGACGACCCTTTCGAGTTGCCGGTGCGGTTCGGGCAGTTTGCGTTGCTGGCCTGCGGTCACAGCCCCAGCGCGTCGAACGTCGCCTACGGCCAGTGCGGGGCGTGGAGCGTCAAGGCGTTCGATTTTCGATACGAAGTCGGCCACGGCACGCGACGCATGGGACGCTACTACAGCGTCGTGCTGATCGACACCAGCCTGTTCCTGCCGGAAGTGCTGATGTGGAACACCGCCGACGCCGACAACGCTCCGCTGGGCGTCCGCCAGAATGACGGACAGACCGGCTGCTGGGTCTACACCGGCAACGGGGTCCTCGCGGAGATCCTCAAGGATGCGGCGGGCAGCCTCGGCCAGCGGGGATTGAGCCTGCAGGCTCACGGGTGTGTGCTGCTGCTGGCCCTGCCGACTGGTCGAAGAAAGCACCTCCGCTACAACGACTGGCTGGACGAGGGCCTGGAGATCGCCGATCGGCTCGAACGCTCCGAAGGAGCCCTGCGGGAGCAGGCCTCCCGTCGACTGGCCGGACTGGAGTTCTGAAGGTTTGCATGCCGATGGCAGAGGGGTGGGTTGAGCATCTCTCGAAACGTTTCTTAAGGCGTGACGCCTCCCTCAGAACTGCCAAGAACACACGCTGGGAGGACCGTTTTGGGGATGTCACTCTATTCTTTGCGTTGACGAATCGCCCTGCTTTTTCGTTCCGTCGACTTTTGAGGGGCGCATCAAGGCGTGTTGAACAAGGATGTTGAAAACGCCGCACAGGCGTGGTACAAGAGTCCCGACAATCCCGGTCGCTCCGGGTCAGCCATGGGAGAACCTTCGTGGAAGACCTTATCAAACGTTCCAACGCGTGGAGAGTTGCCCTGTCCGTCGTGCTGCTCGTGACGCTGGTCGGTTGTGGGCCGTCACGGAAGCAGGCTGACAGCGAAGCTCTCCGGGAAGCTTCCAGCCAGGCCCGGAAGCAGTATCATCAGGCCGAGGCCCTCATCGCTAACCCGCCTCTGGACGATTCGACGGAAACGGTCGGCTCGCCGCGAGGCCGAGAGGCGGTGGAACTGCTCGACCAGGCCCGGCAGACCCTCCAGCAGGCGCTCCAGGAGCATTACACGGCCCGGAAGGGGTCGGCCAAGCCCGAGGAATTGGCCATCGAAGCCGCAGCCGGTGCGAAACTGACGCTCGGCCTGGTCGGGCAAATGCGAGGCCAGTACCACCTCTGGAAGGCGGGCATGGCCTTCGGGCAGGGCAGGCAGGCCATGGAGGATATCAGCAGGCAACTCAAAGCCCTTCATGACCAGGATCGTCATGTCCAGTCCCTGCTGGTCAAACTCGAATCCAGCCAGCAAAGTCTCCAGGACGAACTGAGCAACGCGCGGTCCGGCCTGGAAACCGCCAGCCAGACCCGCCAGACGACCTCCGCAAAGATCGAGAAGAACAAAAAGGAGCTTCAGCAGTTGGAGCAGACCATCGCGAGGAAGAACGAGCAGGCCAGCAAGCTCAAGACCGAGGCGACTCTCGCGACGGGCCAGGAAAGTCTCCAGAAGCTCGAACAATCCCTGGCGGCACAAAACGAGGTCTACCAGGCCCAGGTCCGCGCCAAACAATTGGCCGACGAGCAGCAACGGCTAACGAACACACTCCAGCAGGCCGAATCGAAGAAGGAATCGGCCGAGGAGGAAATGAAGGCTCTGGAGAAGATCAAGGCCGACCGTCTCGCCGACGCCGCCAAGGGCAGCGAGGCGTTGAAGACGGCCCGTGCCCAACGCGCCGAGACCATCGAGAAGCTCCGCACAAGCCTCTCCTCCCTGGGTTCGGCCTGCCAGGAGGGGGGTGGATTCTGCCAGGAAGCCATCACCTCGGTCACCCGGGCCGAGCAGGACTTCGCCGAAGCCCGCGACCTCGCACCGGACAATCAGCAAGCCGTTGTGCTCGCCGAGTCGGGCGATGCGCAGGCCCTGCTGGGGGAAGTACACCTCGAGCAGTGGTATCTCCGCGAGCGGATCATCTCGACGGACCAGCGGATCGCGCGGGTCTGGCAGACGCTCAACGACCCACCGACCCGGCCGAGCGCTCCGCAGGCCCTGGCGTTTGTCCAGGCCAACGCCGACGCCTCCCAACAAGCCACCGAGGCCTATTCCCTGGCGGTCGAGAGGTACGACGAAGCCGTCCGTGCCGCCGACCGTGCCGACCGGTGGACCTACCAGCGATCGCTGGCGGTGGGGTACGTCAACTACGCCAAGGCCCTCGACGCCGCCGGTCTGACCGCCGAGGCCAATACCGCCCGACAGGACGCACGCAACCTCCTGCCGGACATCCGCGATGCCGCCCAGGCGGCCGGCAAGGCCGATCAGGTGGCCCCGCTGGAGGACATGCTTGGATCGGCCGGGGGGTAGAGGACGGTTTGCCGGGCCCGGCTTGTTGCGTGGGCGTTCTTTCTGTACGCGATGGGGGGACGTCGACAACCCATGCGAAAGTACACCAATAAGGCGGTGGCGGAACTGTCGGCGGAGCTGTCCTCCGGGCTGCGGCGTCTGCGAAAAGGCTACCTCGACGCAGCCGAGGAACTCCTCCGCCTCATCGACCCCGAGCAGTCCTACCCCTATGAATTCGTGGTCTATCGTCTGACGGGCTACCGCCCCCAATCCGATGACTCGTCCCTGCTGCTGGAGGGGTCCAGCCTGCGCGGCGACCTTCTGAACCTCCTGCTGGACCTCTCGGAGAGTTTCGATCTGCGGACCTCGCAGTACGACGAACCGATTTACGACACCGCCGCTTTCGCCCGCAAGCAGAACGTCTCGACCAAGACCGTTCAGCGGTGGCGGAAACGCGGGCTGCCGGCTATCCGCCCGGTCTTTCCCGACGGCAAACGCCGCATCGCTTTCCGCGAGTCCTCGCTGCAGTGGTTCGTGGGCGAGCACGCTCCGGAAGTCCAGCGGTCCGCCCAGTTCTCGCAGATGAGCGACGCCGAGCGGCGAGACATCCTCCGTCGGGCCATGCGGATGGCCTCATTTACCCAGTGCAGCCTCAGCGACGTCGCCCGGCGACTCGCCCGGCGCACCGGCCGGGCCGTCGAGACCATCCGCTACACCATCCGGCAGCATGACAACGACAATCCCGAGCAGGCGATTTTCCCCAATCTCCTCAAGACGCTGGGCCAGCCGGAAAAGCGACGTATCTACCGGGCGTTTCTCCGCGGGACGAACATCTCCGAACTGGCGCGTCAGTATCAGCGTACCCGCGGGAGCATGTACCGCATCGTCAACGAAATGCGGGCCAAACAACTTCTCGAACGCCCCATCTCGTACATCCACAACGAGGAATTCGAGGTCCCTCATGCCGACAAAACCATCCTCGACGAATCCGAGGACCTGCTCCGGTCGGCCGGTCGGCCGGTCAAAGGGGGAAAAAACAAGGTCCCCGAGGACCTCCCGCCGTACCTACGAAGCCTCTACGAAGTGCCGTTGCTCTCGACCGAGGAGGAACGTCTGCTCTTCCGCCGGTACAACTACCTCAAGTTCAAGGCCGCCCGTCGGCGCGAAGGACTCGATACCGGCAGCGTTACCGCCCGGCAGGTCAAGGACGTCGAGTCCCTGCTGCTCAAGGCCAATCTCGTCAAGAATCGCATCATCCGGGCGAATCTTCGCCTGGTCGTCTCGATCGCCAAAAAACACGTCGCCGGTCCGCTGAGCCTCTTCGAACTCATCAGCGACGGGAATGTCTCGCTCATGCGCGCGGTGGAAAAATTCGATTACGCCCGAGGGTACCGCTTCAGCACCTATGCCTCCTGGGCCATTATGCGCAACTTCGCCCGCTCCGTTCCCCGCGAGCGCTACCAGCTCGACCGCTTCGCCACCGGACACGAGGAAGTCGTCGACATCGCCGCCTCCCTCAAAAGCTATGATCCCGAGGAAGACAACCTCGCCGAACTCCGCGAAAGCATCGATGTGATGCTCGAACATCTCTCGTCCCGCGAGCGGACGATCCTGATCGACCATTACGGCCTGGACGAAGCGACCCAGGCCAAGACCTTTGATCAACTGGGCAGGCAGCTCGGCATCAGCAAAGAGCGCGTCCGGCAGATCGAAATCCAGGCCCTCCAGAAACTGCGCGACTTCAACGAAGTCGATGAAGCCTGACAGCAACGAAAGGACCATTGCAACGTGTCTCAAAAAAGAACATTACCGTGGATCGTGTTTCTGGCTCTTCTGGTGACTTGCGCAGCTTGGCTGTATGCCCAGCAGGACCCGGACTCGGCTGGCGAGGAAGCCGTACAAGCCCTGGGCAAACCCGCGACCCAGGGCGGGATGGCATTGCGTGAAGCCCTCGCCCGGCGACGGTCCGTGCGTGCCTATGCCGAAAAGCCATTGACCGACGAACAAATCGCCCAACTCTGCTGGGCCGCACAGGGTATCACCGAACCGAAGCGTGGTCTGCGCACCGCGCCCTCGGCCGGGGCGATGTATCCCCTGGAACTCTACGTCGTCACGGGCGACGGCGTCTGGCGGTACGTCCCGGCCGACCACGCCCTCAAACGCCTCGCCGCCGGTGACCTGCGCAAAGAACTCCAGCAGGCGGCGCTCGGGCAGGGACCGGTCGGCAGCGCGCCGGCGGTTTTCGTCATCGCCGGGGTCTTCGAGCGGACGACGAAAAAGTACGGCCAGCGGGCCGGTATGTACGTCCTCGTCGAGGTCGGCCACGCCGCACAGAACCTCCTCCTCCAGGCCGTCGCGGACGGACTCGGCACCGTGCCCATCGGAGCCTTTCGGACCAAGGAGGTTCAGTCCGTACTCGGCCTGCCCGAAGACCACGTTCCGCTCTACCTCATCCCCGTCGGCGTGCCGAAAAGCCAGGCAACAGGCAGAAGGTAGAAGGGAACAGATCGCAGAAGAGGGCCGGTCGCTTCAGCGAGCAGTATCTACAACGAAGACGCCTCCCTCAGAACTGCCAAGAACACGCTGGGAGGACCGTTTTGGGGATG
>CAYMAP010000023.1:0-19643 GCA_964388425.1 uncultured Planctomycetaceae bacterium
ATGCCCGCCTCGGCCCGCTCCAGGCCGAGGTCGTCGGCGTCTTCGGCAGACTCTAATGCTACTTCGTCACATCACTATTGATGTGACGAGAGACTAGAAATAAAGATCCCGCTGATCGGTCGTGCGGATCGCCTCGAGCCGTTGGGCGAGTTGGCGCTTGATCTGACCGTCGGGCAGCTTCGCCAGTTCAACCGCGATCAGCTTTTCCCCGTCCGCACGGGTCCGCGGGGAGGCGTAGTCCGTCAGAAACTCCTGTAGCGTTGTCAGCGCGTTGGGCGTGCAGTAACGCTTGATGAACCCGGGAATGGCGAACTCCATGAAGTGCTCGCCCGTTCGGCCCAGCCGATAGCAGCTCGTACACCAGCTCGGAACGTACCCGGTGCGGAGAAGTTCGCCGACCACCTCGTCGAGGCTGCGGACGTCGCCGAGGCTGAACTGCTCGCGGGCGACGTTCTGCTGCCCGCCGTCGGTGTACCCGCCGAGTTCGATCCGGCTGCCGGCGTCGATCTGACTGACGCCGAAGCGCATGACCTCGCGGCGGACCTCGGGCTTTTCCCGCGCGGTCAGGATCAGTCCGGTGTACGGCACCGCCAGACGCAGTATCGCCACCAGCCGCTTGAACTCCGCGTCGCCGACACGTGGAAAGTCGCTCAGGTCCTCCAGCCCGCTGGCGGGCGTCAGCCGAGGAAAGCTGATCGTGTGAGGCCCGCAGCCGAAGTTCCCCTGCAGGTGCAATGAGTGCGCAACCAGCCCCAGCACCTCGAACCGCCAGTCCGCCAGCCCGAACAGCGCGCCGAGCCCCACGTCGTCCTGGCCGGCCTCGAACGCCCGGCCCAGCGCATCGAGCCGCCAGAGATAATCCGCCTTGACCGTCCCCGCCGGGTGGACCCGCGCGTACGTCGCATGATGGTACGTCTCCTGGAAAACCTGATACGTCCCGATGCCCGCCTCATGCACGGCGCGATAGCCCTCGACGCTCAGCGGAGCAGCGTTGATGTTGACCCGGCGGATCTCGCCCCGGCCGACCTTCACCTCGTAGACCTGTCGAACCGTCTCGGCGATGACCTCCGGGCTGTACCACGGGTGCTCCCCGAAGACCAGGATCAGCCTCTTGTGCCCGGCGTTCTCCAGGGCCGTGACCTGATCGACCACCTCGGCCGGCTGGAGCGTCCGGCGGTGCGCGTCGGGATTGCTCCGACGGAATCCGCAGTACGCGCAGTCGTTGATGCAGTAGCTTCCGACGTACAGCGGAGCAAACAGCACGATTCGGTTGCCGTACACCCGCTGTTTGAGTTCCCGTGCGGCGGCGAAGAGTTCGTCGACCAGTTCCGGCGTATCCGCCAGCACCAGCCGGGACGTCTCCGCGACGGTCAACGGCTCGAGCGATTGACTTTTGGCGATGATCTCGCCCACTTCCGCTGAGTCGGGCTTCTGAGCGTCTAACAGCGATCCTAATTTTTCATCGTCGATAAAATCCGTCGCATGTCGGCTCAGGGTTCGACTTTCCGTAACAGTCATGGTTCAGACTCCTCCCCCGCTCGTCGCGAGAGCCATGCGTCTTCGGTAGGCTGGCGAGTCGCCAGGCCCCGTCGCGACATGCCGTCCGAGGTCGGCGAGCTGTTCGCGAAGCTGCGCATCCCGGCCGTGGGGGTCGACGTCCGCAGCCGGCTTGCCGGGGTAAATATCGTAGAACTCGCGGTATTGCGCGGGAGTCAGGTTCGGCATGACGACGTTCGCTCCGCGGGCCAGACCGAGCTGCTTACCCTCGGCATGATTCAACGTACTCAACGCCGTCGTCGAGGGAATATTCGCCTCCGGACAGATCAACCTGGCCAGCGCGACCACCTTGTACCCCATCGCCGCCGTGTTGGGCACCTGCTCCGGCGAGGTCGGCGCCCTGGATTGCACTCCCAACGGCGTGTCGGGGTGGGCGATGAAAGGTCCGCAGCCGATCATCTCCAGACCCAGCTCGGCGAAAAGTTCCAGATCGTCGGCGAGACTCGCGAAGGACTGGCCCGGTAGCCCGACCAGCACGCCGCTGCCGATTTCGTAGCCGATCTCGCGCAACGTGCCCAGCAGCGCGATCCGGTCGGTGCGATCCTGTCCATCCCGGGGCGGGTGGAGCCGCTCGAACAGCACCCGGTCGGACGTCTCCAGCCGAAGCAGATACCGGTCCGCTCCCACTTCCCGCCAGGCCGCGAGGTTCGCTTCGCTCCGCTCCCCCACGCTCAAGGTCACCGCCAGCGAAGTTTCATTTTTGATCCGCCGGATCAGTTCCGCCAGCCAGTCACGGCCGCAGCCGAGGTCTTCCCCGCTCTGCAGCACGACCGTCCCGTAACCCAGTTCGACCGCGAGTTTCGCGCAATCAAGGACTTCCTCGTGCGTCATGCGGTATCGCTGCAAGCCCCTCCGCCCGGCGTTCAGACCGCAGTATCCGCATCGGCGGACGCAGCGGTTCGAGAACTCCACCAGTCCGCGCAGATGCACCGCCTCGCCGACATGCTCCCGACGCACGCGGTCGGCTTGCGACCACAACGATTCCAGTACGGAAGGTTCGTCCGTGCGGAGGTACGTCAGGATGTCCTGGCGAGAAAGCAAGTTCGGTTCCCGGGATCCTGCGTTTTGGGCAGCGCCCCGCAGGCGTTCACGATCGAACGTGAGCGGTCAGCGAGACGCTTCGGTCGGGGCGAGTTCGTGGTATCCCATTCCATCAGTATAGCTCCGGCGAATCGGCGGTTCAAACGCGTCCGTGCGGCCGGATCTCAATTCCCGCCGCCCCCTTGACAGGACCTGCCCGGCCCGGTGTGATGTACGCACCGCCCGGCAGGTTCGGTCGGAACCGAAACCTCCCCCATACATTCCGCCTCACGAAAGGAACCTCGTGCCCGAGAAACAGCCCTTCCCCTTCGAGCCGGCATCGTTCGTGCCCTTCCGCGACCCCGAGGTGCTCAACCGCGTCCGCAACATCAAGCGCGAGGACCTCGAGAAGCACCCCAACCCGGACTTCCACATCCGCGTCGTCCCGGACTCCATGCTGCGGTTCATCCACTTCAGCGATTACGTCGCAAGGCTCATCGAAACCCGCGACAACAACGAACCGTGCGTCACCATCATGGGCAATCCGCTCCCGGCCTACCGCGAACTGGCCCACATGATCAACCGCCTCGGCGTCGACTGTTCCCACCTCCACGTCTTCGCCATGGACGAGTGGGCCGACCAGGACGGGCGCATCGCACCGACCTCCTACCCCCAGAGCTTCATGCGGGCGCTGTGGATGCACTTCTGGGACAACCTCGATCCGAACCTCCGCCCCCCGGGAAGGCAGATTCTCGGCCCGACGAACGAGAACATCGACGACTACGGAAAGATGCTCGCCGACTTCGGCGGCGCGACGGCGTGCTACAGCGGCTCGGGCTGGGCCGGCCACATCGCTTTCATCGACCCCGGCGCGCCCGAACTTGACGCCCCGCTGGAAGAATGGAAGCAACTCTCCGCCCGTGTCGTCACGCTCCATCCGCTGACCATAGCGCAGAACTCCCTCCACGCCAGCTTCGGCCGAAGCGGCGACATAGCCGCCGTCCCCCCCAAGGCCGCCACCATCGGTCCGGCCGAGGTCGTCGGCGCGAAATACCGCATGGACTTCAACGGCCTCAGCATCGCCGGCTCGAACGTCTCCTGGCAACGCATGACGACCCGCCTGATCGCGCACGGGCCCGTCACGCCCAGCGTGCCGACCTCGATCCTCCAGACCCTCCCCACCGATTTCTACATCACCGAAACCGCCGCCATGGACATCGAACCCGACTGGACAGCAGGCTATTGACATGACAAATACAATCCGCATCGGCATGATCGGTCTAAGTGAAGGCAACGGACATCCGTATTCATGGTCCACCATCATCAACGGAGACTATGATCCGAAGACCATGCAGGACTGCGGCTTCCCCGTCATTCCCGAGTACCTCGCCGCCAACCGCGACACGCTGGGCATCGACGGTGCGCGGGTCACGCACATCTGGTGCCAGGACCGCTCCGTCGCCGAACACGTCGCAATGGCTTCGCACATCGAAAACGTCGTGGACCGCATCGAAGACTTCATCGGACAGGTCGACGCCGTCATCCTCGCCCGCGACGACCCGGAACGGCACCGCCCCCAGGCCGAGCCGATCATCGACGCCGGCCTGCCGATCTTCATCGACAAGCCCCTCTGTTACAGCCGCGACGATCTGGAGTGGTTCACAACCCGCCAGGCCGAGGGCAAGTTCGTGATGTCCTGCTCCTCGTTGCGTTACTGTCCCACCGTCCAGGGACTGCGCCCGGGCATCGGCAAACTCGGCGAATTGCTTCTGGCCACGACCGTCGGCGTCAAGAGTTGGCGAACCTACGGCATCCATTACCTCGAACGGATGTTCTCGCTGCTGGGCGATCCGATCTGCCGGCGGGTCCGGCACGTCAGCGAAGACGAAGGCTCCGACGTGGTGTACATGGAGTTTGACGGCGGGCTGCGGGCCACGGCGCATGTCTTCCAGGAAATCGCCCCCGCGATCACCCTCGACGTCTTTGGCCGCGAGGGACACCTCGCCATGCCCGCGCCGGGATCCTATCGCGGTTTCAAAACCACCCTGGAAGAGGCTGTCCGCTCCTTCCACGCGGGCGAGCCCAGGCTGGAGTTCTGGCGGACGTTCAACGTCGTCTCAGCCCTGATCGGCGCGCGCGAAAGCCTCGACGCCGGCGGAACGACCATCGAACTGGAGACTCCCCATGCACGTTAACGAATTGCTGTCCCTGAAAGACCACATCTGCCTCGTCACCGGCGGGGCGGGACGGTACGGCCGATGCATCGTCGAAGGCCTCGCCGAAGCGGACGGTACGGTGATCTCCGCCAGCCGAACGCTTGAAACCAACGAAGCCACGGCCGCCGAAATGCAATCAGCAGGCCTGGACGTCCACGCACTGCAGGTCGACCAGGGCGACCCGGACTCCGTCAACGCCCTTCGCGAAACCATTCGCAACCGGTTCGGCCGGCTGGATGTCTTCGTCAACAACGCCGTCGCCCGCCCGATGAAGGGCTACGACGACGACCTGTCGAATTTTGCGGAGTCCATGCGCATCAACGCCACCGGCATGTGGCACATCAACCGAGAGATGACCGAACTGATGAGCCCCGCGCGAGGCGGGTCGATCATCCACATCAGTTCCATGATGGGCATGTTCGGCCCCGATCTAAGTAACTACGACGATTCGGCCATGGGCAAGGATCCACCGCCGGATTATTTCTTTCACAACGCCGGGCTTCTGAACCTCGCCCGCTACCAGGCCCACATGCTCGCCGACCGCAACATCCGCGCCAACTGCATCTGCCCCGGCGGGCTGGCCAGCGAGACCCAGGACGAAGCCTTCCTCCGCAATTACACCGCCAAGGTCCTTACCGGCAAACGCATGGCCAACACCGACGATATCAAGGGTGTCGTGGTGTTCCTCGCCTCGCGGGCGTCGGCGTACATCACCGGCGAAAGCATCCTCATGGACGGCGGGATGCACTGCTGAGCCCATCGTTCGAAACGAAAACGGAACCATGAAAACGCTCGACGAAATCCGACGAAATACCGGCTGTCGCCTCATGCTGGGGACCGTGCAGTTCGGCCTGGACTACGGCATCGCCAACCAGGCCGGCAAGCCGAGCTACGACGCCGCGCGAGAGATCCTCAAGGCGGCATTCGATGCGGGGATCGACAGCCTCGATACCGCCGCCGCCTACGGAGACAGCGAAGCCGTCATCGGCCGGGCGCTTGCAGAACTCGGGCTGACCGACCCATTCTTTATTGTCACGAAAATTCCCGCCAGGCCCGCGGACCTTCCCGCTTCCAACATCCCCGACTGGGTCGATCGCCATCTCGCCGAGTCCCGCCGGAACCTCCGTCTTGACGTCCTGCCGATGGTCCTGCTGCACCGCGAAGACGATTTCGACGCCTGCTTCGACGCACTCGAACGAGCGGTCCAACGCGGCGAGATCATCGCCGCCGGCGTCTCGGCCGGCAGCAACCCGCAAGGAACCCGCAGGCTCGTCGACACCGGCAGGCTCGACGCCCTGCAGGTTCCCGTGAACCTGTTTGATCGCCGGTTTCGCGAGGAGACCGGCACGCTGCGGGCTGCGGCCGAAGGCAATCTACCCGTCTTCGCCCGCAGCGCTTTGCTCCAGGGACTGGCCGTCATGCCCGTCGAGGCGGTTAAGCGGAAAGGGGAGTATTTCTCGGCCTATCTCACCCTTCGAGAAAAGGTAGATTCACTTGCGCAAGACGCGGGGTTGACTCCCGCGGAATTGGCGCTGCGGTTTGTGCTTTCGCTGGACGGCGTACGTCGCCTACTTTTCGGTGTCGATACCCTCGAGCAGCTCCGCCAGAATGTGGCCATCGCTTCGCAAGGTCCTCTGGACGCGGACCTGGCCCAGGCCGTCGACGCGATCGTTCCGTCCTTGCCGCCCGCGCTGACGGATCCCGCCCGCTGGCCGAACACGTAATCGCTTGTCTCGTCCGTCGCGGGACGATAAGGTCCGGAGTGAGTGATTCAACCTGTTCCATTTCCACTGCGCGAGGTCTGCCATGCTTCGGATTTTCCTTCTGCTGATTACCTGTTTCAGTTTGGTGTCGACGTGCCCTGCCCAGTCGACCCGGCCGACACCGCCGGTCCTGTCGACGCACCCGGTCGATCCCCCCGTCCGCCTGCCGGACGGCGCGGAGTTCGTCACGTGGGACGTTCCGCTCACCTTCGAGAAGACCTACTCCGTTGACGCGAATCATCCGCAGGCATCCGACCGCAATCCCGGCACGAAGGACCGCCCGTTCCAAACGATCAGCCGGGCCGCCGACGTCCTCCAGCCCGGCCAGCGGGTCGTGATCTCCGCCGGCGTATACCGCGAGCGCGTCCGCCCGATCCACGGCGGGACCGGGCCGAAACGCATGATCTCCTACGAGGCAGCCCCCGGCGCGGAGGTCGTGATCAGCGGCTCGAAGGTGCTTCACCGGCGGTGGCTTTCGTCGAAGCCGCCCGACGACAGTCCCGCCGTCCGGGGAGCGTACGCCGTCACACTGCCGAAGGAAGCTTTTGTCGACAGCGACGAGAATCCGTTTGCGAAGAAGAACCTCACCGACGAGGAAATCAAACGGGCCATGCCCTGGGCAACCAGCACCATGGGCAGCAAGCCCAACCAACTCCGACGAGGGCTGGTCTTTCAGGACGGCCGACGCCTCGAACAGGTCCTCGCCTACGCAGACCTCGCCGCCAAGCGAGGCTGTTACTGGGTCGCCCCAGACGGCCTGACGCTCCACGTCGTGCCCTTCAAACAGGGCGATCCGAATCGTTCGACGTGGGAATACACGGTTCATGGTTTCGTCTTCGCTCCGGAGGAGTACGGCCTGGGGTACATTCGGCTGAAGGGGCTGACCGTTCAGCATGCCGGCAACCGTTTCCCTCGCCCCCAGGCCGGCGCCGTCAGTACCCAGCGGGGGCATCACTGGATCATCGAGGACTGCACGGTCCGGCAGGTCAACGCGATCGGCATCGACATCGGCGACCAGTTCTTCGTGCACCGCAAAATCAAGCTCGCCCAGAACGGCCGACACATCCTCCGCCGTAACCGCGTCGAACACTGCGGCATCGGCGGCATCGAGGGAAAGGACATCTACCACACCCTGATCGAAGACAATCTCGTGACCCACTGCGGCTGGCACGCGGCGTACGGCATCTTCGAGACCGGCGGCATGAAGTTCCACCTCGCCCGCCACTGCCTGCTCCGGCGAAACATCGTCCTGCACACCACCGAGGGCCCGGGCATCTGGCTGGACTGGGACATCCAGAACTCCCGGATCACCCGCAACCTCGTCGTCGACGTGGACCGTTGCGGCAACGGGGGCATCCTCATCGAAGCCTCGATCGTTCCCAACCTCGTCGACACCAACGTCGTCTGGGACGTCCAGGGGCCGGGGATCAAAAACATCGAGTCCGACCATCTCATCGTCGCCCACAATGTCGTCGGCCGGACCACGAGGGCCGGCTTTGAGATCCAGGGACTCCACCGCGGGCGGAAGATTGGCCAGAGGCTGCTGACCTACAAACGCAACCGGGTCCTGAACAACGTTTTTTATGACACCCGAGGCAACATCGACTTCAGCGACGAGAGGGACAACCACGCCGACGGAAACCTCATCCTGCACCGGTTCGGCAGGCGCCCGTTCAACCTCGAAGCCTGGCGGGCAAGAGGGTACGGCAAGAAAAGCAGCGCGGGTCTCGGCGCCGCGGAACTGAACCTCCGCAACCTGACGCTCAAATGGGCGATTCGCGGAAAACTCCCGACCTGCCTGCCCGTCGACCACGTCCGCCGCACTTTCCAGGGCAAACCGATCGGCAAGGAAATCGTCCCCGGCCCGTTCGGGGTCGTGCCGACCTCGCCGGCCACCGTTTCCGTCGACCCGCGCACAACGAAGCAGCCCGACTGACAGTCCGTCAAGCCGGCCCTTGCCCGGCAGGGCACCCGGCGGTACCATGCGGGCGGTTTTCAGCAGGAGAACGCCTGATCATGATCGCCCGTGTTCCGTCGAGCATTCTGACCGGCATCGACGCCGTGCCCTGCGAGGTCGAGGTCGACGTCGCCAAGGGCGGCATGGGGGAGATCAAGCTCGTCGGACTCGCCGACGCCGCCGTCAAGGAAAGCATCTCCCGTATCCAGTCCGCCCTGCGGAACAGCGGCTACCGCTGGCCCGGCCCGAAGACCGTCATCAACCTCGCGCCCGCCGACGTCCGCAAAGACTCCGCCTCCCTCGACCTGCCCATCGCCATCGCCGCCCTCCTCGCCGGCGGGGAGTTCCAGACCGACACATCCTCCCCAACCGGCCTGGCCGGACCAGCCAACCGCGTCGACGACTACCTCCTGCTGGGCGAACTGGCCCTGGACGGGCGAGTCCGCAGCGCTCGCGGCGCGCTCGCCGCTGCCATGCTCGCCAAACGCACCGGCAAACGCGGGATCATCTGCCCGGCCGACAACGCCGCCGAGGCCGCCGTCGTTGAAGAACTCGACGTCATCGGCGTGCGCTTCCTCACCGAAGCCGTCGGCTTCCTCGCCGGCCAGCTCCCGCTGGACCCGACCGGCGTCGACCTGCCCGCCCTCTTCGCCCGCGCCAGCCGATACGACCTCGACTTCGGCGACGTCCGCGGACAGGAGTCCGCCAAACGCGCCCTGACCCTCGCCGCCGCCGCTCACCACAACCTCCTGATGATCGGCCCGCCGGGGTCCGGCAAGACCATGCTCGCCAAGCGGATTCCGACCATCCTGCCTCCCCTGACGCTCGAGGAGTCCATCGAGACCACCCGCGTCTACTCCGCCCGAGGCCTGCTCGAGCCCGGCCAGAGCCTCCTGGCCACGCGACCCGTCCGCACGCCGCACCATTCCACCAGCTCGGCCGCCCTGATCGGCGGCGGGGCCATCCCCCAGCCCGGCGAGGTCAGCCTCGCACACCACGGCGTGCTGTTCCTCGACGAGTTTCCCGAGTTCGCCCGGCCCACGCTGGAAATGATCCGCCAGCCGCTCGAAGATCGTTGCGTGACGATCCCCCGTGTCCACAGCACACTGCAGTTCCCGGCGAGCATCATGCTCGTCGCAGCCATGAATCCCTGCCCCTGCGGATACTACACTGACCCCAAACGCCGCTGCTCCTGCTCGCCTCTGCAGGTCGAGCGGTACCTCTCCCGCGTCAGCGGCCCGCTGATCGACCGCATCGACATCCACGTCGAAGTCCCGCCGGTGCCGTGGAAACAGCTCCGCAGCGACCGGCCCGGCCTGAGCAGCGAGCAGATGCGCGACATGGTCTGCCGGGCCCGCGACGTCCAGACCCGGCGGTTCGAAGGCAACGGGACGACGACGAACGCGACCATGACCTCCGCCCAGGTCCGCAAGCACTGCAAGCTCGACGAAGCCGGCGAGACCCTGCTCAAACAGGCCATGACCGAAATGGGCCTCTCCGCCCGCGCCCACGACAAGGTCCTCCGCATCGCCCGCACCATCGCCGACATCGAAGGCCACGACGCCATCGCCTCCAGCCACCTCGCCGAAGCCATCCAGTACCGACGACTGGACCGAAAACTCTAAAACAGAAAGTGTAGACGGAAGCCACCGAGGGCAGTCGGGAAGCGCTCGCTAGGAAGGTTTCTTTGGCCGGTAGATTTCGGTGGCGGTTCCGTAGAAGCTTTCGGCGGCGAAGTGGAGTGTCTCAGCGAGGGTGGGGTGGGCGTGGATGGTCCCGGCGAGGTCGCCGGCGGTGGCGCCGAGTTCGATAGCCAAGGCGGCTTCGGCGATGAGTTCGCCCGCGCCGCAGCCGACGATGCCCGCCCCGACGATGCGCTCGGTGTTCGGCTCGATCAGCAGCTTCGTCAACCCCTCGGAGCGTCCGATGGCGTGGGCCCGCCCGCTGGCCGACCAGGGATATTTCACGACGTCCAGTTCCAGGCCCCGGGCTTGGGCTTCGTTTTCGGTAGGTCCGGCCCAGGCGATTTCGGGGTCGGTGAACACCACGGCCGGGCAGGCTCGCCAGTCGTTCTCGGCGTGCCCGCCGGCGAGGGTTTCGACGGCGACTTTCCCTTCGTAGCTCGCGGCGTGGGCGAGCATGGGTTCGCCAGCGACGTCGCCGATGGCGAAGATCCGATCGTCGTCGGTCCGCTGCTGGCTGTCGACCTGCACGAATCCACGCTCGTCCGTCCGAACGTTGGTGTTCTCCAGCCCGAAGCCGTCGCTGCGGGGCGATCGTCCGATCGAGACCAGCACGCGGTCGAACTCGAACTCCCCCTCGGCTTCGCCCTGGAGCGTGGCGGCGATGCGCTCCCCGCGGTCCTCGACGGAGGCGACTTTCGTGGAGGTGTGAATCGCGGCGAATCGGCTGGCGAGACGCTTGGCCAGCGGGCGGACGAGGTCCGCGTCGGCAGCGGGCAGGAGCCTGTCGAGCATTTCCACGACCGTTACCTCGCTGCCGAGCCGGCTGTAGACCGTGCCCATCTCCAGCCCGATGTACCCCCCGCCAATGACGAGGAGTTTTTCCGGCACGTCCGGCAGGGCCAGGGTGCCGCTGGAGTTCATCACGCGATCGCTCGGCAGGCGGAGGAAGCCCGGAACGGTCGGCTCGGAACCGGTCGCGAGGATGCAGTGGTCGAAGGTCACCCGCGGCGAGTCCGGCCAGGTGCTCTCCTCGCCGTCCTCGAGTTGGAGCGTCGTGGAGTCGACGAAGACCCCGCGGGCGACGATCCGCCGGACCTTGCGCTTCGAGGCCAACTGATCGAGTCCGCCGGTGAGAGTCTCGACGACCTTGTCCTTGCGGGCGCGGAGGGTCTCGTGGTGGATCTTCGGCGGCGGATAGTCCAGCCCCCACTCGCCGGCGTGTTCGACGGCTTCGATGAGTTCCGTCGCGTGCAGCAGGGCCTTGGAGGGAATGCATCCGCGGAGCAGGCAGGTCCCGCCGAGACGCGGTTCGATGTCGATGAGGCTCACGTTCATGCCTAGGTCGGCGGCCAGGAACGCCGCGGCGTATCCGCCCGGCCCGCCGCCAAGAACCACCAGTTCCGAATGCATCCTCAGGTCTCCTTCCGAAAGGAAACGACAGTCTACGCGGAGCGGGCGACCGTGTAAACGCCGAGGCCCCGGGGTCTCGGTTGCAGGCAGAAGCTCTCGTTTTCTTATGCGAACAGGGCGAAGCAGTCTTTTCGGGACCGCTCGCGGAAGCCGAAGCGTTCGTAGAGGTTTTCGGCCGGGGCGTTGTCGGCGTCGACGGCGAGTTGGAGGGTTTCGAGGCCGGCCTGTCTCGCCTGGTCTGCTGCGTGGAGCAGCAGCACCCTGCCGAGCCCGCAGCCTCGATGCTCGCGGACGACGCCCATGTAGACGAGTTCGGCGGCTGGGCTGACGGCGGAGCGGTTCAGCAGGATGCAGCCGACCGGCTCGGTCTTGTCCCGGGCGACCCACCACCCGCCGGGCCAGTACCGTCCCGTCGCGCGATGACTGGCCAGCACGTCCTGCATGGGTCGTTTGCCGCGCAGGGCGGGGCAGTCCAGCGAACCGCGGTAGGTTCTTCGGATCAGCCGGCCTAGCTGTTGGTCCGTCAGGGCCGACGCCTGCTGAAACGACCAGGGCGCGGGGCCCTCTTTCGGCGGGTCGGGGGCGTCGTCGAGGTTGCAGTGCATGTAGATCAGCCTCGCGATGCGGGTCATGCCGGCGGATTCGACAAGCCGACGGGGGGTCTCCTTGTCCGGTTCGATCATCGTCTGGACGACGAGGAGACCGTCGTCGACCAGGGCGTATCGGCAGAGGGAGGGGAGGATATCGGTCAATGCGTCGGGGTCCACGCCGTCGGCGTCAGGCGGGCTGTGGTAGACGAAGCCCACCCGCCCGGGCGAGGCGAGGACGACGGCCGCGGCGAGGATGCCTCGCCCCTCCCGCCGCCAGGCGAACCGCATCCGGCCTTGCCGGTCGGCCTCGCGGAGGATGCCGAGCATGGCCTCGGCGCGGGTCTCGACAAGGGCGTCCCGCCCGCTGCCGGCGAGGAGGTGACACGTCGCCGCAAGCCAATGTCGCTTCGGGACTGGTTGAAATCGGTCCATCTGGCCGAATTATACCATCGGGCGCGCTTGACAGACAGCACCGCCCGGCGTATGCTGGAAACGCCCGCCTTGCGGGCACCAACACCCGCCATCACAGGAACTTGCCTTCCGGGAGAAACCCATGCGATACCGCCTTGCCGCCCTGGCGTGCCTGACGACGATGCTCCTGGGCCTGCTGAGTCTGCCCGCCCAGCCCCCGCAACCGAACGAGGCACGCGTCGCCTGGCAACTCGACCTCCGCTACAGCAAGCCCAGGCCGATCTACGTCAAGGTTCCGGGCAAAAGCGGACCGCAACTGTTCTGGTACTTCACCTTCACCGTCACCAACCGCACCGGCGAGGATCGGCAGTTCGCCCCGGAAATCCTGCTGTACACCCACACCGGGCAGATGCTCCGTGCCGGCCAGGGCGTCAACCCCATCGTCTTCCAGCACATCAAGAAGCTGCACAACAACCCGCTGCTGCGGGACCTTGTGGGCATCACCGGCAAGATGCTCCAGGGGCAGGACAACGCACGCGACGGCGTGGCGATTTTTCGTGACTTCGACCCCGAGGCAGCCCGGTTCGATATCTTTATCGGCGGGCTGAGCGGCGAGACCGCCACGGTCCAACTGCCCGCCCCCATCAAGGTCCGCCAGATTGGGCCGGGCGGGAAGGAAGTCACCGTCGAGAAAAAGGCCATCACGCTGGCCAAGACGCTCGACTTGACCTACCGCATTGGTACAGAGACCCGAAACCGCATCGATGCGACCGTCCAGTTGCTCGGCAAACGCTGGGTCATGCGGTAACGGTTGAACTCCGGGCGGGGCTTGTCATTCCGGGGGTTTTGCGTCCCGCGTGTCGGTTGGGGATCCGCCCGGGGGCCTGTGCCGTAATCTGCGGCCCGCGTCCACCGGTGGCAAAGACCCGGTCCTCCGGATCGGACCCTTGTCTCAGGTAACGGGCGACGGAGCGGTTTCGATCCTGCTCGGACAACAGGAGGGAACGAACCAGGCTGGTTCAGAACATCCATAGCCGAGCCGCGGCAAGAATCGATCCTGCGCGGGATCGTATGACTCCAGATCGCATGGCCCCCGTGCCTCCCGATGCGGTCGCGTACTTTCGGACGGATGTTGACGCCTGAGAACGCTCAGCCTCCGCGGACCTGTCCCTTGCTGCCGAGGTAGAAGTTCGTGCCCGGCGCGATGGTGATCGAGCGGTCGACTTTCTTGGCCAGTTCGTCGGAGCTGTCGGCGTAGAGGGGCGAGATTTCGACGGCTGAGGCGAAATGTCCGTCAGCGTCACGGGGCACGGAAATGCCCGCCGACTCCAGCCAGCGAGCCCACTGCCGGACCTGGTCGTACAGGCTGGTGGCCAGGCTGTCCGAGCCCTCGGCGTTCTTGATGGGACTGAACTCCTCAGCCCGTCGGGTTTCCAGGATGACGGTATTGGCCGCCAGGGGCAGGGCGTCGAAGACGAACATTTCGAGCTTGACGGCGTTGGGGTCGGTGGGCTGAACGACCTGGCCGCTGCTGAGGTCGACGTGGGGAACCTTCTTGTCCGCGCGGTGCCAGGGCAGTCGGCAGCGTCCGCCCTCGGTGAGTCGCTCGACGAACGCCCGCTGGAAGACGTGGATGGCGATCGAGCCGGCCGAGAACCGCAGCGTCCCGTCGGGGTTGGTCTGGCGGGCGAGGTCATCGGGCATGTCGGAGTATTCAATGACGTGGACCTTGCCGTCGGAGACGCAGAAGTTGCCCAGTTTCTCCATGGGGTCGCGTTTGGGCAGTGCCTTGGCGGCGGCCTCGGCTCCGCGGAGGTCGGTCAGCCCGAGGAACACCGGGTCGATGCAGTGGACCAGCGGATTGTCGACCTGGAAGTAGCTGATGGTCTCGATGCCTCGCCGGGCCATATCTTCCAGCGCCCCGCTGCGTCGCAGGGCCGTCAGCGACCCGCCGTGGCCGTCGGGACTGACGGCGAGCCGGTAGGGTCTGCCCAGCAGCAGCTTGCCGTCGCTGCCGATGGCGGGCATGGTCCCCTGCTCGAAGAAGATCACGTCGTTGGGGCTGAACCCCCAGTAATCGTTCTGGCGGAAGTGTGCGCGCGTGGCCGTGTCGTTCATCGGGCTGGTCATGATGTACCAGGGGATCGTGACGCGGTGGCGGAGGGCGGCGGCGCGGATCTTCTCGGCGAACAGGCGGAAAAGCGGCTTTTTGATCACGGGTGTGGCCGGCAGGCAGCCTTTGGGGCCCTCGTAGCCCAGTCGCGTCCCCTGGCCGCCGGCGACGGTGAAGGCGGCGACCTTCCCCGCGCCGATCAGCTCCAGCCCGCGCTGCCGGGCCTGCTCTTGCTCGGCCAGGCAGGCCTCGTCCTCATCCCGGCAGACGGCCGGGACGATCTCCGGCGGCTGGAGGTCGGTCGGCAGGGAGACCTCCGGCTTCTGCCTGACGTGCGACTCGATCAGCTCATCGATTTCGTCGAGGTCCAGGGCGTCGATCTGCTCCAGCAGCAATTGCCGGTGCTCCTCGGAGAGGTCGCCGTAAAACGTCAGCAGGTGCTCCTGGCCGTGCTGTTGGAGTCGAGTGCGGATGTTCTGGAGGTCTGCGGTCATGGTCGGCTCCCGTGCTGGGAAACGATCTCAAGTGATTGTTCTCGGGTTGGTCGAGGTGTAGCACAGCCGCCCTCGGCTGTGAATCGAAAGCACCGCGGGCAGTTCTCAGCCGAGGGCGACTGAACTACACCTTTCGAGATCGTTTCTTGGTGGTTCACGGGGGATTGTACCGTCCGTGAGCGTACAACGCGAGGGGGTAGGAAAACACAAGGCCGAAGGATTCAGGCGAACCGGAAAACGACGAAACCTGGGGGATGCTTCAGGACGTCTCGGCCATGAGTCTCACGGGCATCCTCGCAGGCTTGAACCGGCCTAACCGGTCTGAAGAACACCGCCGATTTCTCCCCGCGGCCTCTCGCCGCATGAAACTTTCTTGGTGAAACCGCCCCGCCGGATTCGTAGGATGGAATTTCACGCACACGGAAGGAGACCATGCGACGAGAACCGGACAACGCGTACAAGCGGCTGGCGGCGGAGTCGGTCCTGCGATGGCTGAACAAACTCATCGACCGCATCGACGGGGTGGCCAGCGGGGAAGACCCCGAGGATATCCACCGCATGCGTGTCGCCAGTCGACGGTTGCGAACGGCGATGGCGCTGTTCAAGGACTGCCTGCCGAAAAAGAAACGCAAGCTCTGGCGGAAGATGATCCGCCGGGTGACGAAAGATCTCGGCCCGGCGCGGGACCTGGACGTTCAGATCGCCTTCATCGAGAACTTCCGGGCCGAACACGCCGACGAGGAATTGCAGTCAGGTCTGGAGTCGCTGTTGGACGAACTTCGCGCCCGCCGGGCTGAACTCCAGCCCAGCGTCCTGTCGTCGATGAACGAGTTGCGGGCGCACCCGGCGCTGTCGGAGATGGCCCGCGTCGTCGAGGATCTCCAGCAGCAGGCGGGGGAACCCGACGGACAGGCCTGCACCGAAGACACCGGCCGGCGGGCGGGTGCGAAAATCATGCGCCGCCTCCGCGAGCTGCTCGAACATGAGCCCTGGGTGCTCGAACCCCACGCCGCCGAGAACCACCACGACATGCGCATCGCCGCCAAACGCCTCCGCTACGCGATGGAGCTGCTCAACGCCGTCTGGGGAGATCGGCTGGACCAGCCCGTCCGCGTCGTCAAGGGGTTCCAGCGCGTGCTGGGGACGGTTCACGACTGCGATGTCTGGCTGGAACTGGGGCCGGAATTCCTCCGCGACCATCCCCGCGCCGACGAACTCCGCCCCGGCGTCCAATGCCTCCTTGACGACCGCAGCACCGTTCGCCGGAAGCTCTTCGGCGAGTTCGTCGACACCTGGCGTCGCTGCCAGGCCGAGCGGTTCTGGGAAGACCTGTATCGGCTGATTCACAGCCGACCCCTCGCCGCCGAACCCCGGGAGGTCGAGGCGTGAAGGTACTTCTGCTCAGCGACATCCACGCCAACCGCCCCGCGATGGACGCCGTCCTCGCCCGCGGGGCCAAGCACGGCTGCGAGGCCGTCTGGAACCTCGGCGACTGCCTGGGGTACGGCCCGCACCCCGAGGACGTCGTCGAGACGCTGCGCACCCGGTCGGAGATCACCAGCGTGATTGGTAACTACGACCGGAAGGTCCTGAAGTTCGCCCGGAAACCGTCCGCCTGGCCCCACCCGAAAAGCCCCGCGAAGTTCTTCGCCTTCCACTGGGCCCACGAACAGTTGACCGAGGACCAGCGAGCATTCCTGGACCACTTGCCTGAGCAGCAGCGTCTCGACGTCGACGGGCACACCGTCCTGCTGACCCACGCCAGTCCCGAAGGCGCCGAGGAACCCGTCGGCCCCGAGACGCCCCCGCATCGGCTGGCCGAACTCGCCGACCAGGCGCGAGCGGACCTCGTGGTCTTCGGGCACACCCACCAGCAGTTTGACCGCACTGTTGAAAACGTTCGGTTCATCAATCCCGGCAGCGTAGGGCGCCCGGACGACGGCGACCCGCGCGCCGCTTACGCCGTTCTCGATCTCCAGCCGGGGCAGGTCGACGTGCAGTTCTACCGCGCCGAGTACGACACCGACGCCGCCGCCGAGGACGTCCGCCGGCGAGGCCTGCCCGAGGCCTTCGCCCAGATGCTCCTGAAGGGACGCAACCTCAACCACATTGTCGCCGAGATGACCCGCCAGCCCGATTTCATCCGCAGCCTCATGACCTCCGACGATGCCCGATTCCAGGCCGTCCTCCACCTCGCCGAAACCTGCCATTACGAGGCCCGGCACGCCCAGCAGGTGACGTACCTGGCGTTGAGGCTGTTCGACGAACTCCAGACCCTTCACGCCCTCGGCAACGACGCCCGGTTCACGCTCGGCTGCGCGGGACTGCTGCATGACATCGGCTGGATCGAGGGCCAGAGCAAGCACCACAAGGTCTCCCGCGACCTGATCCTCGACGCCCGACACCTGCCTTTCGACGACCGCGAGCGGAGGCTCATCGCCAACATCGTACGCTACCACCGCAAGGCGCTGCCGAGCATGGATCACGAGTTGTACGCCTCGCAGCAGTCCGGCGACCGCAACACCGTCGACGTTCTCGCCGGGCTCCTGCGCCTCGCCGACGGCCTCGACCGCTCCCACGACGGGCTGGTCAAGGACCTCACCTGCCGGGTCGACAAAAGCACCCTCCACATCACCCTCCACGTCGTCCGCGACGCCGAGGAAGAACTTGCCGCCGGACGGAAAAAAGCCGACCTCCTCGAACGGACCTTCCAGCGAGCCGTGACGCTGTCGGCCCGAGACATCACCGCTCCCAACGGAAACCCGACGAATGCCGACAACGACACCTAAACAGGCCATCGAAACCATCGGCGTGATCGACATCGGCACGAACTCCATCCGGCTGCAGATCGCCGAGGTCTACAACGACGGTCAGACTGAGGTCATGGAAAAAGCCTGGCTGCCCGTTCGACTCGGGCAGGACACCTTCGTGAAACGCCAGCTTTCCCGCCGGAGCATGAACGCCGCCATCAGCGTCCTCCGCGGCTACCAGGAGATGCTCGATACCTACCAGGTCTACCACGTCCGCGCCGTGGCCACCTCCGCCGTCCGCGAGGCCAACAACGCCGACGCCTTCCTCGACCGCATCTTCATGAGCACCGGCCTGGACGTCGAGATCATCGAGTCCACCGAGGAAATTCGCCTGACGATCTCGGCCGTCCGCGACACCCTCGGGGCGAAGGAACTCGGGCGAGGCTACGCCATCGTCACCGACATCGGAGGGGGCAGCGCACTGCTGGCCCTGCTTCAGCACGGGCAGATCATTTCCTCCGGCAGCTACGCGCTGGGCTCGATCCGCCTGCAGGAATCCCTCGATACCTCCGGGGAAAGCCCCCAACGCGCCGCCGACATGCTCCGCCAGCAGATCGCCTCCGTCGTCCGCGCTCTGGCCCAGACGCTAAAAACCCCCAAGGCGCGAAAGTTCATCGCCGTCGGAGGCGACGCACGCTTCGCCGCATACCAGGTCGGCCGACCCGGAAGCAACGAGCATACCTTCCACATCGACAGGCAGGCGTTTCTCGACCTCGTCGAGCGACTCGAAGCCCACACTTCCGAGGAACTCGCCCGCGAGTTCAAAATACCCTTCAGCAGCGCCGAGACCCTCGTGCCCGCCCTGCTGGTCTACGAGGCCGTCCTCAATGCTACCGACGCGAAGGAACTGACGGTCTCCGACGTGTCCATGCGCGACGGACTCATGCGAGACCTCGCCCTCCAGGCCGTCGGACAGCGAGACACCGAAGAGGTCGTCGGCGCGGTCCGGTCGGCGATGAGCGTCGTCGAAAAATACCACTGCGACGTTGCCCACGCCTCACACGTCGCCGAACTGGCGGTCCGGCTCTTCGACGAACTGCAGGACGAACACCACCTCCGGCCCCGCCAGAGATTGCTGCTGCAGGTCGCCGCCCTCCTCCACGAAGTTGGCGGGTTCATCTCCGGTCGCGCCCACCACAAGCACAGCCATTACATCATCTCCAATACCGAACTCTTCGGCCTGCGGGCCGGGGAAAAGGCCCTCGTCGCCAACGTCGCCCGCTACCACCGTCGCAGCGTCCCCAAACCCAGCCATGCCCCCTACATGACCCTGCCTCGCGAACAGCGCGTGATCGTCAGCAAACTCGCGGCCATCCTCCGCATCGCCGATGCCCTCGAACGAGGCCATACTCAGCAGGTCAAGGACATCCGCATCGAACACCACGAGGACGAAATCGTCATCTTCGTCAAGGGCGTCACCGACCTCGCCCTCGAACGCCGGGCGTTGGAAATCAAGGCCGACCTCTTCGAGGACATCTTCGGACTGACCGTGCGACTCGAAGAAGTCTAAGATAAACGGGGTCAATCGATATGGTTTTCGCTACAACAATAGAGACTCAATTATAATGCTTTCCGAGAAGGTCTGCGGCAGGACTGTCCTGTTGCGTTTCGGAGGGT
>CAYMAP010000024.1:0-19632 GCA_964388425.1 uncultured Planctomycetaceae bacterium
TCCCCAAAACGGTCCTCCCAGCGTGTTCTTGGCAGTTCTGAGGGAGGCGTCAATAACAAAAAACGGTTTTCATACAGGCCCTGAGGCTTCGCCGCGACGATCTGCTCCCACGGGGATCGCGTCGGGTTGAGGCGTTCGCCTGCCGAGTCAGCTCTGGACGCGGGTGTCCTGGGATTTTTTCGGCACGAGGCGGGTTTTCAGGCGGGACCAGAACCCGTTCATGCCCAGTCGACGCGACAGTCGAAGGATGTTCTCGTCGTTGGGAGCGAGGGTCATGGCGCGGGCGGTGTAGCGGCGGGCTTTGGCGGTCTGCCCTTTGTGGAGGTACGCCAGGGCCATGTTGTACAGCGCCAGCGGGTACTCCGGATTGAGTTTCAGTGCCTTTCGGCAGTGGGTGATGCCCTCGTCGAGGCGGTCCATCATGAAGCAACTGACGGCGAGGTTGTGCTGGGCGTGGGCGTCGGCGGGGCTCAGTTCGACGAGTCGGCTGAGGACCGAATGGGCGCGGTCGGTCAGGCGGGCTTCGATGAGCAGTTCGCCGAGTTCCTGGAGGCTGTGTGGGTCGTCGCCGGAGCGTTTGAGTTCGGCGAGGATGTGTTTGCCGGCTTCCTGTCGCCGGTTCGTTCGCAGTAGCACCCGCCCGAGGCGTGCGTGGACGCCGGGGTAGTTCCGGTCGAGGCTCAGGACGCGGCGGAAGCAGAGTTCGGCGCTTCGGAGGTCGTTGCGTTTTTCGGCGAGTTCACCGAGACAGAAATACCCCGCTGCGTGCTGGGGCGAGGCCTTCAACGCCCTGCGGAAGCATCGTTCGGCCTCGTCGAGCTGATCCATTTCCAGCAGGACCTCGCCGAGGTCCAGCAGGGCGTCCGGCTCGGGGCCGGTGACGTCAAGTTCCTGTCGGTAGTGGAAGGCGGCCTGGGTGAGGTCGTTTTTCGCCCAGTACGCGTCGCCCAGCCGGGCGTGGGTCTGGGGGTTGTCCGGGGCGAGCCGGAGGGTCTGGTTCCAGCAGTCGATGGCGCGGTCGTAGAGTTTTCGGTTGTAAAAGCTCATGCCGATGTGGAAGTAGCACAGCGGGCATTCGTCCTTGATCTGCCGGGCGAGGTAGAACATCAGTTCGGCGTCGTCATGCTGGCCGAACTCGGTGTAGGTGATGATTCGGTTGCAGTAGGCCGGCTCGTAGTTCGGGTCGATGTTGACGATCTTTTCGAAGCAGGCGAGGCTTTCGGCGTATCGGCCCAGGCGGGTGAGGTTGACGCCGCAGGCGTTGAGGGATTCCACGTCGTCGGGTTCGAGATCGCGGGCGGCCTGGAAGGCGTCGACCGCCCCGGTGTAGTCTTCCATGGCCTCGAGCGTCAGCCCGAGATTGAAGTGCCACGGCGCATTGTACGGATTGGTAGAGATCGCCGCCCGTAGTTCGGCGGCGGCTTCGACCCATCGGCCTTTCTGATATAGCTTGTGGGCCCGATCGACGCGTGCTTCGGCATCCATCCAGTCGTTCATGACGGCTCCATTGGACCCCACCGGCTCGGGGCCTGGGGTACGGCTTGAAGATCACTCGCTTCAGGGGCGGTGCAACACGTTTCCGCCACCTCTGCAGATCATTGTACCCCAGAAACGAAAATCTGACAAGTCGGCTGAGCCCAGCCAGGCAAACCCTCTCGCGGGGAGGGTTTTACCCCTCTTCCTGCCGGAGCAGGCAGGCGTGGAGATGCGAGGGGTCGTCTGCGGTGGGCAGCAGGAGGGGTTCCTCGCAGGTGCAGCGGGTCACGACGCGGACGCTTTCGCCCTGGTGGGTGATGAGGGTGGTCTGGGCTTCGGGCAGGTCGGCTGCGCGCCGGCGGGCCAGGGGGCAGCGGGGGTGGAAGGGACAGCCCGACGGGGGGTTGATCGGCGAGGGAACCTCGCCTGGCAGTCGGATGCGGGTTTTTCGTCCGGCGTCTTCGATGACCGGCACGGCCGAAAGCAGGGCGTGGGTGTACGGGTGGGCGAGTTGTTCGTACTTGCCGCTGCCGGCCAGGACGCGCTGCTTGGAGGCGATCTCGACGATCCGCCCGAGGTACATCACGGCGACTTCGTCGGCGAAGTGTTCGACGACGGCGAGGTTGTGCGCGATGAAGAGGTAGCTCAGGTGCATCTGGTCCTGGAGGTCGCTGAGGAGGTTGAGAATTTGCGCCTGGATGGACACGTCCAGGGCGCTGACGGGTTCGTCGCAGACGATAAAGTCCGGTTCGGTGGCCAGCGCGCGGGCCACGCCGATCCGCTGGCGCTGCCCGCCGGAGAACTCGTGGGGGTAGCGGTTAATGTACTCCGCAGAGAGCCCGACCCGCTGGAGCAGTTCTCCGACGCGGTCGCGGCGTTCGGCTCGGGACAGGGAGAAATGGACCTTCAACGGTTCGCCGACGATCCCGCCCACGGTCATCCGCGGATCGAGCGAACTGACCGGGTCCTGGAAGATCATCTGCATCCGCCGGCGGAGCGTTTTTAACTGTTGGCCTTTGAGGATGGCAACGTTGTTGCCGTCGAAGCGGACCTCGCCGGCCGTCGGCTCGATCAGCCGAAGCAGGCTCCGCCCGACCGTCGTCTTGCCCGAGCCGCTCTCGCCGACCAGCCCGAGCGTCCGGCCTCGCTGGAGCGAGAAATCGACCCCGTCGACCGCCTTGACCAGCGAACCCTTGCGCAGAATGCCCTTGCCGACCTCGAAGTACGTCTTCAGGCCGCGAACGTCAAGAAGCGGTGTGTTGTCGCTGGTTTGAATCATGGTTCGTATATCGGGTTATTGATCGAGTGGTGAATTATGAGTGCGGCATGATGAATACTTCATTCCGATGATGTCAGTCCGGATCGTTTGTTGTTTTCATTCATCAATCATAACGAAAAATTCATCATTCGCTTTATGCGTGCCCTCGTCTCTTCGATGGTTCTGTTCAGGACGAGGGGTTAGGGGGATTGGCGTCTTCGTATCCGGGCGCTTCCCAGCAGGCGACGCGGTGGCCCGGGGCGGTTTCGCGGAGTGGGGGTTCGCAGGACCGGCAGCGCGGTTTCTCACGGCCGACGGGGCAGCGGGGGTGAAACTTGCACCCGGTCGGGAAATTCAGCGGGTTCGGGACGGACCCGGGGATGGTTTCGAGGCGGTCGAGGTCCGCCCCGAGCTTGGGCACGGAGCGCATCAGCCCCTGGGTGTAGGGATGGAGGGGATTGCCGAACAGGTCGCCGGTGGGTGCGGTTTCGGCGATTCGGCCGGCGTACATGACGGCGACGCGGCGGGCGTTTTCCGCCACGACGGCCAGATCGTGGGTAATCAGCAGGATGCTGAGCTGTTCGGATTGCTGGAGTTCGGCCAGGAGTTGGAGAATCTGGTCCTGGATGGTGACGTCCAGGGCTGTGGTGGGTTCGTCGGCGATGAGCAGTCGGGGGCTGCAGGACAGGGCCATCGCAATCATCACCCGCTGTCGCATCCCGCCGGAAAGCTGGTGGGGGTAGGCGTTGAACCGCGAGGCGGGCTCGGCGATGCCGACCTTGTCCAGCAGGTCAATGGCGAGGTGGCGGGCGTCGCGGGCCGGGAGGTCCTGGTGGAGGTCGATGGCCTCGACGATCTGGGACCCGCAGGTGAAGACGGGGTTGAGGCTGCTCATGGGTTCCTGGAAGATGACGCTGGCGAGCTTGCCGCGGACGGAGCGCATGGCTTTTTCGGAGTAGCCGCGGTCGACGGCGTTGCCGGCCTTCTCCTCGACGACGTCGAGCAGCGCCAGGTCGGCCAGGTCGATTCGGCCGGACGGATGACAGGCCGGGGGGTAGGGCAGGAGCTTGAGGATCGAAAAGCTGGTGACGCTCTTTCCGCAGCCGCTTTCCCCGACCAGCGCGAACGTCTCGCCGGTGTCGATGTGGAAGCTGACGTCGTCGACGGCGCGGAGGAGTCCGTCGTCGGTATCGAAGTAGGTCCGCAGGTTGCTCACGCGGAGAAGTTGTCCGTCGGGTCGGGTCATGTGACGTTTTTGAGCCTCGGGTCCAGGGCGTCGCGGAGCCGGTCGCCGAAGAGATTCCACGCCAGGACGATCAGGAACATGGCGACGACGGCGGAGGCGAGCTGCCACCACTGCCCGACGACGAGGTCCATGTTGGCGTCGTTGATCATCTTGCCCCAGCTCGGTGCGTTGGGCACGCCGAGGTTGAGGTAGCTGAGGATGACCTCGGCCTTGATGGCGGCGACGAAGCCAAGCGAAAAATTGATGATCCCGATGTGCATGACGTTCGGGAGAATATGGAACAGGAGGATGGGCAGGCCTCGCCGGCCCGAGGCGTGTGCGGCGAGGACGTAGTCCATTTCGCGGAGCCGGAGGGTTTCGGCGCGGACGAGTCGGCAGGTGCCGATCCAGCTCGTGATGGACAGGACGATGACCAGGCCGGCCAGCCCGTCGAGGTCCATGAACAGGAATTCCTTGTCCTTGAAGGCGAACTTGATGGCAATGAGCCGGATGATGCCCGGGATGCAGGTCAGGGTGGTGTAGAACCAGACCAGGACGTCGTCGATCCACCCGCCGTAGTACCCGGCGATGGCACCGAGGAGCATGCCAAGGGGGATGGCGATGATGTTGGCCAGGAAGGCGACGGTGACGGACAGGTGGGCGCTGAGGAGAGTTTTCTGGAGGACGCTGCGTCCGAAGACGTCGGCCCCGAGGAGGTATTCGTTTCCGGGTTTGGCGTTGGAGCGGTCGTAGTTGTGTCCGTCCTGCCAGCCGGCCAGGGCGAAGGGAGCGACGATGGCGATGAGGGCGTAGGCGACGATGACGCCGAAGCAGAGGACAGCGACCCTGTCGCGGGCGAGTCGACGGGCGGCGTCGGACCAGAGGCTTCGACCGACTCTCGGTTCGGCCGAGAGGTCGTCGGGGACGCTCGGATCGGGTTGTTGTAACTGTGTCATCGTCGTGTTATCGCAGCCGGATGCGGGGGTCGAAGACCGCGTACAGGATGTCGGTCAGCAGCAGGCCCAGGACGTAGACGACGGCCGTCAGAAACGTCAGCGTGGTGATGACGGGTACGTCGCGGTCGGTGATGCTGGAGACCATCAGGTCGCCGAGTCCCGGGACGCCGAAAAATTTTTCCAGCAGCAGGGACCCGAGGATCAGGAACGGGATGGCCATCACGAGGTTGGTCAGGATGGGCAGCATGCAGTTGCGCAGGACGTGTTTGAAGAGAATGGTGGGCAGGGAGACCCCCTTAGCGCGGGCGGTGCGGACGTATTCCTGGTTGATTTCGTTGAGGATGACGGTTCGGTAGAAGCGGACGCTCGTTCCCAGACCTGCGACAACGGCGATGGCGATGGGGACGTAAATGTTGGCTCGGACGTGCAGTCCGAAGGCGTGGGCGGGTGCGATCTGGAACATGACCCATTGCCCGAGGATCATGTAGGCCAGGAACGGGATGCACATGCCGAGCACGGCGATAAAGACCCCCGCGTTGTCGAGCCAGGTCCCGCGGTAGTAGGCGACGAGACAACTGACGATCATGGCCGAGAACCACCCCAGGGCCAGTGCGGGAACGGTCAGGGACAGGCTGTAGGGGGCCTTTTCGCGGACGATTTGCCAGAGCGTCTGTTTGTAGCGGAAGCTGGTGGACTGGAACGTCAGGGTGTCCCGCATGTGGACGAAGAACTGGCTGTGGAAGAAGCGTCCGGCGCTGATCGAGCCGATGGTTGCATGGAGTCGGCCTTGGTTTCCGGGGGCGTCGTTGATGCGGTCGATGAGGTCGCCAGCGGTCCGGACGCCTTCGATGTCGATGGTGACGTTCGAGCCGTCGCGCAGCTCGAACACCAAGCCGGTGCCCGTCGAGGCGGGCGTTTTCCGCGGGGGTTCGAAGAGATCCCAGCCGTCGACGATGGCTTCGAGCGGGTCGTCGCGGGTCATCAGGAAGTATCCGCGGGAGCGGAGGGCGTCGATGGTCTTGGCGTCCTTGTCGAGGGGTTCTAGGGCCAGCGCGGAGGCGACGTTGGATCGACCGCCGTCCACGACGGTGAACCGCCCGTCCCCGGAGGTGGTGTCCGTCAGCAGGATGAACCTGCGGAGGTTGAAGAGGACGGGCAGGTGGAGGTCGTGTTTGCGGAGAAAGTTATACCGCTGTTCGGGGCCGGCCTTGGGGTTGGTGTGCTGGGCGGCGATGTCGCCGGCGATGACATTGAACAGCAGGAACGTCAGGATCATGACCCCGAGGATGGTGAAGACGGACTGGATCAGCCTGCGGAGGATGTAGCGGCTCACTCGCGTCCTCCCATCTGTCGGCGGAGTTCGACGTCGATCCGCCGATACTTCCCGAACCCGTACCCGATCGGGTGCTGGAGGACGTTGCGGTACCATGCGTAGCACAGCAGGTAGGTCTGTGGCTGGCTGAGCAGCAGGACGGGGCAGTCCTCACCGACGAGGTGGATCATCTCCGCGTAGAGTTTTGTCCGTTCGGGGCTGTCGAACATCACCCGGGCCCGTTCGAAGAGTTTGTCGTATTCGGGGTTGGAGTAGTTGGTGTTGTTCGTGCCCTTTTTGATGTTGGGCGAGTAGTACAGCTGGAGGAACGTCTCGGAGTCGTAGTAGTCCGCGTGCCAGCCCATGGTGTAGATCTGGGAGAGCTTGTTGTGGACCTTCTGCTGGAGGGTGGGCCAGTCGTTGTAGACCGGCTCGATGCGGACGCCGATGCGTGCGAACTGCCGGCGGGCGAATTCCGCCATGTTCCTGGCGTAGGACGAATCGCTGAGGTCGACTTTGATGACGGGGATCTTTCCGTCGGCGAGGAGTCCCTTTTCGGCGAGTTCCTGTTTGGCCTGGGCGATTTTTTTCTTCGCGGCCTCGACGTCGAAGCGGTAATAGGGTCCGGGCCCGGCGGCGATGCCGGCCTTGAAGTCTCCGGGGACGGTGTTGACGGCGCGTCGCCCTCGCCCGTTGGAGAGAACCTTGATGTGCGACTCGACGTCGTAGCTCAGACACATCGCCTGCCGGAGCGACTTGCTCGCGCCGAGGACGGGGTCTTCCATGTTGAAGGCGAACCAGTACACGGCCGGGTACCAGGACTTGCTCAGATAGATTCCTCGCTTCCGCCAGCTCTCGGCGAGGTCCTTGTCGGGGGAAATCACGCCCTCGTAAAGCTCGGGCGGGATGCCGGTGGCGTCCTTGCGTTTCGAGAGGAACAGCATCCAGTTGGGGTAGGTTTCGGCGACGAATTTCAGGCTGACGACGTCGATGAAGGGCATGGCCTTGCCGGCGTCGTCGAGCAGGCCTCGGTTGCGGAGTTCGTCGATCCAACTCCGGGCGGCCTTCTCGAAGCCGCGCTCCCCCGCGATGGCGAGCATGGACTCCGCGGTGGGATAGGTGTCCTCGCGGAAGTCCGGATTGCGTCGCAGGACGATGCGGTTCTTCCGTGCGAAAGTATCCAGGACGTACGGCCCCGTGCCGACGACCATCTCGGCGGTGTGGAACTCGACGGACCGCTCGGGGACGGGAATGGGGTTGCCTTCTTCGTCGAGGGTCAGCCAGTAGTCGACGGCCTCGCGCGGGCAGGGCGCGTAGTTGTTCAACGCCAGGATCATCGTCAACTGCGGAAACGGCTCGGTGAGTTTCAACTGGAGGGTGTGCTCGTCGATCGCCTGGAGTCCCTCGACGTCGAGGTCGTAGCGCGAGAAGTCGCCTGCTTTGTACTGGCGGGTCTTTTCGCGGAATTGGTCCAGCCCGACGATCTTGTTGCTCAGGAAGGCCCAGGCAAGGGAGACGTTGACGTTGTGGTAGTCGGCAATGCGTTGGAAGGCCAGCACGAAATCCTCGGCCCGGACGGTGCGGGTCTTCGGCGTTTCGTCATTCAGCATGCCGAAGCAGGGGTTGCGCTGGTACTTCACGCCCTGGCGGAGAGGGATGGTGACGGTGCGTTTGTCCTCACTGAACCGGGGCATGGCCGAGGCAAGCTGGGGGACGATGATGGGTCGACCTTTGTCGCGGAGGAGGTAGTGGTAGGTGTAGGGTCCCTCGTAGAAGCTGCCCTGAATGCCAGCCGAGGTGGTGTCGCCGCAGGTGGTCGGGTCGATGGAGCGGACGGCGGAACCGTAGGTATCGTAGCGGACGACGGGTGCATCCTTGTACACCGGCGTCCCGCCCGGTTCGTAGCGCGCAACGATTTGGCTGACGGAAAACTGCTTTTCCTCCGGGAGAATGAACATGGGCGAGGCGAGCATGAGCCCCACGACAACGATGGCTGTGAAGTAGAAGAGTTTCATCGACTTTCCGCGTTGCAATAGAAGCGCGGATTATACCGGACTGTCGACAGGGAGCCAAGACGATTCGTGCGGGCCTCGGGGGGTCAGTTCCCTCCCGCCGGAGCAGCGGGTTGTTTGACGCCGAGGGGTTTGAGTTCCGCGAGCCATTTCAGGTTCGCTCTGAGGACTGCTGCTTCGCGGTTGCCGACGACGTCATCGCCCGCGGTGACGGCCTGCTTGAGGCGGTCCGGCTCACTGCCGGTCGAGGCCTGCAGTCCCGCCTCGCAGGCCAGCAGGAGATCTTCCATCGGTTTGAGGAACCCTTGCGGTTGGCCGGCGCGGTCCAGCCAGGCCTGGGCGGCGGTGTCGGTCATGTCCGCCAGGAGCTGCAGCGAGCGTGTCCACCGGGCCTGGAGGGCTTGTTTGTCCTCGCCACCTGCCTCGGCGGCGTCCTGGCGGAGTTGCCCGCCGAGTTCGCCGAGGACGTTGACGGCTTCGGTGACGGCCTGGAGGGCCTGGGGGTCGCTGTCGCCGGCGACGTTCTTGCGATAGGTCGGCCAGGCGCCGGCCAGGGCGTCCAGCAGGGCCGACCGGACCTTGGCCCGCGTGGATCGGCTCAGTCGGGCGTTGTCCGGCAGGTCGGCGGTGCGAAAGACCAGCTTGAGAATCAGCGGGTTGGTCTCCGTGGAGATGGCGCGTTTCAGCGAGGCCAGAAGTGTCTCCAGCGGCTTGTCGGCGGAAAGAATCTGAGGCTGGATGGCCTCGTAGCCCCGCCAGCCGAAGTACCGCAGGGCCTGGTTTTCGCTGGCGACGAGGAGTTCCAGCGCGGGTTGGACGGCCTGGTGCTTCATGTCGGCCACGGCCATGGCGGCGTTGATCTGTTTAAGTTCGCCCCGCGTGTCGCCGGACTTCAGGGCCTTGCCTGTCAGGACATCCTTGAGTTGTTTCGTCGCCTGGTCGGCGTAGTAGGTCTTCCACGGCTGGTTGTCGTAGAAGTTGTAGTGTCCCAGCAGCCCCTTGCGGACGGTGACAACATCTTCGGCACTGCTGGCCCGTAGCAGCCTGTTTTTCCACCAGCCGATGAGTTTGTCGACTTCCCTCCTCTGGCTGGTCAGGAGTTGTTCCTGGTCTTCGTAGACCTGCGGCGGTTTGGGGGTGGCGGACTGACCGGCGGCGGTGGCGGTGAGCAGTCCGGCCAGCCAGCAGGAGCGCAAAAGGACGGCGGTGGTGTTGGACATGACTTGGGATTCCTTCCAAGGTCTTCCGGGCATTCGGTTTAGCGATGGTAGGTCCGTCGCATCCCCGCTGTCAAGCGAAAACGCGGTCTGCGGGACCGGCCAGGGGGCATGCCCCGTCGGTTCCGGCGGGTCTACAGCGACCCTTTCGTGCTGGGCACGTCGTCGGGTCGATCGGTGTCATATCGTTTGGCCTGTCGCAGGGACTGGGCGAGGGCCTTGAAGATCGCCTCGGCGACATGGTGGTCGTTGCTGCCGTACGGCACGTTGACGTGCAGGTTGCAGCGTGCCGTCGCTGCGAAGCGTCGGCAGAACTCTTCGATCAGTTGCGTGTCGAACGAGCCGATCTTCCCGCCGGCAAAGGCGACGTTCCAGACCACGGCAGGTCGTCCCGACAGGTCCAGGGCCACCTCCGCGAGGGCTTCGTCCATCGGCACCCGGGCCGAGCCGTACCGCACGATGCCTCGCTTCTCGCCCAGGGCCCGCTCTAGCGCCTCGCCGAGGCAGATCGCCACGTCCTCGACGGTGTGGTGGTCGTCGACGTTCGTGTCGCCGCTGGCCCGGACCGTCAGGTCGCAGAGGCTGTGCTTGCCGAGGTGGTCGAGCATGTGGTCGAGGAAGCCCACGGACGTCTCAGCCGAGACCTTGCCCGTCCCGTCGAGGTCGAGTGAAAGGTCGATCGAGGTTTCCTTCGTCGTCCGCTGGATGTGTGCGTTGCGTGTCATGGTGTGTGGCTCAACCGCCTCGGCTGAGGATAGCGCGTGCAACGGGTCTCAAGGACGGGCGTGAATCGCGTATGGTTTCGTTCGTTCAGGTCGTGTGGTTCAGATCGTCGATCGCGCCGAGCAGCGTGTCGTTCTGCTCGGGCGTGCCGACGGTGATCCGCAGCCAGTCAGCCAGGCGCGGATGTTTGAAGTATCGGACAAGAATGCCCCGTTCCTTCAGGGCGAGGTAGAGGTTCTCAGCCTGCCTGTCGGACGGGGAGGCCAGCAGGAAGTTGGCCTCGCTGTCAATGACCCGCCAGTTCCGTTGCGTCAGGGCGTTGGCGAGGCCGGTTCGTGAGGCGCGGATGTTCTCGGCGTTGGATCGCATGTGCTGCTGGTCGTGGATGGCGTCGACGCCAAGTTGCTCGGCGAGATAGCCGACGTTGTAGATTTCCTTGGCCTTCCAGAGACCCTCCAGCAGCTCAGGCCGCGCGACGGCGTAGCCCAGCCGAAGGCCCGCCAGGGAGTAGCCCTTGCTGAGCGTCCGGAGGACCAGGACGTTGGGCAGCTCGCGGGCCAGGGCCAGCGCGTCCGTCCGTGCGAAGTCGACGTAGGCCTCATCGACGACCAGCAGGCCGTCACCGAGCAGGCTCTCGGCGAGCCGGCGGAGTTGGTCATTGGTCGCGCTCGTGCCGGTCGGGCTGTTGGGATTCGCGACGAAGGTTACATGCGCCCGGGCGTCGACGAGGCCGTCCAGCGGGAAGGCAAAGTCCGCCCCGCTGGGTACGGGGACGGCTTCGGCGGCCTGGAGTGTCGCCTGGGTGTGGTAGAACGGGAAGGTCGGGTCGGGCCAGGCGATGCGTCGGCCCGGACCGGCTGCGGCTCGGACGATCATCATGATCAGGTTGTCGCTGCCGTTGCCCACGAGAATCCATTCGCGGGGCAGGCCGTGGAGATCGGCGATAGCCGCCAGAAACTCCCCCGCCCGCGGGTCGGGGTACACCCGCAGCGGATCGAGCAGCGTCGTCCGCAGGCTGTCCAGCACGTTCGGACTGGCCGGGTAGGGGTTCTCGTTGGTGTTGAGCTTGACGACGCGCACCCCCCCGCACGGCTGCTCGCCGGGAACGTAAGGCGCCATCGCGTCCAGATGTGCATTGAAGTAGGACATGAAAAGGCTCTCGGTTTTCAGCGATCGGCTGCTTGGTCCGTTCGGAGTCTGGGTGCTTCCGTCCCGCGTAGCCCGAGGACGAAGCAGGATGCACCCACGCTGTTTCTCTGTGTTTGCCTGTCTTGTGTCAATACCGCCCAGGTCGTGACCCTGCGGGAGGAAATTCAGACAATAGAAATCCAGAAACACACCCCCCGGGCATGCCCGGGGCGATGAACATCACGGCTGGAATTCAGTTCTCTTTTTCACGGCGGCGGCGTGGGCGGTGAGTCCTTCGCGCGTGGCGAAATCGGTCACGTCGGGTGCGTCTTCGGCCAGCGCGTCGGCGTCGTAACGGATGAGGCTGGAGGCTTTGAGGAAGTCGTTGACGCTCAACGGGCTGAAGTACGTCGCGCTGCCGCCGGTGGGCAGGACGTGGCTGGGGCCTGCATAGTAGTCGCCCAGCGGGACCGGCGTGTGCGGACCGAGGAAGATCGCACCGGCGTGGCGGATTCGGCGGAGGGCTTCGTCCTGGCGGTCCGGGGCGAGGAGGATCTGCAGGTGTTCGGTGGCGAAACGGTTGGCGAGGTCGCAGGCGGCGGGCAGGTCACCAGCGACGAGGATCGCGCTGACGGTGGCCAGGGCGGAGGCGATGGCCTCGGCGCGGTCGAGATCGGCTGCCTGCCGGTCGACGGCCTCGGCGACGGCTTCGGCGAGTTCGGGCGAGTCCGTGACCAGCAAGGCCGATCCGGGGTCGTGCTCAGCCTGGGCGATGAGGTCGGCGGCGACCCACTCGGCCGGGGCGGTCGCGTCGGCGACGATCAGCACCTCACTGGGTCCGGCGATCGAGTCGATGCCCGCCCGCGCGGTGGCCTGCCGCTTGGCCTCGGCGACGTAGGCGTTGCCCGGCCCGACGATTTTGCGCACCGGCTGGAGGGTCTCCGTGCCCAGCGCGAGGGCGGCGACGGCCTGGGCACCGCCGACGCGGTAGACCTCCTCGACCTTGAGCTGGCCGGCCAGGGCGAGGACCGTCGGGTCGATGTCGCCTCCCGTCGTCGGCGGGCTGACGATGACGATCTCGCGGACACCGGCGACCTGGGCGGGCACGACGGTCATCAGCACCGTCGAGGGGTACAGCGCCCGCCCCCCGGGCACGTAGACGCCCACGCGGTCGATCGGCGTGTAGCGCACGCCCAGTCTGCGCCCGCCGCGAACGAGGTCCGGCGGATCGGCGTGACGGATGTGCTGCTGGTACTGGTGGATGTTCTCCGCCGCCCGGGCCGTCAGGGCAAGGAACTCGGGGTCCGCCTGCTTTCGGGCGTCGCGGATGGCCTCGGGCGGGACGCGCAGACGCGACGGCTCGACGTCCACGCCGTCGAAGCGGTGCGTGAACTCGCGGACCGCCTCGTCGCCCCGGCTGGCGACCTGGCGGAATATCTCCTCGACGGTTTGACTGACGGATTGTGAAGAATCCACCCCCACCCCGCCGGAGTGCAGCCGTTCCAGCAGGCCGCGGACGTTGGTCTCGAAATCCGGGTCGGTGTGTGTCCAGATGCGCAGCGTCATGGCCGTACTGTACGGCCCGGGCAGGGGGTTTGCAATCAGATCACAGGCCGAGCGTCGAATGTACAATGTCAAGGAAGTTCATGGGACGACCTGCCAGTGCAGCCGGTGTTCCGCTTCATGGGCCATTCGCATTCGGCATTTTCAGACGCCGTGGGGTTCCTGCCCGAGGATGACCAGGTCGCGCAGGACGTTGGCAACGCCGTCGGCGTCGTGGTGGTCGGTGACGTGGTCGGCCACCTGCAGGCAGACGGCGTGCCCGTTGGCCATCACCACGCCGATGCCAGCCCACTGGATCATGCCGGCGTCGTTGGCGTTGTCGCCGATGGCCATCACCTGCTCCTGGGGAATCTCCAGCGTCGCGGCGACGGTTTTCAGGGCGGCGGCCTTCGAGACGCTCCTGTGCATGATCTGCAGCAGGTAGTCCTCGGTCTGGACGGTGGTCAGCTCGTCGGCGAGGTCGTCCCGGATGGCCTGGTTGATCTGCGTCAGCCAGTCCGGTTTGCCCAGCAGCAGGAGCTTGGTCAGCGGCTGGGTGAGCCATTGCTCGAAGGGCGCGACGAGGTCGGGGCGATGCGTTTTGGCCGTTTCGGTCTGGTAGGTGCCGTCGTAAAAATCCGTATACCACGTGTCGCCGATCTCGGCCGAGACGCGGACGTCCGGGAACCGTTCGCGAGCCCATCGGATGACCCCGCGGGCGAACTTCACGGGGATCGGGCGGTGCAGGAGAACCTTGCCCGTGATCGGCGACCAGACCAGCGCGCCGTTGTAGTTGATCATCGGGTCGGTCAGGGCGAGCTGGCGGTAGAACGGCAGGGTGGTCCTCGGCGGGCGGGCGGTGGTGAGCACCACGTGGACGCCGCGGTGTTTGCGGACTTTGCGGATCATCCGGGCGCTCTGGGGGGCGACGTCCTTGCTGCTGGTCAGCAGCGTGCCGTCGAGGTCGATGGCGATCAGGCGAATTTCCATGGTCTGGCAGCCTTCCATCCGTGATAATGGTCTGCGTCCAATCGATCGGCGGTGTTTTCGGGAACCGCACGCTCCGCCGGGCGTCCAATCCGCCGTCGGCCAGGCCGATCTGACATCGAACTCCACCATGGTAACACGAATCAATCTGACCTGCCCGGGGGTTTTGCTGGCGGTCCTCGTCACGGTCGGTCCCTGCCAGGCCGGGGGCGATCCGATCGAGGTACCCTCCGTCTTCGACCTGCCGGACGCTTCTGGTGAGGTCTCCGGAATGTGGAACGTCAACGACGCAGGGGGCCACCGCTGGGACATTCACCTGAACTACGGCTACGTCCACCGAGGCCAGAACAACACCTTCTCCAACGGCATGTACCTGCACGTCAACGGGAGCAATTACTACAACGGCTCGGGCAAGGCCAGACTCAGCCCGGACGGAAAGGAAGTCCTCCTGGCGCCGTGGAACCGCAACGGCGTGGTCGTGGCCCGGCGGGTCCGCATCGACCCCGAAACGCGCCTGACCCGCTGGCTGGACGTCTTCCAGAACAGCACCGATCAGCCCCAGACCGTTGACGTCCGCCTGCAGACGCACGTCAACTACGGCATCGGAGGCGTGTCCACCAGCAGCGGGGACGACGACCTCGACGACAGCGACGTCGCCCTCGTCGTCCTGCCGCAGAACAACCCCGCCCAGGCCTTGCGGACCCTGCACGTCGCCGCCGGGCCCAACGCCCGAGCTCGCCCGAAGATCACGCTGCACGGCAACCGAATCCAGTACGACCTGAGATTCGCTCTCCAGCCCGGGCAGACGGCGGTGCTGGCGTTGTTCCTCGCCCAGGAGAAAGACCCCGGCCCCCTGAAAAAACAGATGACGTCGCTGCGCGTCTCCGGCCTGTTCCGCGACCTGCCGAAGGAACTCCGCAAACTCATCGTCAACTTCCGGGCCACCGGCGAAGGGCTGGAGGTGTACCTCGAACGCCTCGCCGGGGTCGATCGCGTCCAGCCCGTCGGGCGAAAGCCGATCTTCGGAACGATCGCCAACGGCGCCTTCACGCTACGTACGCCTCGCGGGCCGATCGAACTGCCCGCAGCGCAGGTCATCGGCTTCCAGGCCGACCCGAATCGACCGGGCTGGGTCCGCACGCTGCTCGCCGACGGGCAGCTCCTGATCGGCTGGACCGACGACCGGATCGAACTCGACGTCCCCGCCGCCGGCCGACAGGCCATCCCCCTGGCCGACGTCGACCAGGCGAGCTTCCGCATCAGCGACGAGAAGCCCGAGGAGGTTCCCTTCCAAGGCCCCTACCTCGTCTACCGCGACGGAAGCCGGCGGGCCTTGGTCGGCAGGGGCCTGCCCCTTCGCCTGCTCAGCCGGCACGGCCCGGTCGAACTGCACCCCGACGACCTCCTCCGCATCGATCTGGACTCCGACGACCACCCCGCCCACCGGGTCGTCTTCCGCAACGGTTCGGTCCTCAGCGGGCTGCTCGAACCGGCGACGCTGACCGTCCGTCTTCGCCTGGACGAACGGGACCGGACGGTTCGTCTGGCCGACCTGCGGGCCCTTCAGTTCGCGCGCCACGACGCCCCGCCGCAGATCGAAACCCTCGTGCTGGACAACGGCGACCGATTGCTGGGGCGACTGCGCACCGGGACGCTGAGGCTCGAATCGGACTTCGGGCCTGCTGACATCGCGACCGACAACCTCCGCTCGCTGGTTGCGCGGGACGGGGGGCGGTTCGAGGTGACGCTCTGGAACCGCTCGGCCCTGACCGGCCGATGCGGGCAGGACCGCCTGAGGTTTCAAATTGAGCCCGGCCCGGAAGTGGCGGTCTGGACCGCGCAGGTGGTCTCGCTGAGCCGCCCCGCCGCCTTGCCGCCCAATCGCATCCGCCGAGTCGCCGAGAAACTCATTGCCCAACTCGCCGCCGAGAGCTACGCCGACCGCCAGGCTGCCCAGAAGCAACTCCTCCGCATGGGCCCGGGCATCGTGCCCATCCTCAAAAAGCACGCCGACGCCACCGACCCGGAAGTCCGCCGACGCATCGAAGAACTCCTCGCCGAGCTTGCCCAGTCCAGCCAGGCCGACCCGTCCACGCCGCCCGTCCGCCGCATCGGGCCCCCGCCGGCCGCCCGCGCCGTCGCCGTCCCCGGGAGGCCGAAATGACCCGCCGGGCGATCCACCTGCTCCTGCTGGCCGCCGCCCTCGCGCCCGCTCAGTCGACTCAGCCCGTCAGACAACCGGCGACGCAACCTGCCGGGGCAGACCTCGCCGTCCTACGCGACGAGACGGAATTGAAGGGCAGCATCCGTCTCGAAGGCGTTCGGCTGCGTTCGCCGCTGGGCGAATTTGACCTCCCTCCGCAGAAACTCCGCGCCCTGCAGGTCGCGTCCGGCCCGGCGGGGTCGGTCACGCTCGCCCTGACCGACGGGCAACTCCTGCGGGGGACCTGGCTCGGCGAGCCGATGCGGATCATCCTGCCCGGCGGAGAGGCCGTCACGCTGCCGTTCTCCCGCGTGGTCTCCGTCGCCTTCGCCGTCGATGCCCCGACCACCGCACCCGACCCTCAAGCCGTGCCCCACGTTCTGTTCCGCGATGGCCAGCGGCTGTCGCTCGCGTCCGGCCCGCTGCCGGCGGAGTTCCACACGCGGTACGGCCTGGTCGCCTTCGCCCCGGCCGACGTGAGCCGATTCGAATTCACCGCCGACGACCTCGAGGCTGAGGGCACACTGCATCGGCTGGTCTTGCGAAACGGCACGACGCTGACGGGCCTGCTGCGTGCAACGGAACTGACGCTCCCGCTGCAACTCGGCCCTGCCGTCACCGTCCCACGCGGCGAACTGGCCCGCCTTGTCCTGCACCCCGTCGACTTCCGGCCCGCCTCGGGAGAATGGGCCGTGACGCTCCGCAACGGCGATCGGCTGGTCGGCAAACTCCGCTCCGACCGCCTGACGCTGCTGGGCGAACTCGGCGAGGTCCGGGTCCCGCTGGACAGCCTGCAACACGCCACGCCCCTCGACGACGGCAAACTCGAAGTCGCCCAGTTCCAAGGCCCGACGCTCCGCGGCGTGCTGGTCGGCGAGCCGGTCGTCGTCGAACTGCCCGGCGGACAGACCCTTCGTATCCCGCCGGGCGACATCCGGACGCTGGCGCCGAGAGGCCAGGCCGACCTCGCGGCCCAGGCCCGCCCCCCAGCCGGGCCGACCTCCCGGCCGACTTCCACCCCGACCGCATCGAACCACGCGGAACGCAACAGGGAGCGGGCAAAACTCGATGAGACCCTTCGCAGACTGGGCGTGGAGATCGGGGAGTACGAAAAGGTGATCATGGCACTGGACGCCAATATCGCCAAGTTCGCGAAAATACGGGCGGGTGGAGGAAATTTTCCCGCTGAGATGGAACAGAAACTCCAGGAGCATCGGCGGAAGATGCAAGCGAAGCTCGACGCTGTCCGCCAGCGCCAGGCTGACCTTCGCAAACAACGGGCCGATCTGAACCGCCCCAATCTTGCTCCCACCGAGTCACCCACCAAGGACGAATGACGCAAGCCTGAGAAGAAACATCGACACCCTCGCGCCCCCAGGCGGGGCGGTGATCGACGTCAGCCTCTCCGCCGCAGCAGCAGGAGGGTCACGTCGTCGTAATGGTGGTGGTCTTCGTAGAGGTCGACGGTTTCGACAAGTTGCCTCGCCAGGTCGGGCAGGGGGTCGGCGGGGTGCTGGGCGAGGAACTCCCGCAGCCGCTGCGTGCCGAACATCTGCCCGTCGGGACTGAAGGCTTCGATCACGCCGTCGGTGTAGAGCACGAGTGTCTGGCCCGGCTGGAGGGTGAGTCCACCCGACAAAGGGGATGGGCACGTAAACAGTCCAGAGGCTCTGCCCGTCCGTCCGCAGCAGGCGAACGCCCTCCGTGCCCGCTTCGACGACCGGGTCCATGCGTTGCCAGAACGCCCGGTCGGCCTGCGGGCCCCTGTCGTCGCCGGTGTCGGGCTGATGGACGAACCGCCCGGGTCCGCTGAGCAGGTAGACCCGCTCGGCGGGGAGTCGGCTGCGGTCGAGAAGGTGTCCGACCCAGCCCAGCTCGGCCCAGACCGCCGCGACGCCGACGGCCTGACCGTCGCGGGTGATGGGCACGGCGTAGACTCCCAGCCGACGACCGCCTGCAACGGGCCAACCCCTCGATCAGCACCGTGGCGGGGCGTCATCCCGGTCCTCGTCCCCGTCGTCCAGCTCCTCGTCGCGGAAGCCGTTCTCGGGGTCGTAGCTGGCGGGGTCGTCGTCCTCGTCCTGATCGTCAAGGTTCTCGATGGGTTCATCTTCTTCGAGGACGTCGACGGTGCGGGCGTCGGACGTCTGGAGACGTCGGCCGGCCTCGACCCAGGCGTTGACGTAGCCGACCCCCTCCCGCCGGCGGGGCGGGGGCATGCGCGAACGCATCCAGCGGATGAAGACCCACATCAGCAGCAGGAGGGTGAGGAACAACAGACCGGCGGCGGTCCAGGCCAGGACCAGCAGGATCCGGCGGGTTTGTGGACCGGCCTCGGGATAGCCTTCGAGCGTCACGCTGAGCAGACCCGTCAGCAGGAGGCACCCGGTCCCCAGCGTCAGGAGGAGGGCGACGTGGCGGGCCTTGCCTGCGGTGCGGTGGGTTATTTCCATGGTGCGTCGGCGCGGGGGTCGTAGGGACAGGTCTCGGCGAAGTGCTGCAGGGCCTTGCGGGCGTCGTCGTCGAGGTCGGTCGGCGGGACGATCTTGACGATGACGTGCTGGTCGCCCCGTTTTTCGGCTTCACCGCCGGGCGCGATGCCCTTGCCACGCAAACGAAGCCGCCTTCCGCTCGGCGTGCCGGGGGGGATCTTGATCCGCGTCATGCCTTCGAGGGTGGGCACTTCGATGCTCCCGCCGAGGGTCGCTTCGACGGTGCTGACCGGGACGGTGACGGAGATGTCGTTGCCCTCCCGCTGGAAGTAGGGATGTTCCTGGATGTGGCAGATCAGCAGGAGGTCGCCCGCCCCGCCGGGGCCTTCGGCGCCCTTGCCGCGGAGCCGGATTTTCTGGCTCTCGCGCACGCCGGGGGGGATTTTGACCGTGAGAGTCTGGGTGGATTCCTCGCCGGTGGCCGGGTCGGTCTGGCGGAGGCGGAGGGAGGTCTTCGAGCCGTGGATGCTTTCGAGGAAGCCGAGGTTGACGTGATGCTCGATGTTCTGGCCCTTCGGTGCGGGCCCAGGGTGGGGTCGTCGTCCGGCCTGGGCTTTGCGTCGGGCCTGTCCGCCGAGGGCTTCGAGGATTTCTTCGAGTCCCATGCCCATGAACGCGCTGCCCGTGGCGCCGGCGCGTCCGCGTCCCCCGCCGCCGAAGAGGTCGCCGAAGTCGAAGTGGACGCGCTGTCCGCCGCCGGTTCCGCCGGGACCGGGCCTGGGGCCGGACCCGAACGCCGCCGGCCCGAACTGGTCGTACTGCTTGCGCTTCTCGGGGTCGGAGAGGATTTCGTACGCAGCCGTCGCCTCGCGGAACTTTTCCGTGGCGTCGGGGTCCTTGTTCACGTCCGGGTGATACTTGCGGGCGAGCTTGCGGTAGGCGCTTTTGACCTCAGCGTCGGAGGCTTTGCGAGTGACGCCGAGGATTTTGTAGAGGTCTTGTTCTTTGGCCATGGTTGTTGACGGGTGCTGGATGCTCGATACCGGATTCGCTGGGGTGTCTATCGGTTAGCCGACATCCAGCATCCAGTCCCCAGCATCGATGTATTCTGATGTTACTCTTTACAGCGAGCGAGGATATCGAACTCGTCGCCGCGGAAGG
>CAYMAP010000025.1:0-19499 GCA_964388425.1 uncultured Planctomycetaceae bacterium
CGCCCCCCTGATCAGCGAATGGATCGGACTTGGGTAAATCGCGGTGAGCTATAAGCTGTAAGCCGTGAGGAGCTGCGTGGGTGCGAGCACCCACCCTCCGAGCCGTAGGCTGTGAGCTTTCAGCAAAGAGAACGAAGTACGAGAACGCAATCGCAGTTCAACGTCCGGTCTTGCGCGAAGCGAAAGACCGGGACCGCCAACCTTCCCGGCCCCGGCCACCCCCGCGCTGGGGTCTTGTGGTGTCCCCCCATTCTGATGAGTTCCCCCAAGCAACGCAGCAACGACGAAGCCCGTCGGTCGGCGATCGAGTCGGCCCGGCTGGCCGAGGATCGCAACGCCGAGGAGATCGTCGTGCTGGACCTGCGCGGGCTCAGCCCGGTGACGGACTACTTCGTCATCGCCACGGGCACGAGCGATCGGCAGATTCGGGCGATGGGCCAGGAACTGATCGACCGCGGTAAGGCCGAGGGCCAGCCCGTCTGGAAGACCGCGGGCATGGAGTCCGGCGACTGGGTGGTGCTGGATTTCGTCGACGTGGTGGTCCACCTGTTCAACCCGCCGATGCGGCGGTACTATGACCTGGAACTGATCTGGGGCGAAGCCCCGCGTGTGGACTGGCAGCGCTGAGGCGGCCGTTTGTAGCCGATGCGGAGGGTCCAACAGCAGGAGCCGGTGGTGGACGGGCATCTGACGAATACGGAGAAGGTTCGGGCGCTGCCGTGGCTGGTGGGGGCGATTCTGGGCAACGGGATGTTCGGGGCGTTGACGCTTTTCGGGCCGATGTTCCCGCTGTACATGGACCGTGTGGGTCTGGACAAGGGGCGGATCGGTACGCTGCTGGGGGTGATTCCGCTGTTCAGCATGCTGGGCTTGGTGGTGGCTCCGCTGAATGCCCGCGTGGGGCTGAAGCGGTCGCACATTCTCTACATGCTCCTGCGGAAGCTGGTCTTGTTGGGTGTCCTGGCCGTGCCGTGGGTGGCGGGGCGGTACGGGCTGGACGCGGCGTTCGGGTTTGTCGCGGCGATCGTGGTGGTGTTTTCGATTTTGCGGGCGATGGCGGAGACGGCGTTTCTGCCGTGGTTTCAGGAGATCGTTCCGGAGTCGCTTCGCGGTCGCCTCTTGGGCCGGGCAAGCGTGATGAACATGGCCGGCATGTTGTCGGTGACGTTTCTGGCGAGTTGGATTCTCGCGGTCTTTTCCGGCCGGGCGGTGCTGGGCTACCAACTGGTGATGCTGTTGGGGATCTTCATCGGTCTGCTGGGGGTGGTGGTGCAGTTGTGGATTCCCGCCGAGAGCCGCCAGGCCGAGGCCGGCCGGATGAGCCGACACGTCGGGGACATGCGGGCGGCGTTGCGGGACGGGAACTTTCTGAGGCTGAGCATTTCGCACGGGCTGGTGTTCTGCGTCCTGCTGGGGGCGGGGGGGTTTCTGCCGCTGTATTTGAAGGAACGTGTGGGGTTGAACCCGGACAACGTGGTGCTTTCGACGCTGGGGATCCCGATGGGGGGCATTCTGCTGAATTATTTCTGGGGCTGGGCGTCGGACCGTTTCGGGGCGAGGCCTGCGTATGTGACGGGTCTGGCCGGTTCGACACTGGTGATGGGGCTCTGGCTGCTGTTGCCGCTGGCGGGGCCGGAGGCGGCGTTGCCGCTGTCGCTGATGCTGTACGTCTTGATGGGTGCGGTGCTGACCTCGTCGCTGATGTCCGGCAGCCGGTACATGTATGCCTCGGCGGTTCCGGCGGAGCGGCGGAACGGCTATCTGGCGGTGTACTATGCGTGGCAGGGGCTGCTGGGGGGACTGGCGCCGCTGGCGATGGGGTGGTCGGTGGACCGGATGGAGCGTTCGGTGCGGTGGACGGAGCGGCTGGGGGGCAATACGTATCTGCCGGCGTTGGTGGGGGTGGTGGTGGTGCTGGGTGTGGCGACGGTGCTGGCCCGGGGTCTGGCGGCGGCGGGGGACATGCCTGCCAGCCGGTTTGCGGGTGTGTTTTTCCGGGGCAATCCGTTGCTGGCGATGGGGGCGATGGTGAAGTACCACATGGCCGATCGCGACGCGGGGCGGGTCCGTCAGATCGAGAAGATCGGTCGATCGGGCAGCCCGCTGGGCCAGATCGAGCTGGCCGAGGCGTTGACGGACCCGAGTTTCAACGTTCGTTACGAGGCGGTGCATACGATCGCGCGCGGGCCGGTCTCCGAGGAGTTGGTTTCGGCGTTGCTGGAGATTTTGAGGACGGGGAACCCGCAGTTGCGTGCGGGTGCGGCGTGGGCGTTGGCGCGGTCGGGCCAGGCCGAGGCCGTCGGGCCGTTGCGCGAGGCGCTGGACTCGCCGTACGCGTTGCTCCGGGGCCGGGCTGCGCGGGCGCTGGGCGGGCTGGGGGATGCGGCTTCGTGCGGTCGGCTTCGGGAACGGGCGGGGTCGGACCCGGATGAGGGGGTGCGTCTGGCGTGTGTGGCGGCGTTGGGGGAGCTGCGCGATTCGGGGGTCGCTGGGCAGCTCTTTTGGATGCTCTCCGCGGAGGCCGAGGAGGTCACGCGGGGGGAGCTGGCGTTGGCGGGGGCGCAGTTGGCCGGTCAGGAGGGGCGATTCATCCGGCTGCTGCGGCGGATGCGTTCGGATGCGGGAATGGCGGCCGGGACGCTGCTGATGGACCTCCGCAAGAAGCTATCCCCCCACCCGACCGGGAACCGGGACGACTGGGAACGGGCGATCGATGCGCTGTCCAAAGAGCGGCTGGACGAGGGCAGCGAGTTCCTTGCGAAACTTTGCTTCCAGCAGGCCGACCCGGCAGGGCAGGAGGGTGCGTGCGAATTGCTCCGCCTTTGCGGGAAGCTGCTGGGCGGTGCCGGTCGCGGTCGGCCGGAGTGCATCGCCCTGGGGTTGCACCTGCTGGAGTGTTCGCTGAGCAACGGCGGGGATTGACCCGGGCTGTTGAGGCGGTGGCGGTTACCATGCGGGGCCGGCGAGCCGCTGGATGCGGCGGGCATGGAGTCCGGGGAGTGGGTCGTGCTGGATTTCGTGGAGGTGGTGATGCACCTGTTCAACGAATCAATACGTCGGTATTACGACCTGGAGATGATCTGGGGCGAAGCCCCGCGTGTGGACTGGCAGCGGGGTTGATTCCCCGGGGGATTCCGCTACAATGCATCAACCCGCGATCGGTCGGCCGGGGCGAAGGACGTGCAGGACCGGCCCGACGGTCGCCGAACCGCTGGCTGCGGCGGAGGTAGCGAGCCCCCGCAGTCCAGGAGTCGTTGCGTATGGCTTCGGACCTCAAGAAGGAATTGACGGATCGCTTCGTCAAGGGTATTCGCAAGAGCTTCATGCCCTGTCCGCTGATCGGGCCGAAGTGGTTGCAGGCGTATCCCAACGGCAAGCCCGCGGACTTCCGGTTCTTCGGCGTCCGAAAGCTCGCCAAGGCCATCGGCCGACCTCCGGGGACGATCGTTCAAATCCTCATGAAGAATGTCAACCTCAACGGGCTGGATGTGGACGTCGAGATCAAGCAGGGGGTGCTGCTCGACATCAATCGTCGCGACAAGGCGGGACAGGGCAAGGGCGCGAAAGTCGCCAGCGGGGGCAAGCCCGGCCCGGGCGGCAAGGGGCCGACCAAGCCGCCCCGCCGGCCGCCCAGTCCCCGGCAGAAACCCGCCCGGTCCGCGCAGGTCCACGCCGGTGTCGGCGGAGACAAACCCGACAACTGGGGGAATCGATGAATCTACGAAACGAACTCGAACGACGGCTCTCCTCTGCGCTGGCGGCGGCGGGGGCTCCGGACTGTCCCGCGCTCGTCGCCCCGGCGGGCCGGCCGGAATTCGGCGACTACCAGGCCAACGGGTGCATGGCCGCGGGCAAAAAACTCAAGACGAACCCCCGGCAGTTCGCCGAGCGGGTCCTCGAACACCTCGACCTCGCCGACCTTGCCGCGAAAGTCGAACTGGCCGGCCCCGGGTTTCTGAACATCACGCTGAGCGACGATTTTCTGCAACGCCAACTCACCGAACAGGCCGGCGACGACGTCCTCGGCGTGCGGCGTCCGGCCAGGCCGCAGAACGTCGTGGTCGACTACTCCGGGCCGAACCTCGCCAAGGAAATGCACGTCGGTCACCTGCGGAGCACGATCATCGGCGATGCGCTGGTGCGGATTCTGCGATTCACCGGCCAGGACGTCACCCCGCAGAACCACGTCGGCGACTGGGGCACGCAGTTCGGGATGCTGCTGACGTTCATGGAAGAGGTCGGTGCCGACAGCGGGGAACTGGCGGACCTCGAAGGCTTCTACCGCCAGGCCAAACAGCGGTTTGATGCCGACGAGGAGTTTGCCGACCGCGCCCGCCGGCGCGTCGTGGAACTCCAGGCCGGCGAGGACTCGGCCGTCCGTCGGTGGGAGCAGTTCGTGGCGATCTCGCTGGGACACTGCCAGGACGTCTACGACCGCCTCGGCGTGCTGCTGGGGCCGGGCGACGTCCGCGGCGAGAGCGCGTACAACGACGACCTGCCGGGGGTTGTGGCGGACCTCGATGCGACGGGCCTGTTGGCCGAAAGCGAAGGGGCAGCCGGCGTGTTTCTTGAAGAGTTTCGCAATAAGGACAACGAACCGGCTTTCGTGATCGTCCAGAAGTCCGACGGGGGGTACCTCTACGCGACGACGGACCTGGCGGCCCTGCGGTACCGGGCGGGGCAGCTCGGCGCGAACCGAATTCTCTACGTGACCGACAGCCGGCAGGCGGAGCATTTCGAGAAGGTCTTCGTCATTGCCCGCAAGGCGGGTTTTGTGCCGCCTGATGTCCGGCTGGAGCATGTGCCGTTCGGGATGATGCTGGGGACGGACGGCAAGCCGTTCAAGACACGCCAGGGGGACACGGTGAAGCTGGCGGACCTGTTGGACGAGGCCCAGCGGAGGGCGCTGGAACTGGTGACCGCCAAGGCGGCCGAGCGCGGCGAGACGCCCGACGCAGAGGAGCTGGACGAAGTTGCCCGGGTGGTGGGCATCGGGGCGTTGACGTATGCCGACCTCGCCCAGAACCGCGCGAGCGACTACGTCTTCAGTTGGCAGAAAATGCTGAGCCTGGAGGGCAACACCGCGCCGTACATGCAGTACGCCTACGCCCGGATTCGCAGCATTTTCCGCAAAGGCGCCAAGACCGTCGACCTCGATCAGCCGACCTTCGACGTTTCGGAGCACCCGGCCGAACGGGCGCTGGCGGTGAAGCTGCTGCAGTTGCCCGAGATCGTCGAAGCCGTCGCCCAGACCGCCCAGCCGAACACGCTCTGCGCGTACCTCTACGAGTTGGCGGGGGTGTTCATGGGCTTCTACGAGAACTGTCCGGTGCTCAAGGCGGAAGGAACAGTCCGGGCCGGCAGACTCGCGTTGTGCGACTTGACCTCGCGGGTGATCCGGCAGGGGCTGGACCTGCTGGGCATCGAGACGCTCGAACGGATGTGAGGGTCGGCTGTCTGCTATCCGTCTTCGGCTGTCGGCCGTCGGCAACCATGACCGATCAATGGAACAGACTCGTTTGACGCCTCCCTCAAAAGTTGACGGAACGAAACATCAGAGCGATTCGTCAACGAAAACAATCGAGTTACGTCCCCCAAAGGGTCCTACAACCGCGTCCTTGGTAGTTCTGAGGGAATCGCCTCGTTTGAACCAATGTCCGGCTTTGCATGGCGGCCTGCCTTTCGTTCGGGTTCGGCAACTCGCTGCAGGCGGGGTGGGGCGTTTCGGTCAGTCGGCGGATGGCTGGCCGCGGTCGACGAAGAGCGAGCCTTTCTTCCCGTTGGCTTGCGTCTTGCCGTTGATGGCCTGTTTGTTGCCGACGTTGCGGTAGTCGTCCTTGCCTCCGCCGTCGAAGAAAACGACCAGGCAGGGGGGCGTGGGGTGGGCGGGGCCTTGGCGGACGGCGTAGGTGTCGTCGCCGGCCAGCTCGGCGAAGACGGCCCAGCTTTCGCCCTGGGCGATGCCGAGTCCGGCGGTGCGCTTCCACTGGTAGTCGTCGTTGCCGGCGGCGTCGACGAAGAGGCACTGGCTGTGGTCCCATGCGGACCCGCCGGTCCAGGTCGGGCCGGTCGATGTGTAGACGTCCGCGCCGGCGTAGTCCAGGAAGAGCCCCGCCCCGAGGTGTGCTCCGCTTCCGTGGGCGTATCGGGCGCTGTTGTAGCGGTCGTTGCCGGCCAGGTCCATCACCGCGCCGACACCGAGGAAATACCCGGCGCCGAAGGCGAAATTGGAGCCCCAGTAGGTGTCGTTGCCGGCCAGTTCGAGGACCATGCCGATCCCGCCGGAGAGTTCGAGCTGGAAGCCGTTCTTCGAGGGCGGATAGAGGCGTCGTCCGACGCCCATGCCGAGTCCGAAGGCGTCGTACTGGAACTTGGGGTCCTTGGGAGTGACGCCTTTGTTTTCGGCGTTGTAGCCGCTGGGGACGTTGAACCCGCATCGGTAGCTGTCGTCGCCGGCGGTGTCGAGGACGACGCCGATCCCCCCGGGCGCGCCGAGGCCGAGAGAGAAGGCGTGGCTGTCGTAGCGGTCGTTTCCGCCGGCGTCGCAGAGCAGCCCGACGCCGCAGAAGCCCGCGCCGAGTGTGAATCGGGTGCCGTTGTATACGTCGTCGCCCGCGGCATCGAAGAGCAGGCCGATGCCCGCGAAGCCCACCCCTCCGCTGCCGGGCGGGAGTGTGTAGGTGTCGTCGCCGGCGAGGTCGGCGAGTATGCCCACGCCGAAGCGTCCCGCCGCCAGCCCGAACGGGCCGGGCTGGTAGGTGTCGTTGCCCGCCAGGTCGATGACCATGCCCAGGGGATGGTCCTTGTCGGTGGTGGCGGCGACGGTGCCGTTGTAGGTGTCGTCGCCCCCGAGATCGATAATCAGGGCCACGGGTTGCTTGAGGTCGTAGGTGTTCGGCCCGTCTCCGCCGACGAGGATCAGCCCGGAGGGGGTTTTGCTTTTGACGAGAACCTTGCCCGTGACGCCCTCGACGTCGGGTAGGGGATCGAGCTGGCGGAAGGTTTCCCTCAGCCCTTCGAGAACCTCCGGATGCACAAGGGTCAGAAGAGTCAGAGCGGCGTGGTTGAGTTTCGTCCAGTCGGTCTGGAGCAGAGCGCGGTCGCCGAAGCCGCGGTCGTTCTGGAGGAGTTGCTGGACCTGCTTGCTGAGCCGCATCTGGCAGTGGAAGGTGCGGACCTGCTGGAGGGGCCAGCGGGTCATGAATTCGTGCTCGTCGGCGTTGACGCCCTGGACGGCCTGGTTGCGGAGGTCGTGGGCTCGCTGGAGCGTGGCGGCGAGGTAGTCCAGTACGGGCCCCAGTCCTTCAGGCGGAGGCTCGGGAGGATTCTCGAGTGGGGTGGTCGGTTTGCCGATGGCGCTGGTGGCGGTGACAAGGAGGTCGGCCAGTCCGGCCCGGCCCCGGTGGCCGGCGCGGGCGAAGGTCAGCCCGAGGTCCTCGAGTTTCGTCATGCCGGCCCAGGGGTCCTTGAAGATCTGGTGGCGGATCGGCGAGCGGAACTGTGCGGGGTATCGGCTGACGCGGGCGAAGGTCCCGCCGATCTGGCCCTCGACGTCCTGGAGGTGCTCTTGGATGCTCGGCTGGACGTCGCGTTTGGCGCGGGGTACGAGCGGTTCGGGGACCTCTGCGGCCCGGCAGAAACCGATCGACAGCGCCAGGCAAAGGACGAGGGAAATTTTTCGGCGAACCATGACATCTCCTTCCAACGGAATTCCGCTCACGAACCCCCAAACCCGGCCGAACCGTAGTCCGACTGGGTGGCTTGCGTTGGTTTCTTGCTCAGAAGTCCGCCTGTCCCGCGGGGCCGGCGGGTTTGGCGGGGGGAGTCTTCTTCGGGGCCGGCGCGCCTCCCGCGCGGGGCTGGCTGAGGATGGCGGCGGCGTCTTTGTTCTCGGCTTCCTTGTCGCGCGTCGGAACGGTGGTCACGTCCATGGTCATCGTCTGCTCGGTCGTCATGGTCATGCCCTGTTGTCCACCGCCGGGATGGCTCGGCGAGGACATGGTCATCGACAGGTCCTGGACGATGGCGCTCGACTCCGTATCGCCGCGCTGAATGTCGAAGAGCAGGGTGCCCTTCTGCTCGACGGTTCCTTTGACGATTTTCAGTTTTGCCTGGCCGATCTGACGGGTCTTGTCGCCCTGGACCTTGCCTTCGCCCGTGAACTGGAGAACGGCGATCTGCCGGCCGTCCTGGTTTTTGACTTCCTTGAGCGTGACGTCGTAGTCGATTTGGATCGATCCCATGGGCATCGAGGAGTTCTGGGAGGTCTTCCAGGTCTCGCCGACGGCGACGGGACGGTCGGGCAGGAGGTATTGTCCCTGGGAGGACACTTGCTTCATCTGCTCGTCGGAGGGGGCCAACTCCCCGGCGGGACCGGCCGTCTTTTTGATGCCGTCCATGCCGGTGTGTTCGATGATCTTGCCCTGGGCGTCCACGACGACGGTGGTTTTCGTGTCCATCATGGGTTTGATCGCGCGGGCGATCATGGCGTTCTGCTGATCGGCGGGCTTGTCGGTGTCGTAGGTCAGGACCATCAGCCCGTTGTTGGCGACGGTTTTCTGGACGAGTCTCTCGAAACGGGTGGTGAGGGTCTTGTTGCCCTTGTCGGTCGGTTCGGAGATGACTCGTTTGGCGATGATCATCTGCTCGACATGGTTGTTCATTTTCTGGCCGGCGACCTGCATGTTCTGCTGGATGTCCTGTCGGGTGATCTGATAGGTCTGGCCGGGGGGGTACTTTTGTTTGAGTTCGTAGGTCGTCTCGGCCATGGCGAGGGAGGCTGAACTCAGCAGGGCGAGGAACAAAGCGAGGGGGCGTTTCATCAGAGACTCCTTGGCTGATCTCGGAAATAGCGGTCCCGACCGGCCGGGACATTTCGCGTGCGATTGTATCCGCTGGCCGGTAAGGTAACCAAGGATCATTTCTGCCGAAAGAAAGGCCAGGCAACGCCATGGCGGTCGAGTACAGCGTCATCAGCATCGGCACGACGGCGCAGAATCTGTTGTGGAACGAGTCCCGTCCTGCGCGGACGGCCCATGCGACGTGTACGCTCATCGTCCAGGAGGACCGGCGGATTCTGGTGGACCCCTCGCTGCCGGGCGAGGTGCTCCGGGCCAGGCTGTTCGAGCGAACCGGCCAGGGTCCGGAAACGATCACGGACGTGTTCTGCACCACCCTTCGCCCGGACGGCCGGCGGGGGCTGGACGTCCTCGCCCACGCTCCCTGGTACGCCGGGGAGACGGAATTGGAATGGTACGGCCGACAACTCGAAAGCGCCGAGGCCTCCAGCGAACGGCTGACCGGCGAACAGGCCGACGACCTCCGAGGCGAGATCGACCTGCTCAAGCGGTTTCGGCCTGTTCCGGAGGAATTCGCGCCGCAGGTGACGCGGTATCCGTTGTTCGGCGCGACGCCGGGGTGTACGGGCTTGCTGCTGACGCCTCCGACGCAGACGGTCGTCGTGGCCGGACCGGCTGTGCCCACGCGGGAGCACCTCCAGCGGGGCATGGTCTGGGAACACGCCGCTGACCGCGAGCAGGCGATGGAGACGCTCGGCGACTTGCTGGAACTGGCGGATATCGTCATCCCCGGGTACGACAACCTCGTCATTCATCCGCGCCGCTTGATGTGAGTCCGGCGTGTGCGCGAGGAGCACCGATGATCGCCCGCAGCGTCAGAAACGGTTTTGCCCAGTCGGTTCCGGCTGAGCTACACGATTCTCAGCTACGCGGTTCTCAGCCCGGGGTGGCTGAGCTGCACGCCGGAGACAGGCTCGGCAACGTGTTGCCGACGGGAGCGGATTTGCTTCTGCGCGGCGCGCCAGGTTCCGGAGTCTCGCGATGAATGCTGTTGCGTTGGTATTGGCCGTGGGGGGCGCGGGCTGGGAGATGGGCATCCTGGCGGTCACGCTGCTGCTCAGTGCGTTTTTCAGCGGGTCGGAGACGGCGTTGTTCACGCTCTCGCCGGCGGACCTCCAGCGGTTCGGCGCGACCGGCGGGCTGGGTGCGCGAAGCGTGGGGCGGCTCATGCGTCGTCCCCGCCGGCTTCTCAACACGCTGCTGCTGGGCAACATGATTGTCAACATCGCCTTCAGTGCGACCGCGGCTGTGCTGGTCTTGGAACGCCAGCGTGCGGGGCAGGGGGCGTGGGGGGTCGCGCTGGCGTCGCTCCTGCCGTTGCTGGCGGTGATTCTCTTTGGTGAGGTCACGCCGAAAATGCTCGCCTATTCGGTGGCCCGGCAGTGGAGCGTGGTCGTGGCCTGGCCGATCCTTCTGCTCCAGAGGGTCTTCGTGCCGGTGCTGTGGTTTCTCGAGCGCGGGCTGGTCAATCCGCTGACGCGGCTGGTCGCCCCGCACGCCTCGAGCGAGCCATTCATCACCGCTGAGGAACTTTCGGCTCTGATGGCGCTGTCGGCGAGGCGCGGGATTCTCGACCCCGACGCCGGTGAGATGCTCCAGGAAATCATCCAGCTCAAGGATCTCGATGCCCGTGACGTGATGGTCCCCCGGCTGGAGATGGTCGGGTTCGACATCGCCCACGACCGGCAGGAGTTGATCGACCTGTTCCGCAAGACCCGGCTGCGGAAGGTTCCCGTCTACGAGGGCGACTTCGATCACGTTCTGGGGGTCATCCACGCCAAGCGTGTGCTGATGCAGCCTGACGGGGAGTTGCGGGGCATGGTTCGGCCGGTGAGTTACCTCCCCGAGGCCGCCGATCTGGAGCGCGTCCTGCACCACTTTCGCAGCAGGCATACACAAATGGCGATCGTGGTGGACGAGTACGGCGGGACGGCGGGGCTGATTACGCTCGAGGACGTTCTGGAGGAGATTGTCGGGGACATCCGCGACATCGACGAAGCCGAGCCGTCACCGGCGGTTCGACGGATCAGTGATCGCGAATATGTACTGTCGGGTCGGCTGCTCGTGCGGGACTGGGCGGAGATGTTTGACCTCGAACCCGTCGAGAAACGCATCAGCTCCCTCGGCGGGCTGGTGACGCAACTGCTCGGGCGGATACCGCAGGTCGGGGACGTCGTGATGTACCGGAACCTGCGTTTTACCGTGACGGCCCTGCGGGGCAGGCGGGTGCATACGCTTCGGCTGGAGCTGCTGGACGAGGGAGGTGGGGCATGATGTCGGCGGTGATGATCGGCTCGCTGGTGGCCTGGTCGGCGGTCTGCGCCTGGAGCATGGTCCTGTCGGGGTTCTACAGCGGTATGGAGACGGCGATCTACATGCTGAAGCGCCCGCGAGTCGAACTCCGCGCTGAGGCGGGCCGGAAGCCCTACGGCGTGCTCCGGCGATACCTCGAAGAACCCGAGCGGTTCCTGGCGGTGGTACTGATCGGCACGAACATTCACAACTACCTTTCGGGCTTCGCGCTGACGGGGCTGTTGGCGGCGGCGGGTCTCTCGCACGGCGTAGCCTGGCTGGCGATGGCGATCGGGACGCCGGTGTTCTTTGTCTTCAACGACTGCGTGCCGAAGAACGTCTTCCAGCGTCGCCCCGAGCCTTTGGCGGAGCGGCTGGCCGGGGCACTGCGGTTCTCCGAGCGACTTTTCCAGGTCGTCGGGCTGGTCGCCCTGGTTCGCGGGGTGAGCTGGGGCGTGCTGGGGTTGTTTGGACGACGCCCCGAAGGGGTGAGTCTGCACCACCACCGGGGCTTGGCGACGGTGCTGGCCGAGTCGCAGGCGACCGGTGCGCTGACGGCCCCGCAGCACGAGATGGCCCGGCGGGCGCTGCGGCTCAATGCCGTCGGCGTTCGCGATGTGATGAAGCCCTGGTCCGAGGTGGTGAGTCTTCGGCCCGATACGTCGTACCCGCAGGTGATGCGACGCCTGGAAGGCCACGACCACTCCCGCCTGCCCGTCTGTGACGAAACCGGCCGGGTCGAAGGCATCGTCGATATCCACGACCTACTTGGCGACAAGGGCATGCCCCGCCCGGCCGACCGCATGACCTCGCCGGTGTGTCTCGCCGAGAACGCCAGTGTGACCGAAGCGCTCTACACCCTCCGTCGGCACCATCGGCACATGGGCGTCGTCCGCAGCGCCGATGGCGAGCATCTCGGCATCGTCACGATCAAGGACCTCGCCGAAGCCCTCGTCGGCCAGATCAAAGAGTTCTGAGCGAGCTGTCCGCGACGACGACGCCCTGTAGTCCAGCGGGAGTGGCGCGGTCGACGGCGAGTGTGACGACCTGGCCGGTCAGGTTCCGGCCCGTGGGCGGGGCGGGGAAAGCCACGGTCAGATAGCGGTCGGACATCGCCTGTCGCGTCCCGGGCTCGGGGCGGGTGGATTCCACGATCGCTTCGAGCCGGTCCCCGACGAACTGTTCGCGGTATCGGGAGGCGAGGTCTTTGCCGAGAGCGTTGAGTTCGTCGATGCGCCGAGGGACGACGGGCTGCGGGGGGGCGTGGTGTCTGCGGTGCCACGCGCCAGTCGGCTCGACGGGGCTGAACGGGAAGACGTGCAGTTTCATGAACCCGACTTCGCGGACAAGCTCGAGGGTCCGGCGGAAGTCGTCGTCGGTCTCGCCGGGATAGCCGACGATCAGGTCGGTCGACAGGGCGGGGCGGTCGAGCCTGCGGTGAAGGGTGGCTGCGGTTTGGCGGAGGTTCTCGACGGAGTACTGGCGGTTCATGGCGCGGAGCATGCGGTCCGAGCCGCTCTGGGCGGGCAGATGAAGGTGCGGCGCAACGCGGGGATGGTCGGCCAGCAGGTCCAGCAGTGCGTCGGAGACGTCGCCTGGCTCGAGGCTGCTGAGCCTGACCCGCCAGAGGCCGGGCAGATCGGCGACGGCGCGGAGCAGGCCGGCCAGGGCGTCGCGGGGCTGATCCCAATGTCGGCGAATCGCGGTGGGTTGTCCGTAGGCGCCGAGGAACACGCCGCAGAGGACCAGTTCGCGATGGCCGGCGTCGAGGAGCGATCGGCATTCGTCGAGGACGTCCTCGACGGGTCGGCTGCGGACGACGGGTCGGGTGTAGGGGACGATGCAGTAATTACAGAAGGCGTCGCAGCCGTCCTGGACTTTTACGAACGCTCGCTGATGGCCGATGAATTCTCGCAGGGTCGGCAGGTTCGCCGGGCCGGGCGAGCGGGCTTCGGCGGCTTGGGCCCGCCGGCGTTTGAGCGTCGCCGGCGTGCGGGGCTCGGGGTCGTGTCCGGCGTTTGCCTCGTCGGGATGCTCTCCGGCGAGGAAGCGATGGAGGCGCTCGGCGAGGTCGTCGTGCCCGCCTGCGATGAGCGGGGGGCGGTCGCCGGGCAGGAGGGGCAGGAGGCAGTCGCGAATGCGGTCGGCGTGGGCTGCTGCGTAGCAGCCGAGCACCGCGATGCGGGCGCGGGGGTGTCGGCGAGCGAATCGTCGGAGGGTTTGCCTGCTTTTTGCGGCGGCGGTGGCGGTGACGCAGCAGGTCACGATGACGGCAAGGTCGACCGTTTCGCCTCGGCGAGCGGGGTGCAGACCGGCGTCGCGGCAGGCCTGTGCGACGGCCTGGGCGTCGTATTGATTGACTTTACAGCCTAAAGAGGTAATCGCGAAGGCGGGCATGTGCCGATACCCCTAGCAACTCGGTGAATTGTATCGTTTTGCGCGGTCGGCGCAGCAATTCCGGTTGCGAGGCGCCGCCCGACATAGTATAACACAAGAATCGGCCAGTACATGCAGGACGTCCGGACGCCGCGGCCCAGCCGGTCTGACCGGCCGGGTCGGCGTCGGGCAATGGGCTGTCCGGCCGACCGAATGCGTTTTTCAGCCAAGGAGTACCCATGGCAGCACCGAATACGGCATGGGGCATCGACATCGGGCAGTGCGCGCTGAAGGCCGTCAAGGTCCGGCGCACTGAAGAGCAGATGATGGTCGAGGCCTTCGAGGTCATTGAGCATTCCAGTATGCTCAGCCAGCCCGACGTGGACGCCGAGATCGTCATTCATCAGACGATGGACGAACTGCTTCAGCGCGTGGACCTTTCGGAGTCGTGCGTTTCGGTTTCGGTCCTGGGCCAGAGCAGTTTCACGCGGTTTGTCGAACTGCCTCCCGTCGAGCCGAAGAAGATCCCCGACGTGGTTCGCTTCGAGGCCGAGCAGCAGATCCCCTTTCCCATCGACGAGGTGATCTGGCGGTACCAGTTGTTCCACGATGCGGACAACCCCAAGCCGCTGTGCGGACTGTTCGCGATGAAACAAGCCGACGTCGCGGAGATGCTCTCGCACTTCGTTCAGGCGGGCCTGGAGACCGACGTGGTCCAGATGGCGCCGCTGGCGCTGTATAACTTCATGGTCTTTGACGGGCAACTGGCCTCGGACGGCGCGACGTTGCTGGCGGACGTCGGGGCGAACAAGACCCACCTGGTCATCGCCGACGGCCCTCGGCTGTGGACGCGGACCATCCAGATCGGCGGGAACAACTTCACCGAAGCGCTGGTCAAGAGTTTCAAACTCTCCTTCCCCAAGGCCGAGAAGCTAAAGCGCACCGCCGCCTCCAGCAAATACGCCCGGCAGATTTTTCAGGTCATGAGGCCGGTCTTCGCCGACCTCGTGCAGGAAATCCAGCGGTCGATCGGGTATTACACGAGCATCAACCGCGACACGCGATTCAAACAGATGCTGGGGATGGGCAACGGGTTCCGCCTGCCGGGCATGCACAAGTATCTCGAGCAGAACCTCAACATGCCGGTGGCCCGCCTGGAGCAATTCAACCAGCTCAGTTCCACCCCGGAGCATTTTAACGATTTTGTCCTGTCGCTGGGTGTGGCGTATGGTCTTGCGGTCCAGGCTTTGGGCGCAGGGCAGATCACGACCAATCTGCTGCCGGAAGCGATTGTCCGTAAGCGCTTGTGGGGACGTAAGAAACCATGGTTCGCCTTCGCTGCGGCCTCGCTGGTCCTCGCCGCTGGGCTCTACACGTTCCGAACCTACAACGACCAGGCGAGCCTCAAAGCCGCCGCCGCCCAGCGGGCGTTCAATGAGGCCCAAAGCATCCTCAGCCGACTCGAAGACTACCGCAACCAGTCGCGTAAGATCATCAGCAGTTTCGAGGCGGAAGAAGAGCAGATTCAGAACAACCTGTCGCTGCGGAACTACGCTCCGATCTGGCCTTCGATCCATTCGAGGATTACCGAGGCAGTCATCCAAGCGATGATTCCCGAAAAAGACCGTCAGATTCTCCAGGCGTTCGACCAGGCGGAGTCAGCCCAGCGGGAAAGCCTCGTCGGGCAGATACGTTCCGATCAGACGCGGATGGAACTCATCGCCCGCCTGCCCTACAACGCCGAGGCTGCCGAGGGCGAAGAAACCCTCCGCCAGAAATTGATCGAGCAACTTGGGCAGGAACGCCGCAGCAACCGTAATCTGCTGGTATTCAACAGCTTGAAGAGCGAATACCGCGAGGATATACTTCCCGCCGCCGAAGGTGCTTCCGACCAGACTCAAGGAGTGCCTCCCGGTGGAGGCTTTGGCCCCAGCCCCGGGCGGCGCAGCACAAGCCGGCAAGAGCAACCGAAGTCTCAGAGGGGGTTTGTGATCGAGATGGCCTTCCGTACACCCCTCTCCCAGGCCATGGCCGTCCAACGCCGGGGCGAACTCGCCCGGGAACTGAAGCGCGCCTTTCAGGCCGACCCTGCCTTCGAGGTCATCGGGGAGGTCGAGGCGGCCCAGATGGACAGCACGGAAAACCGATCCACAGCCGGCAGGCCGGTCGCCAGGCGATCAGCGCCCGGCGGGGTAATGCCCGGGCTTGAGATAGCCCCCGGCCGGGGCGAAGTGGACGAGCAGGGACCGGCCGTCGAACCGCAATGGCAGGACCCGCTGTTTCCGGATGAATCTATCCGGCAGGACGTGACGTTTACCCTGACCCTGCGCCTGGCTGTACTGGACGACGGGGTTCTGCTGCCCGGTGAGCAGGAAGCCCGGGACGCCGAAAACCCCGCCGGACGGCGCGGGAGGAGACCATGAATTTTATCCGCGACAACCTGTTTCTCGTCTTGGTGCTCGTCATTACCGTGGTGCTTTGCGGCATCCTGCTGATGATGGGCATGGGCGTCTCGACGACCATCGAGGACGAGCAGATCGCCCAACGCGAAAAACTCGCTCGCTCTCTGCAAAATATCGGGCGTGGCAACATGGTCAACCAGTTGACCATCCATGCCGACAAGCGGCGTGTCGAGATGCTCCTCAACACGCTGGAGAAGGTCCGGCGGGACAATCTTGAATTCAACAGCCGGTATTTCTCCGTGCCCGAGTTGCAACTGCTAGGCGGGGCGAAGAAACCCGCTCTTCCGTGGGACGAAACGACCTGGAACCGCAACGAACTGGCCTATCGCTTCGTCCGGCAGTACCACCTGCAGTTGGACGCGATGCGGCAGAAACTCAACGCGACGCGCATCGCCACGACGGAAGAAATCGAAACCCAAGCCCTCGAAGAAGCGCGTCGGCTGGAGCGGTCGCGGCGCATCCGGGCGATGTGGGAACGTGACCAGACACCGGGTCAGGACCGTGCCCCTCGCAGGGCCCCGTCCGGGCCCATGGAACCGGGCCGATCCGTCCCCCCGGGAAGGGCCGGCAGAACCGAAGGCAAGACGAATCTCACCGAAGAGGCCAAAACCCTCGCGGTCAACAGCCTTCGTCTGCACCAGGCCCGACAGGGCGAGGTCTACCTCTCCGAACTGTCCTTCGACGTGATGTTCGCCAAGGGCGGAATCGTCAATCGGCTGGAACCGCGGAAAATCTGGGACGCCCAGGTCAATCTCTGGGTCCAGCAGGACATCGCGCATGTCATCGCCCGGACCAACCGGAGCGTTCTGTCCGACAGGAAGGTTCCCGCGGACGAGCGGAACGTCCTGAATGCCCCCATCAAGCGGCTGGTCCGGATCGAAGTCGCCAGTGCCTCCCAAGCCTCTGCGGGCCGATCCTCGGGACGGAGCACGAGGCGGGCTCCGGGGGGGATGCCCGGCGAGAACTACGGCCAACAGTCCTCCGATCCGCAGCAGTCCCGGCCGGCCACGCTGACGGGCTATGTCGACAACAAAAACTTCGAGGTGGTGAATTATTCCTTCACCGTGCTCATGCCCACCCGCTACCTGCCGGAACTCGAAAAGCACCTGCTCAGTCAGAATTACCATGTCATCCTCGCTGAGCAGATTGCCATGAATCCGCGGGAAGCCCGCAGCGGTCGAAACAGCGGACAGAATCAGGAAGAGCTGTATTACTACGGCACCGAGCCGGTCGCCAACGTGACCATTGAGGGACAACTGCTTCTGGTGACAGACTTTACCCGGGGCTGGTGGGACGCCGAGAACCAGTCCTGGATCAGCCCGCCGCTGATGCCCATACCGGTGATGAAGCAACTGCCACGCCAGGCCCTTCGCGAACAGGACGAAAACCTGCTCGAGGCGGTGAAGCGTGCCGAAAGCGGCCAGCCGCTCCGGCAAGGCCAGCCCCGCCCGACCTGGCTGAGCGGCGTCGCCCTGGCGGGCGACGAGACGAACTGACAAGGAGAGCGTCAATCATGGCCAATGACCAGGGTCCCGGTGTTGTGGACCAGCATATCGAGAAGATCATCCTGGGCGTCTGCCTGCTGGTGTTGCTCTACGCGGTGATCCAGTTCGGCCTGGCCTCGCCCCGGTCGTACGAGTTCGTGCCCGGTGCCCAGGCCGTCGGACCGGGGGCGGTGGATTCGGCCCTGCTGGACGAGGCGCGACAAGTCGAGCAGCGTGTCAATGCCGTCCAGCCCGACCCGGTCGAGGAACGCAACGATCTGGCGGTGCTGGAAAACCTCCAGGACAACCCCCTGGAGGGCATGGCACTGGCGAGCCTGGACTTCGGTGAGCCGCTTCGGCATGGGATCGGCAAGGGATTGATGCAGTCCATCGAGACCCGGGATATACCGGCCATCAGCGAGCTGAAAGCGGCCATGCCCGCGCCCGCCCGTCCGCTGATCTGGGCCGGGCCTGAAATGGTCTACACTCCCGAGCCCGCTTCCGGGGAAGGGGAAGACCAGAAGGCGACGATGGCCTTGCGGGAAGAAGAGCCCACCCTCCGCGTGCTGACGTGGTATCCGTGGTCGGAGCTGAAAAAAGCCTGGTACAACCAGTTGCTCGGCACGCCGATCGTGCCGGACCTGGTGGCGGTGCGGTATGAAGTCGAAATCCAGGTCCGCCAGCCCGACGGTTCCTGGCAGGACCTCGAGCCCGACCCCCAGCCGGCCTTCGTCCATCCCCCCACGGGCAAGGACGTCCAGCTCCCCGAAATTCCGGACTACACCGGCCAGAACGCCGAGCAGGTCCGGCAGTTCATCCAATGGTACGACGGAGGTTGGCAGACGGACAGTTGGTCCCGCTTCATGCTCCAGCCCCCGTTTTACGACATCCTCGCGCCCACCCGCGAGCCGGGTAGCTGGCAATTCCATTTGCCCGAGCTTCCCGAGGACTACCTCGCCGCCCTGCGGAGGCTGGAAGAACGCCCCGAAGAACCCGAACGACCAACCGGACCCGACGCCCCCGGAGCCCCCGGGCGAGACCCGTCGCGCAGAACGCCGGATCGGCTGGATCCCGACTGGTTCAACGAGGCCCTGCGGAGCCCCGCCGCACCTTCCCGCGGGACTCCCACGCCGGGCGGGGCATCGGCGGAACCCGACCAGGCCGACGGCGAGCCCGTTCCCGAACCCGTGGAACTGCCCGAAATCGCAAAGCAGTTTGAGGCGGGTGGGCCCCTGATGTGGTGTCACGTCCGCGGTCTGTCCTGGGGGGAGAGCTACCGCAGCCGGTTCCGCGTGGTCTTCGTCAATCCGTTGCTGGCCAGCGGGAACCTGCCCGAGGAGCGGGCTGAGGAAGCCGAGCGGAAAACCCTCCTCACGCCCTGGTCGCCTTGGTCCGAACCGGTCGACATCGAACGGAACGTGCGGTTCTTCGTCACCGGGGCCAACCCGAACAACCGCGAACTGACCGTCACGATGTTTACGACCTACCTCGGCCAGTGGGTCAGTTCCAAGAACAGCAACACCCGGGTCGGCCAGCCCATCCGCAGTACGGAAACCGTCAAGGTGCTTCGACCCGGAGCCCACAGCAGGGAGATCATCGAGGCGAAGGTCGACTTCGAGACCGGCGCGATTGCCCTGGAATTCCATTTTGACCGGGAAATCGAAACCACCACCGGCCGGGTCAGCCGGGAGGGCGTGGAACTGATTTATCTCACGCCCGAGGGGAAGGTCGCCAGTCGATTCAGGAAACAGGATGTAGATTCCGATATGTACCGGAAACTGCAGGACGAAGCCGACGCGGTCAAGACGGAAGTCAGCAGCGCGGCCCCCGAGCGTCGTCGCGAAGACCAAAGGCAACGCCAACCGCGTCGAAATCAGCCCGAACGTCCCGTAATGCCCGACGAACGATTCGATCCGGGCGCGTTACCGCCGGGCATCGAACCACCTCGACGCCGATAGTGCCGATGTGCTTGGTAGATGCGCCCCTCAAAAGTCGACGGAACGAAAAAGCAGGGCGATTCGTCAACG